>NZ_JBPSDN010000031.1:0-51649 GCF_052036135.1 Gordonia marina
GTGAGGCGCGGTGTCAGTCGCGGCGGCGGCGACCGCTCGACGACCCGCCACCCGACCCCTCACGGAGCCGGTTGAGCAGTTCCGAAACCGGCTGACCACCGGTATGGGCACCATCATCCGTGGCGGGACCCCGACGACCCCGCTGCGGCATCGGCGGCACCTCGGGCACCGGCGGAACCGGCGCGGCCGACGGCTGATAGCCGGCCCCCGGGTAGTCCTGCGGCAGCACGTAGTCCTGCGGCGGCGCGTACTGCTCCGGCTGGGTGTACGGCTGCTGCGGGTAGACCTGCGGTCAACAACGCCTCAGCGCCCTGACCAGAAAGCTGCGTAGCCTCGAAGAGCCCAGTCACACCTGCCAGCGGAGTCCGGACAATCCCGCTCGGCTATCGAGCGGTCAGCCGCCCAGCTCGAAGGTCCGCAGATCCTTGCCGTTCCAGTGCCCCCACAGGTTCTCGGCGAGTTCCCGGTAGGCGGTGGCGCCCTTGTTCTTGCGCCCGCGCATCACCGATGCGCCCGACGCCGAGGCCTCGGCGAAGCGCACGGTCCGCGGGATCGGCGGATCCAAGACGGGCAGCTGGTAGCGATCGGCGACGTCGGACAGCACGTCGCGCGAATGCGTGGTGCGGGCGTCGAACAGCGTGGCGATGGCGCCCAGGGTCTTCAGTTCCGGGTTGGTGATCTGCTGCACCTCGGTGACCGTCCGGAGCAGCTGCCCCAGACCGCGGTGCGCGAGGGTCTCACACTGCAACGGCACGACCACCTCGTCGGCGGCGGTGAGCCCGTTGAGCGTGAGCACGCCGAGCGACGGCGGGCAGTCGATCAGGATCACGTCGAAGTCCTGCGCCACCTCGGCGAGCGCCCGCTTGAGCGCGTACTCGCGGCCCGGCCGCATCAGCAGCAGCGCCTCGGCGCCGGCGAGGTCGATGGTGGCCGGCAGCAGGGTCACATTGTCGTCGGTGTCGAGCAGCACATCGGCGATGTCCTCGGCGCCGAGGAGGACGTCGTGGACCGACTTACTCAGCGAATCGGGGTCGTGTCCGAGCGAAAAGGTCAGGCAGCCTTGCGGATCCAGGTCGACGACCAGTACCGACACGTCCAGGTCGGCCAGGGCCGCCCCGACGGAGGCCGTGGTCGTGGTCTTGGCGACCCCGCCCTTCTGGTTGGCGATGGCGAGCGTGCGCGTCATGCCCACCACCCTAATGTGTCGGCCCGCACAGGGCCTTCCGGCCCTGTCAGGCGTCCGGCGGCAGGTCGTGCCCGGCGAGGTAGTGGACCGACACCGGCGCGAAGACCAGTCCCAGGACGACGAGCACGATGATCATCAGCGGCGCCCCGAACAGCGCCTGGTAGTGGTCGACCAGCAACGACGACCCGGTCAGCAGCGACCACGCCACCGGGATCAGCAGGATGTTGGTGATGACGCCGATCGCACGCCCCCAGCGCCGTCCGTGATACAGCGCGATCCCGCCGGCCAGCACGCCGCCGAAGATGCAGATGAACCACAGCGCGGTGCCGGGGCCGCTGACCCACGACTCGTGGTGGTGCCCGACGAGCGCGAGGATCAGGTAGACCACCGCGACGGAGAGGCCCGCCAGGCCTTGGGCCGAGACGATGCCGCCCGCCGCCCGCAGGGTCGCCGGGATCGTGGACGACGGCCGGGGTTCGACCGGGGCGGAATCGGAATCGCTCACGCCCCTACCCTATTTGACCCCGGCCGCACCGGGCCGCGCCGGGCACCACCGGTAGGCTGGTTGCTCGTGCGCGTCATGCTGGTCACCAATCCTTTTGCCACTTTCACCACCGCGGCCGGCCGGGACACCCTGGCCAACACCCTCAGCGCGCGGTACGACGTGGACGTGGAGCACACCACGCATCGCGGACACGCCGGCGAGCTGGGTGCCCGCGCCGCCGCCGACGGATACGACGCGGTGGTGGTGCACGGCGGCGACGGCACCGTCAACGAGGTGGTCAACGGCATCCTCGGCGCGCCCGATCGGCCGTCGCCCGTCGATCCGGCCGACCTCCCCGCGCTCGGCGTGATCCCCGGGGGCAGCGCCAACGTCTTCGCCCGCGCTCTCGGCATCGACCGCGACCCGATCGTCGCGACCGCACAACTGATCTTACTGCTCGACTCCGGCAGCCGGCGGCCGATCAGCCTCGGCCACACGCTGAACCGCTGGTTCCTGTTCAACGCGGGCATGGGGATGGACGCGATCGTCGTGCGCCGCATGGAGGACAAGCGCCGCAAGGGCAAGAAGGCCACCGCCCAGCGCTACTTCGCGACCACGGTGTCGTCGTTCTTCTCGTCGTCGGTCACGCCGCCGGTCTTCACCGTTACGGTGCCCGACCGCGAGCCGATCGAGGGGGTGCGCTTCGGCTTCGTCAGCAATACCGGGCCCTGGACCTACTTCGGCACGCGGCCGATCGCCACCAACCCGCACACCGACTTCGATCACGGCCTCGGCGTGTTCGCCGCCACCAGTGTCGGGATCCTGCGCAACATCGCCCTGGGCAGCCAGTTGCTCCGCGGCTCGGACAACCCGCACGCACGGCATCTGTTCCGCGACGACGACGTCGAGTGGGTCCGCTTCACCGGGGCCGAGCCCGCCGACGTGCAGATGGACGGCGACTACCTGGGCCGGTACACCGAGTTGGAGTTCGGCACCCGCAAGCACGTACTGCACGTCGCCGCCGCACAGCCCGAATAGGACTTACCGACATTCCCGCAGGTCACAGCGTCGTACACCCGCTCGTTACCTACGGGTAACTGCCGTGTCGACTGATTGCAACCCCTTGTGATCTATCCGGCAATCAGAAAATACCCCTAGCCAAATGTCGGCACAGGGTAGTACAACGGTAACAGACAGCAAAACTCCCGCCCCCAGCGCACCGGGTCACCGGCCGCCTGCTAGGTGAGGCACCTGCTGTTAACAGCCCGTAGCAACCCACGAGCTCCAACGCGCCGCCATGAAGTGGTGCGCCTGGAGTCATGCCGCAAGGAGAGATGAAATGGACTGGCGTCACAAGGCCATCTGTCGCGATGAGGACCCGGAACTGTTCTTCCCGGTGGGCACCAGCGGCCCGGCCATCGCGCAGGTCGCCGATGCCAAGCTGGTGTGCCAGCGCTGCCCGGTGACCGCCGAGTGCCTGAGCTGGGCGCTCGAGACCGGTCAGGACGCCGGCGTCTGGGGCGGCATGAGCGAGGACGAGCGTCGCGCTCTCAAGCGCCGCAACGCCCGCACCCGCGCCCGCAGCGCGGTCTGAGACCCCGCCGGAGCACGCTCCGGCGACAAGCGAGAAGCCCGGCCGATCTCTTCACGGCCGGGCTTCTTTCTGTTCTGACCCGACTGTGACGTATTTTCTCGGGCCGGCTTTCCGGCCTGCGCATCCCGCCGACGCCGCGGCCGCACCGGCCGGAAGACGTCACGGTACGGACAACCGGTCAGTGCAGGGGGATCTTCAACTCGACCAGCGTGCCGGGGGCGCCGGGATTCGGGCCGATCGAGATGCGGCCGCCGAGGTCGTTCGAGACCAGGGTGCGCACGATCTGCAGGCCCAGCCGGTCTGAGGAGTCCAGATCGAAGCCGGCGGGGACACCCACCCCGTTGTCGGTCACCCGGACGGTGAGACCGCGCAGGTCGCGCTCGCCGTCCACCACGATCGTCGGCGCGGGCGTCTCACCGGTGAACCCGTGCTCGATCGCGTTCTGCATGACCTCGGTGAGTACCTGCACGAGGGGCATGGCGAGGTCGGCCGGGAGCACGCCGAGACGACTGCCCCGCCGCACCCGGATCGTCGCGGCGAACGGACTCGGCGCACCGACGTCGGCCAGGGTCGGGATCAGCCGGTCGACCACCGCATCGAGATCCACTTCCTCATCCACGCTGCCCGACAGCATCTCGTGCACCAGCGCGATCGACGAGACCCGGCGCACCGCCTCGGTCAGCGCCACCGTGGTCTCGGCGTTCCCGGACCGCCGCGCCTGCAACCGCAGCAGCGCCGAAACGCTCTGCAGATTGTTCTTCACCCGGTGGTGGATCTCCCGGATGGTGGCGTCCTTGCTGATCAACGCCAGGTCGCGGCGCTTCACCTCGGTGACGTCTCGGATCAGCAGTGCCGCACCCCGGCTCTGCCCACGACTGCGCAGCGGCACCGCGCGGATCAGCACGCTGGCCCGTCTGGCGTCGAGTTCCATGCGCAGCGGCAGGTCGGCCGCGGGCAGCGCGGCGCCGGTTCCACCGTCGCGCTCGCCGCAGGCCGCCGACAGCGTGGCCGCCACATCGACGGCGTCGAACGGATCGGTGAGCAGCTGGGCGAAGACGTCGGCGAGCCGGGCGTGCCCGAGTTCGGCGGTCCAGCCCATCCGATGCACCGCCGAGACCGCGTTCGGGCTGGCGTAGACCACTCGCCCGCCGGCGTCCAGACGAATGAAGCCGTCGCCGGCGCGCGGCGTGGAGAGGCCGAGCGTGTTCGCCTCGTCGAGCGGGAAGGTGCCCTCCACGACCATCTGGCACAGTGCGTCGGCGGCGTCCCGGTAAGCCGACTCCAGCGGCGACGGGGGCAGCGTCCCGGACGCGTCACCCGTCCGGCCGAGGACCGCGATCACCTCGCCGCCGAAGGTCACCGGCACGGCGATGCGCTCCACCAGCAGGTCGCCGAATCGCCGGGCGACGTCGTCCCGTTCGATCCGCCCGCTGACGAAGGCCCGGGTCACGAACGGATTGGCGCCCTGCGGGCTGGCCGGCGAGTCGACGCGGTGGCCCACCTCGTCGTGCGGGAACAGGGTCGATGCGGTGTTGGGGCGCACCTGCGCCACGTACACCTGCCGGTGGTCGGCGCCGGGCACGGCGAGCACGTAGTCGGCGAAGGAGAGATCCGCCAGAAGCTGCCACTCGGCCACCAGCCGCTGCAGGTGCAGCGCGGCCGGATCGGACAGGTCGGTGTGCTCGGCGAGCAGGTCGTGAAGGGTGGCCATCGTCGCCCATCGTAGATCAGGCGATTAACGCCGACCGGCCGCGGCGTGACAGAATCATCGATGATCTTTTCCCTAGAGATGTCAGGAGGTCCGTCATGGGTAAGCGCGGACGCAAGAAGCGTGCACGTAAGAAGAACAAGGCCAACCACGGCAACCGCCCGAACGCCTGAGTCTTCGCATAGACAAGACGACGACGGCCCGGCCCCGATCACTCGGGGCCGGGCCGTTCGCATCGCTGCCGAGGCTAGGGAGCGCTCGGGTCGGCGCGGATCGTCGTCTGCTGCACGATCACGGTTCGCCGGATCTCGACGCGCAGTCGTTCCCGCAGGCCCTCCGGCGCGGCCTCGCAGCATTTGCGCCGAAGCAGTTCCTTGATCTGCTGCTGCACCGCGTAGTGCTCCAGGCACGACGGGCACTCCTCGAGGTGCTCCTGCAGCCGTGCGCGGGCGTTGAGGTCGCACTCGTTGTCGAGCAGCAGGAAGATGTCGGCGAGTACCGCCGAGCAGTCGAGCCGTTCCCCGTGGTCCGGGGTGCCGGCGGTCATCGGGTCGCCTCGCTCTTCGCGCGGCCGATACCGCGCTCGCGCGCGACGTCGGCGAGAAGCTCCCGCAGTTGCTTGCGGCCGCGGTGCAGCCGGGACATCACGGTGCCGATCGGGGTGTCCATGATCTCGGCGATCTCCTTGTAGGGGAGTCCTTCGACGTCGGCGTAGTAGACGACCATCCGGAAATCCTCCGGCAGCTGCCCGAGCGCGTCCTTGATCTCGCTGTTGGGCAGGGCGTCGAGCGCCTCCACCTCGGCCGACCGCAGGCCGGTGGAGGTGTGCTCGGCGTTCGCCGCGAGCTGCCAGTCGGTGATCTCGTCGGTCGGATACTGCGCGGGCTGCCGCTGCTTCTTGCGATACGAGTTGATGTAGGTGTTGGTGAGGATGCGGTACATCCACGCCTTGAGATTGGTGCCCTTCTTGAACGACGAGAACGCCGAGAAGGCCTTCACGTAGGTCTCCTGCACCAGATCCTCGGCGTCCGCCGGGTTACGCGTCATCCGCAGCGCGGCACCGTAGAGCTGGTCGAGCAGCGGCAGAGCGTCCCGCTCGAACCGCGCGGTGAGCTCCTCCGGGGTCTCTGGAGCATCGGTGGCCTCGTCAGGCACAAGGGTCCCTTCTGTGGAGATGTGCTGGATCAAGTCTAGCTTTGCGCGCATGGGTTGCGGCCTGTCGTGCAGGACTGCGATCGTCATGTCTGGCGTCACCTCCGAGGCGTTGTCCGTAGTCGCCTATCGAGTCAGGTCAACACCGCGACGGGCACAGTTGTTCCCGAACACTCAGTCCCCGGGCTGGTCATCGTCCGCCGGCAGGACACGCTCCGCCGGGAACGGGATGTTGTTCCACGGCGATTCGGGGTTGTCCAACAGCGGCCGCATCATGAACAGCGCGTCGGCGATGCCGTTGCCCCAAGTGTCCGGATAGGTGACGATCCGCCCGACGTTGCAGCCGATCGCGTACTCGCGCCAGCCCGAGTACAGATCTGACGCCGAGTCCCGGCACATCATGGCGACGTTGGCGACCACATGCTTCTCTCCGTAGCCCACATTCACACCCCATTTCGCGACCGCACCGGCCCTGAGGTAGTCGTAGCCGTCGAGGGCCTCGGCTTCCTCGTCCGCGCCGAGCAACTGCGACATCCGTACGGTGTCCTCGGCCCGGCGGATCCCGGGGATGGCCCCGCGCAGCGCCTCGGCGAACTCCGGGGAGCCGCCGGCGCCCGCCACCTCCGCGTCGATCGCCGACGCCCAATCGGCGTCGGTGATGGTCGGCAACTCGCGCGCACGCTTGTAGCGTGTACGGATCTGGACCGCCTCGTAGGAGTGCCAGTCACCCCAGCCGCTATTGACCAGCGAGTTCAATGCGTTCATCCAGCCCTCGGCGTCGGTGATGCCGTATAGGTCCAGGCCTTCTCGGGGTTCCATGTGGCCCACCGACGTGAGCGAATTCCACCATCCGCCGTGGCTGACACTCATCGGACAGACCACCGCCAGGCCCTGGGCGAGCGGCCCGTACAGCGGTCCGTCCGGGAGCGCCGCGCACGGAATCGCGCTGTAGTCGCGCCGGATCGCGGCGTCTATCTCCTCCCTGGTGTCCTTCTTGTTCGCCAGCTTCTCCTGCCGGATCCGGCCCGGCGTTCTCTTGATCGAATTCAGAAGTCCCATGACTGCTCCTCGAAGTCGTCGATATTCAGGTCCGCTAGGGGAAACCGGAGAACCCGCCACGGGCTCTCCGGGTCGATGAGGCAGGTCGCCACCGCGGACAGGACGCTCTCGAACCGGCGATGTTCCTCCCCCGGATTCGCCAGTAACGTCGCGCCGGCGACCACGGAGACCGCGTGCTCATGCCAGGACGCGCAGCGCGTCCCGATCAGGTCGCGCGCGGCCAGCAGCGACTGGGTGACGGCCGCATGATCGGCATACCCTGCCTTGGCCCCGAGGCAGATCGTGGAGACCGCGTAGGCCGCCTGATATCCCACGACGGTGTTGACGTGGTTGCCCGCGGCCTGCAGCCCCGCGCCGGTGAGCCAGGCGTCGACCTCGGTGATCCGCGGGGCCAGCTGGGCAAGCCGCTCATGGGCACTGTCGGACTGCTCGGTGCGGTGCAGCCAGTCGTGCAGTCCGTCGACCCACGCTGCCGGAAGGTCACCACCGCACGCCCGGATCAGGTCGGCACGCACCTGCAGGATCGCCTCGATGTCGCCGGGCGACGCCGGATCGAGCACTCCGCTCAGGTACCCCACCCAGTCGCCGGGATTGTTCACTCCCAGCTCGGCCGACAGGATCACGCGGGCGTCGTAGACCGAGCAGTCCGGCAGGTCCAGGGCGTTCCAGCACGCGCCGCGGGTCAGTGCGATCGATGCGCCGAGGGCGAAGGCCTGCGCGGTCTCGCCGTACAGTGCACCGCCGGGCTGCGCACGCAGTTCACCGGCCGCTGCCGCCGCCAGCGTGGCCGGTACCGGCCACGGCGGGTCATCGTCGCCGCGGGTCTGCACGTACCGCTCGAGTAGCTCGTTCATCGCGGGACCGGGCCGCGGTCCGACGTCCACCTTCCGTGCATCGCCGCCGTCAGCGGCCCGCGGGGTACGGAATGTTCGTCCACGGGCTCGCCGTGCTCGACAGCAGCAGCTTCGTGATGTCCGCGGCTTTCCGGAATACCTGATCGCTCGGGTATCCGCCGTCGAACATGGAGTGGGCGAGGACATAAGCGGCACCGAACGACGGCCATGACGGGTACATCGCGGCAGCATTCGCGCCGAGAGCGTCGATCATGGCGTTCACCGTCTTCGGGTCGGAGAAGCCCGCACGTGCCCCGGTGTTGATCAGGTGTGCGGCGGCGGCGAAGTCGTAGGCGAACAGACTGCGAACGTACTCGCCAGGCGGCAGGAGTCCTTCTTCGGCCAGCGCCTGTTCGGCGTGGAACGCCTTCACCGCGGCGCGCAGGACGGCATCGGTCCGTTCGTCGTCCCAACCGCGCACCTGCTGCTGGGCGTCGACAGCGGGCAGCCACTCGTCCAACGACAGGTAGCTGGCGGCCCGCTCGACGAGCAGGTGGTGCCGAATATTCAGCGCCTCCTCGCCGGGTTCGGCGACCGCGGAGGCCGCCCGGAGGGTCTTGTCGGTCACCTCCAGCCACGACTCGCTGCTGGTGATCTTCCAGTCCCGCGCCAGCTCTATCTTCTCCTCGCGCGAGGCCACCAACCGGCCGGTGTCCGGCCGTTCGGGGCTGTTCCAGAACGTGCCGGCCCGGATCGCCTCCGGTGCGCCAAGGGCAAGGGTCGACGCGGCCAGGCCATGGGTGGGGCCGTTGGGCGAGGTGAGGATCTGCGGCTCGACTCCGGAAGTCATCGACGGTGTCCCTTCGCTGTGCGTTGGCGCCCGACCGAAGCGCCGCGGCGCAAGCATACTGGACGCCTCGTCCGTTTCTGCGGGTGCGACAATGGGGACATGTGCGGACGGTATGCGGTGGCGACGGATCCGGCGAAGCTCGCCGCCGAGATCGACGCCCGCAACGAGGTTCCGGAGTCCGACGACCTCGGCCCGAACTACAACGTCGCACCCACCACCACGGTGATGACCGTCGTCGACCGGCATGAACGCGGCGACGCCGCCGAGCCCGTCGACCGTCGGGTGCGCGCCATGCGCTGGGGCCTGATCCCGCCGTGGACCAAGGAGTTCGGCAAGGGACCGCTGCTGTTCAACGCCCGCGCCGAGACCGTGACGGAGAAGCCGGCGTTCCGGGCCGCAGCCAAGAACAAGCGCTGCCTGTTCCCGATGGACGGCTGGTACGAATGGCAGGCCGGCCCCCTGGACAGCCGGGGAAAGCCCACCAAGATCCCGTTCTACATGTCCCCGCGCGACGGTTCACGACTGTTCATCGGCGGGTTGTGGACGGCGTGGCGCTCACCCGAGGACCGGGAAGCCGGGAACGACGACGCCTGGATCTCCAGCGCGGCGATCCTGACCACCGAGGCCGTCGGCGCCCACCGGGAGATCCACGACCGGATGCCGCTGATCATGCCGTTCGAGTACTGGGCCGCCTGGCTCGACCCGGACCATCCCGCCGACCCCGGCCTGCTGGCCCCGCCCGACCTGACGCTGGCCGACGCCATCGAGATCCGCGAGGTCTCTCCCCTGGTCAACCGGGTCGCCAACAACGGCCCCGAGCTGCTGGAGGCGGCGCGATGAGTACCACCCCTTCGACTCCGCTCAGGAACCACCCTTCGACTCCGCTCAGGAACCACCGGCCGGGCCCGCTGCAGCGACTGGGCTATCTGCTCGGGCGGCCGCTCCCCGAATCGATGCGGGACTGGGTGCGCCGCGACATCACCGGCCGGCGCAACACGCTGCGGTATCTCCTCCGCGGCTTCGTGCCCTTCGTCCCGATCGCCGTGGGCCTGTGCTTCATCCCCGCGCCGTGGTGGGTGCGCGGCGGCATGGTGCTGCTCCTGGCGATCCCCTTACTCTACTTCCAGATCGCCCTGAAGGACGTCTACCGGCGCCACCTGCTGCGCAACAACGGACTCGACCCGAAGCTGGCCGACAAGGTGAAGATCGTGCGCCTGTCCGACGCCCAGGCCCTCTACGAGGCCAAACACCGGCCCGCGGTTCCTGAGCGGAGTCGAAGGGCGGTCACCGCGCCGATCGAGATCGACGGCGTCGTCGTCGACCGGTCGCCCGACGAGAATCAGCGCTGATCCGCCGGACGTGGCTTCGACTCAGTCTCGACCCCGCGGGACTCGACCGGTGGTTCCTGAGCGGAGTCGAAGGACTCGACCGGCTCAACGAGGCCTTGTCCAGCCGGCTGAGTAGGCCGAGGAACGAGGCCTTGTCGAGGCCACGCCTCTTCTCACGCGTACGAGTAGTCGTCCAGCGGGAAGCTGTCCATCTCGTGCAGGGTCGCGAGGGTCGACGACGGGCGCAGGAGCGTCGCCTCGCCGTGCTGGTTGAAGTAGTAGCTGCGTGACGTCGCGCAGTCCCCGGCGTAGAACACCGACGAGTCGAGCGCCTTGGTGGAGCGGTCGAGGTAGCGCGTGTTGGCGTCCTCGGTCACCTCGAAGGTGTGGGCGCCGCGGCGTCGCAGTTCGGTGAAGAGCCGGGCGATGTGCTTCATCTGCCCCTCGATGGTGGTGAAGTAGCTCAGTCCGCTGTACGAGTACGGGCTGTTCAGGCTCAGCAGATTCGGCATCTTGGGCACCGCGACACCCTCGTATGCCTGGAAGCGGCCCTCGCGCCACCACTTCCCCAGATCGCGGCCGTCGCGCCCGATGATCTGGAAGGCCGGGAAGTTGGTGTCCCAGAGGTTGAATCCGGTCGCCAGCACCAGCGTGTCGATCTCGGTTTCGGTGCCGTCCTCGCTGATGATCCCGCCCGGCGTGAACCGCTCGATCGGCGACGTCTGCAGCGTGACGTTCGGCTGGTTGAACACCCGGAAGTAGGTGTTCGAGAACGTGGGCCGCTTGCAGCCGAAGTCGTACGACGGCGTCAGTTCCCGGCGGGTCCTCCTGTCGCGCACCTGCGCGCGCAGGTGCGCCTTCGAGAGCAGCGCCGCGAGCTTGTTGCCGGGCTTGGCCTGCTTGAAGTGCAGGACACCGAAGACCATCAGCGCTTCCAGGAGCGAGGTGTTGACCAGCCGGGCCGCCTTCTGCGTCAGCGGCACCTTCTCGAACAGGGTCTGCACGCCGTCCGGGATCGCGAAGTCGATCTTCGGCACCACCCAGATCGGGGTGCGCTGAAAGACGGTGAGCGCCTTGGCCTTCCGGGCGAGCTCGGGGATCAGCTGCACCGCCGTCGCGCCGGTGCCGATCACCGCGACGCGCTTGCCGGTGGCGTCGTAGTCGTCGTCCCAGGCCGTGGTGTGGAGGATCTCGCCGGTGAAGTCGCCGATCCCGGGGAAATCCGGGATGTGCGGCTGGCTCAAGAATCCGGTGGCGGTCACCAGATAGCGCGCGGTGCGGCTGCGCCCGTCGTCGGTGTGGACGGTCCAGAACCGGCCGTCGTCGTCCCATTCGGCGCGGACCACCGCAACGCCGAATTCCATGTGCCGTCGCAGGTCGTACTTGTCTGCGATGTGTTCGGCGTACTTCTTCAGTTCGGCGCCGGGCGCGAAGAGCCGCGACCAGTGCGGGTTGGGCTCGAACGAGTACGAGTAGGTGACCGAGGCGATGTCCACCGCGAGCCCCGGGTAGTGGTTGACGTGCCAGGTGCCGCCGAGATCGTCCTCGCGCTCCAGGATCGCCAGGTTCTCCAGGCCCTGCCTGCGCAGTTCCATCCCGGCACCCATGCCGCCGAAGCCCGCACCGACGATCACCGCGTCGTGATCGAGTCGCTTCTCGCCCATCGTCCAGCCTTCCCCGAAATCTACATGTGACTACGACTCACAGTAACTGAGGTCACAGGCCCCGGCCAGGCGGCGTCACCGGCGCCATCCCCAGCACGCCCGGATTCAGGGCCCCCCGCGGGTCCAGCGCCGACTTCACCGCGCGCATCGCGGCCAGATCGGTGGGCGAGCGCGACAGATCCAGCCACGGCACCTTCGCCCGGCCGACGCCGTGTTCGGCGCTGATGCTTCCGCCGAGCCCGGTCACGGCCCGCAGCACCCGGTCGGTGAGCTCGTCGGCGCGGGCCGGATCGACGTCGAGCAGGTTCACGTGCAGATTGCCGTCGGCGAGGTGGCCGAACGGGATGTGCCGGGCACCGAATTCGGCGGCGAGCGGGTCGACGGCGCCGATCAGATCACCGAGCGCCGGCAGCGGCACCGACACGTCGAGCTTGACGACGGGGGTGGTGCTGGCGCGGGCGATGATCTCGGTGTGCGCCTCCCGGACCGCCCACAGCTGCGCGGCCGAGCCCTCCTCCAGCACGGCGTCGGCCACACCGGCCGCCTCCAGCGCCGCGGCGAGGTCGGCCCCGGCGGCCTCGACCGTGACCAGCAGCAGATACGGCGGCGGGTCGGCGAACGGACGACGATGCCCGTGCTCGGCGAGCAGATCCATGCCGCGCCTGATCATCAGCTCGGCGGCGCAGACCACCAGCCCGGCCTCCTCGATCGCGGTCAGCATACGCAGCGCGGCGGCCGGGTGATCGACCGCCGCGATCGCCGACGCGGTCCGCCGCAGCTGCGGGACCAGCCGGAGGAGGACCCCGGTGATCACCGCGAGGGTGCCCTCGCTGCCGGTGAGCAGCCCGGGCAGGTCGTATCCGACGTTGTCCTTGCGGAGCGGCCGCCAGCGGCGCAGCACCTCGCCGGACGCGAGGACGGCCTCGATACCGAGGACCTGCGCACGCATCGAGCCGTACCGGACCACGTGGATCCCGCCGGCGTTGGTGGCGACCATGCCGCCGACGGTGGCACTGTCGCGCGCGGCGAGATCGACCCCGAAGGCCAGACCGGCGGCGTGGACGCGGCGTTCCAGGCGGGCCAGCGGCACCCCCGCGCCCGCGCCGACCGCGCGACCGGGGACGTCGACGTCGTCGATCCAGTCCAGCCGCGCGGTGGACAGGACGATCGCGGACATCCCGACGGGCGGGACGGAGCCGCCGACCAGGCCGGTGTTGCCGCCCTGCGGACAGATCGCGACCCCGGACCCGGCGCAGCGTCGTACCACGCCGGCCACCTCGGCGGTGTTGCCGGGCCGGACCACGGCGAGGGCGTCGCCCGTCCAGCGGCCGGTCCAGTCGGTGAGGTATCCGGCGGTGATCGCCGGATCGGTCAGGACGTGAGCGCCGCCGACGATCCCCGCCAGATCGTCGAGCAGTCCCGCCGCGGACATCGCCGGGTCAGTTGCGCTGCTTGGAGTTGACCAGACTCATCAGCCAGATCAGCAGGCACGCACCACCGAGGCAGGTCAGGAAGCTGAAGCCCCAGCCCGCCTCGTCGACGTTGACCCCGAAGAATTTGAGGATGAAACCACCGACCAGGCCGCCGATCACGCCGACCACCACGTTCAGCAGCAGACCGAGCGAATCGGTCCGCTTCATCAGCCTGGCCGCGAGCCAGCCGGCGAGGCCGCCGATCAGAATCCAGCCGATGACGCTCAGTGGCAGCATGTCGTTCCCCTTCGTGGACAGCCCGTTTCCGAACCTAACGCTACCCTGGCGCCCATGACCATCAGTATCGTCGCGACACAGTACGGAGAACCCGCCGATTCCCTGGCGGCGGTCCAGACGCCGGTCCCCGAGCCCGGGCCCGGCGAGGTGGTGGTGCGGGTGACCGCCGCGGGGGTCAATCCGTTCGACGCCAAGCAGGTCCGCGGGCAGGTCGGCAACGACCCGGCCAAGCTGCCGTTGCGGATCGGCGGGGAGGCGGCCGGAGTGGTGCACGCGGCCGGCACCGGCACCGAGGTCAGCCCGGGTGACCGCGTGGTGGTCTACCCGGCCACCGGCGCGTTCGCCGAGTACGTGACGGCTCCGGCACCGAACGTGCACGCCATCCCGGACGGGCTCGACGACGACTCTGCCGCGGCGCTGCTGCTCGCCGGCGTCACCGCGGCCGACATCCTCGCGACGCTGGGTGTCACCGGCGACGACGTGCTGCTGGTGCACGGCGGTGCCGGCGCGGTCGGGGCGATCGTGACCGCCCGCGCGGTCGCCGCCGGGGCGACCGTCATCGCCACCGCGTCGGCCGCCAACCACGACTACCTGCGCGGACTCGGCGCGATCCCCGTCGACTACCGGGGCGATCTCGCGGCCGCGGTCGACGCCGCGGCACCCACGCCGGTGACCGCCGTCGCCGACACGGTGGGCTCCGACCAGGCGATCGACGTATCGCTGGCGCTGGTGCCCGCGGACCGGATCGTCAGCATCGCGGCGTGGGGCCGGACCGGCGACGGGATCGTCGTGGTCGGCGGCAGCACCGAGGAGTCGCGGCGGCATCGCCGCGAGGCGGTTCCCGGACTGGTGGCCGATGCCGCGGCGGGGCGGATCGTCATCGAGATCGCCGGGAGTTATCCCCTCGCGGAGACCGCGCGGGCGCTGGAGGCGGTCAGCGGACCGCATCCGCGCGGCAAGTACGTCGTGCGGCCCTGACGTCCGGGACCTCGGCTGCTGTTTCGTGGCCGCTCAGCAACCACGAGACAGCAGCCGACGCGAGGCCGTGTCGTCTCCTGAGTCTTCTCCGAAGGCATCGGAGGATCCGCTGGGCGGCCGGCAAGGCGGAGGAGGGAGGCATAGCGGCGCTATGCCGGCCGACGACGACGCCGCCAGGCGCTGCGCGGGCCGCCGAGGACCGGAAAGAGACTCAGGAGACACGGCCTTAATCGTGCTTGGCGAAGAACCGGGCGACGGTGATCGCGCCGACCACCACCAGCACCACGACAGCGATCCACAGGACCGCCTTGATGAGGGCGCCGGCGATCGAGGCCAGGATCAGGATGCCGAGGATGACGAGGGCGATCTTCAGCGCCGAGGTGCGCTTGTGTTCGGGGGTGTGCGTGCTCATGTCTCCACCGTGCCTCAGCGGGGCCGCCGAGTCACCCGCGGCTGAGGGATCCGGGCCGGAAATCGGTGATCACCCGGAGACGGTGCCCGACGACTTCCCACCCGAACCGGGGAATGCCCCGGATCCCGGCCGCGTTGAACCGGACTATGACCACGGTTCCGCAGATCACCCTGAACAACGGCGTCACCATCCCGCAGCTGGGCCTCGGCGTCTTCCAGATCGCACCGAAGGACACCAAACAGGTGGTCCTGGACGCGCTCGGCGTCGGCTACCGGCACATCGACACCGCGCAGATGTACGGCAACGAACGCGAGGTCGGTGAGGCGATCGCGGAGTCCGGGATCGCCCGCGACGAGATCTTCGTGACCAGCAAGCTCAACAACGACGCGCACGATCCCGAGGCCGCGCGCGCGGCCACCGCCCGCAGCGTCGACGCGCTCGGCGGCCCGCTGGACCTGTACCTGATCCACTGGCCGATGCCCGCGGTCGGCGACTTCGTCGACACCTGGCGCGCCATGGAGGAGTTCGCCGAGCAGGGTCTGACCCGCGCGATCGGCGTCGCCAACTTCCAGATCCCGCACCTGCAGCGCCTGCTCGACGAGACCGGGACCGTTCCGGCCGTCAACCAGATCGAGGTCCACCCCTACCTGCAGCAGAACCCGCTGCGCGCCTTCGGCCGCGAGCACGGCATAGCCACCGAGGCGTGGTCCCCGATCGCCCAGGGCGACGTCCTGGACGACCCGGTCCTGCTCGGTATCGCCGCCGACACCGGCCGCAGCGTGGCCCAGGTGGTGCTCCGCTGGCACCTGGAGCGCGGCGACATCGTCTTCCCCAAGTCGTCTCACCCGGAGCGCCTGCGCGAGAACTTCGACCTCTTCGACTTCTCCCTGAACGACGACCAGCTCGCCGCGATCGCCGCCCTCAACGCGGACCGCCGCCGCGGCCCGAACCCGGACGAGTTCAACTGGATCCCCGGCTGAACCGCACCGGCCGACGGGTTCAGTGCCCGTCGGCCCGGCAAGCACGGATGGTCGTGACCAGTGCGTCCAGGGAGTCGACAGTCGCATCGTCGATCGTGACGCGGTAGATCCGGGTGGTTCCATCACGCTGCGCGGCCACCACGCCGGTGTCCCGGAGTATTCCGAGGTGCCGGGACACCGTCGATTGCGGCGCATCGACCGCCGCCATCAGCGCGGCGACACTCATCCCGTCGTCCGCGGCGAGCAGGCAGCGCACGAGCGCGAGACGCAGCGGCTCGCCCAGCGCCCGGAACAGCGGATGCAGGTCTTCGATGAGCCCGTCGACCCGTTCGGCGTGACTCATCGGCCGAGCTTGTCGGCAAGCGCGCCGCGCAGGTCATCGAGTGCGGGATGGTCGGCGGCGTCGCGGTCGGCCCAGGCGTCGAGCATGGCGAGACTCTGACGCGCATGACGACCGAAATGTGACCGCGCGTACGCGGGCGCGTCGAACGGCGCCATCAACCCGAAGAGCCGCAACCCGCACCAGGCCACCGCCCGCGGCACCGGCCGATGCCGCTCGCCGTCGATCGACCGCACAGCCTCCGCTGCCGCGGCGCCGGGTCGGGCGAGATTCTGCAACAGCCGTCCCCAATCCCCGTCCTGCACCGCCAGCTCGGCCATGTACGGCATCGTCCACGCGGTGCGGGCCAGCCCGGATTCGATCGGAACCACATTCGCGGCGCGGCCGAAGGCCGCTGCCGCCCGCGCCACCGCATCGTCCGGCCCGGAGAGCTCGAACAGGGCGCGCCCCGGTGCCCAGGCGTCGGTGACCGGGCCGCGGCTCCACGCGAAGAACGACGGCGCCGCCAGGACCGCCTCGGCTGCGGGAAGCCGCCGGCTGAGGAGTTCCAGGTCGCCCGGAACCTTGCTCATCGTGGCGACGACGCCGGCGTGCTCAGCCGCGAAATCGAGCACTTCCGCGTCGACCTCCGCCGGAGGCACAGATAACACGACGACGTCCCACTCCCGGGATGCCGCGTCCTCGTACGTCAGCACCTCCACCGTCCGCGACGACCGTCGGCGACCCCGGCCGCTCCGGCACGTCCGCGCACCTTCCGCGTTCCGCGAGGCGACGGCGATCTGCGCGCTCTCACCCGCCAGACCGGCCGCAGCCACCCCCACGGCGCCGGCGCCCGCGATGAGAATCCCAGCCATCCGTAACTCCATCCTAATATCCGGATATACAGATATATCACGGCTACGCCCGGCCTCCGAACCGGCGGCACAGCTCTTCCGAGGCTCGACACTACGATCTCCCCATGGAGTTCTCCCGGCGCGCCCAGGCCGTCAGCCCGTTCTACGCGATGGAGTACGGACGGCGGGCCGCCGAACTGGAAGCCCGCGGCACCCACGTGGTGAAGCTCAACCTCGGAGAACCGGATTTCGGGGCGCCCCCGGCGTTTCTCGAGGAGATCCGGCGGATCAGCGACGGCCGCCCGATGCCGTACACCGGCGCCCTGGGCGCCCCCGAGCTGCGGGCCGCGATCGCCGGGTTCAGCCGCGAGCGGTTCGGGGCGCCGATCGACCCGGCGCGCGTCGTGGTCACCACCGGCGCATCGGCGGCGCTCCTGCTGGCGTGCGCGGCACTGATCGATCCGGGCGACGAGGTCCTGGTCGCCGACCCGTCGTATCCGTGCAACCGGCGCTTCGCCGAGAGCTTCGGCGCGCAGGTGCGGCTGCTGCCCACCGGACCGGAATCGCGATTCCAGCTCGACGCCGCCGCCGTCGCGGACGCCTGGAGTGAGCGCACCCGCGGGGTGATGGTCGCCTCGCCGTCGAACCCGACCGGCACCAGCCTTCCCCACCAGGACCTTCTCGACCTGAGTCACGCGACGCACGACCGCGGTGGGTGGCGCATCGTCGACGAGATCTACCTCGGTCTGGCCGACGGCGAGCGCCGGAGCGTCGCCGCCGACGATCCGGGCGCCGTGGTGGTCAACAGCTTCTCCAAGTACTTCGGCATGACCGGCTGGCGCCTGGGCTGGATGGTGGTGCCCGACAAGATGATCCCGGTGGCCGAGCGGCTCGCGCAGAACTACTACATCTGCCCGCCGACGCCCACGCAGGTCGCGGCGCTGACCTGCTTCGCCCCGGAGACCCTGGCCGTCGCCGAGGAACGCCGCGCCGTCCTCCGGCGACGCCGGCGACTCGTTCTCGACGGACTGGCCGGCCTTCCAGGCATCACCGTGCCGGTCGAACCCGACGGCGCGTTCTACGTCTACCTCGACGTTTCGGGCACGGGCCTGTCGGCCACCGACTTCTGCGACCGGGTCCTGGACGAGGCGCACGTCGCACTGACCCCCGGCAAGGACTTCGGCACCCTCGGCGCGGAACGCTACGTCCGCCTGTCGTACGCGACCGGCGACGACGACCTGCGCGCCGGACTCGACCGGCTCGCCGGCTTCCTGGCGGCCGGCTGACGCCGGCTACCCCGCACCGAGCGCTTCGCGAAGTCGCTCGATCAACGGCACCTGGGCGGGGTTCAACTTGACCGCGGCCTCGCCGACGCCGAACCAGCCCGCCCGGTCGACCTCGGGGAAGACCTGGGTCCGGCCCGACCGCGGCGGCCAGGACAGCTCGAAGGTGTTGCTGCGCAGCGTATCCGGGTCGAAGTCACCCTGCAGCGCGAACGCGGTCACGTACTTGCCGCTGCGCAGGCGCACCTGCCCCAGGTCGGTGGCGATACCGTCCGGCACCGCGTGCCCGGTCTCTTCGGCGAACTCACGGCGGGCCGCCGCCAGGAGATCCTCGCCCTCCTCGACCAGTCCTTTCGGGATCGACCACGCGCCATCGTCCTTCTTCGCGAAGAACGGCCCGCCCGGATGGACCAGAAGGACCCGCAGATCGTCGCCGCGACCGCGGTAGAGCAGGATTCCGGCGCTGTGTTCGGCCATGGACTCACGGTAGCGCCGTGAGCGCGCAGGAGATCGGCCGCTGGGACGCCGCCGAGGGCATATCGCCGCCGGCGGCGCTGAGACGGCCGATGTTCTGCGGGCGCGGGCCCGCCGCTCCGTCACCGCCGACATGACAGACTGAGACTCATGACTGATTGGGCCGCCCCGACCGCCGCACGACCCGTCGATGCCACCGTCGAACTGCCCGGTTCCAAGTCGATCACCAATCGCGCGCTGATCCTCGCCGCGCTGGCCGACGCCCCGTCGCACCTGACCGGGACGCTCCGCAGCCGCGACACCGATCTGATGCTCGCGGGCCTCGAGGCGATGGGCATCGGCGTGACCGCCGCGCCCGGCGACCCCACCGACCTCACGATCACGCCGCACCCGCTGCACGGCGCCGACGTGCACTGCGGCCTGGCCGGCACTGTCATGCGGTTCCTGCCCGCCGCCGCCGCCCTGGCCGCCGGGCCGGTGCGGTTCGACGCCGACGAGCAGGCCCACTCCCGGCCGCTGACCACGGTGCTCGACGCCCTGCGCAAGCTCGGAGTCGCGATCGACGGCGACGGCCTGCCGTTCACCGTGCGCGGCACCGGTGCCGTGGCCGGGGGCGCGGTGACCATCGATGCGTCGGCGTCGTCGCAGTTCGTGTCCGGTCTGCTGCTGTCGGCGGCGCGTTTCGACACCGGCGCCGAGATCGCGCATCTGGGCGCGCCCGTGCCGTCCATGCCGCACATCGAGATGACCGTCGACATGCTGGCCACCGCCGGTGTGCGCGTGCGGACCGGCACCGATCCGTCCGGCGCGGTGACGCGCTGGGAGGTGAGCCCGGGCCCGATCCGCGCGGTCGACTGGGTGATCGAGCCCGACCTCTCGAACGCCGCCGCGTTCCTGGCCGCCGCCGCGATCACCGGGGGCACCGTTCGCGTCCCGCGCTGGCCCGAGACCACCACTCAGCCCGGCGCCGAGATCGTCTCGATCCTCATCGACATGGGCTGTGACACCGCCGCGTCCGACGACGGCACGCTCACCGTGACCGGCCCGCCGCGGCTGCACGCGATCGACGCCGACCTGCGCGACGTCGGCGAACTCACCCCGACCATCGCGGCCCTCTGCGCGGTGGCGGCGGGCACGTCCACGCTGTGGGGGATCGAGCATCTGCGCGGCCACGAAACCGACCGGCTCGCGGCGCTGACCGCCGAGATCAACCGGCTGGGCGGGACCTGCCGGGAGACCGACGACGGCCTGGTGATCACCGGTCACGAACCCGGTGAGCTGCGCGGCGGCCAGTGGCGGACCTACGCCGATCACCGGATGGCGACCGCCGGCGCGGCGCTCGGCCTGGTGGTCGACGGGGTGACGGTGGAGAACGTGGAGACCACCTCGAAGACCATGCCGCGCTTCCCCGAGATGTGGACCGAGATGCTGGACGCGAACTGACGTGGGCCGCTCCGCCCGTTCCTACGACGAGTCCGACGTCCGGATCCGTCCCGGCAAGGGCACCCGTCCGCGCACCAAGAAGCGGCCGGCGCACGACGACGCCGAGACCGCGATGGTGGTCTCCGTCGACCGCGGCCGCTGGGGCTGCGTGCTGGGCGGCGACCCGGACCGCCGGGTGGTCGCGATGCGGGCACGCGAACTCGGCCGCACCCCGATCGTCGTCGGCGACCGGGTGGGCCTGGTCGGCGACCTGTCCGGCCGGCCGGACACCCTGGCCCGGATCGTCCGGGTGGACGACCGCACCACCGTGTTGCGCCGCACCGCCGACGACGCGGACCCGTACGAGCGGATCGTCGTCGCCAACGCCGACCAGCTGCTGATCGTGACCGCGCTGGCCGACCCACCGCCGCGCACCGGCTTCGTGGAGCGGGCGCTCGCGGCCGCCTACGCCGGTGGTCTGGTTCCGATCCTGTGTCTCACCAAGTCCGACCTCGCCGACCCGGCCGCGTTCGCCGCGCACTTCGCCGACCTGCACCTCCCGGTCATCGTCGCCGGGCGCGACGACCCTCTCGACACCCTGCGCGACGCGCTCGACGGCCACCTCACCGCGCTTATCGGGCATTCCGGTGTCGGTAAGTCGACGCTGGTCAACCGCCTGGTGCCGGACGCCGACCGCGCCGTCGGCCGGGTCTCCGGCGTCGGGAAGGGACGGCACACGTCCACACAGTCGGTGGCCCTGCCGCTTCCCTTCGACGGAGCTCAGGGGGCGGACGCCGGAGCTCAGGAGGCGGACGTCGGCGCCCACGGAGCGGAAGCCGAGCGGACCTGGGTGGTCGACACCCCGGGTATCCGGTCGTTCGGGCTGGCCCACGTGACCCCGGACGAGATCATCGATGCCTTCGCCGACCTGCGCGATGCGATCGAGAACTGCCCGCGCGGCTGCACGCACCTCGGCCCGCCCGCCGACCCCGAATGCGCCCTCGACGATCTGCCCGGCGACTCCCACCGCCGCGCGATGGCCGTCCGGGAACTGCTGGTCGCCGTCCGCGACGACACCCCCGCCGACGCCCCGCCGGAGAACGCCGAACCCGATCCGGGTCCGTGACTCAGGAAGCTCACGGCAGAACTGCGGCAATGCCGCTAAAATAGCGGCATGACGACGATCACCATCCGCAACGTCCCGGACGAGGTCCGGAACGAACTCGCCGCACGTGCCGCGCGGGGCGGCCAGTCGCTGCAGGAATACATGTTGAAGCAGGTCTCCGACCTCGCGGCTCGCCCGTCGATGGCCGACCTCATCGCAGAGGTCCGGGCGGCACAGCGGGTCCATCCCACCTCAATCACCACCGAGGAGATTCTCGCCGATCGTGACGCAGATCGCCGCTAAGGTCGCGTCCTAGGCCATGTCTCCTAAGTCTCTTTCCGGTCCTCGGCGACCCGCGCAGCGCCCGGCGGCATTGTCGTCAGTCGGCATAGCGCCGCTATGCCTCCCTCCTCCGCCTTGCCAGCCGCCCAGCGGATCCACCGATGCCTTCGGAGAAGATTTAGGAGACACGGCCTAGTGAGTTTCCAGGTAGTCGACTCCTCCGTCATCACCGCTGCGCTCATCGACAATGGGCCGGAAGGCGAATGGTCGAGACGACTTCTCCCCGAGTGGGCCTGCGCAGCGCCGAGCCTGCTTCCCTACGAGGTCGGCAACATCATCCGCCGGAGCACCATCCGCGGCGTTCTCGACGCGGCCGCCGGCGCCAACGCACTCGACCGTCTGACCCGCATGCCCTTCGCCTTCATGCCGTTCGACGTGATCGCCCGACGTGCCTGGGCGCTGCGCTCGAACATCACCACGTACGACGCCGCGTATGTCGCGACCGCGGAACTGATTGGATGCCGTTTCCTGACCCTGGACCGGAAACTCGCGAAAGCGCATGGCCCGACGTGCGAGATCATCACCCCAGAACACTGATCGTCTACCCGCGGGCCACACTGATTCCGCTAGTGTCGCGTGTTGAAAGTTGTTGAATGGTTGCCGTGAGTCAGATGGGCGGCCGGCAAGGCGGAGGAGGGAGGGATACCGGTAGGTATCCTGACCGACGACAACGCCGCCAGGCGTTCATCTGGCCGCGGCATACCGTCAATGAATTTTCGACACGCGACACTAGCCGGTGGGCAGGCCCGTCGGCATCAGCTTGGACTGCATGTCCGGGCAGAAGGCACCCACGGCGGCGCCGGCGAGCGCCGCCTTCTGGGCGGTGTCGGCACCGGCGGAGCCGTCGTACGAGATCACCTGCTTGCCGTCCTTGAGGTCCTTGCAGACCTGCTTGCCCTCGGAGATCCGGGCATCGCGGTCGCTGACGTCCACCCCGGCGGCCTTGAGGGCGGTGATGTAGGCGTTGTCGTGCGTGGAGTCCGAGTGCACGCCGTCGCTGTCGTTGCCGCAGGCACCGAGCGTGAGCACGGCGGCGGCCGCCGCGGGCAGCAGCAGAAGGCGGTAGGCGGTCGAACGCATGGGAACTCCTCGTCATCGGGCACACGGGTGTACCCCGCGCGCGATCCTGCGCTGAGGGTAGCCGCCCGGCCCCGGCCGCGCGAGCAGAAGCGACAACCAGCCCCGAACACGACGTATCGCACCTCGCGCGACATGCGGGGCCGTCGCCTGCGGGACGCATGTCGCGCGGGCCGATCGGGTGTCGCGACGGGCGACGGCGCTCGCTACAGCTTGCGGGCGCGGAGCGCGCGCGACGCCCGGGACGTCGTCATCCGGGTCAGCGCGGTGCGCAGGCCCGGGGCGCGGGTCGGCATCGCGTCGAAGCGGTGCTCGGAGGTGGTCTCGGGGGCGTCGTCGACGGTGTCGAGGAGCCAGCTGTCGGGCAGGGCGAGCTTGTTGATGGTGCGCAGCGTGCGCAGGTATTGCAGCGTGAAGCTGTCGGAGTTGTACGGGAGGTCGTACTTGTCGCAGATCTCCCGGACGGTCACCGCGACCTCGGCGAGCCGGTTGCTCGGCAGATCCGGGTAGAGGTGATGCTCGATCTGGTAGCAGAGGTTGCCGCTCAGGAAGGCCAGCGCGGGCCCGGCGTCGAAGTTGGCGGTGCCGAGCATCTGACGCAGGTACCACTGACCGCGCGTTTCGCTCTCCAGGGTGTCGACGGTGAACTTCTCGGCGCCGTCGGGGAAGTGGCCGCAGAAGATCACCACATAGGCCCACAGATTGCGGATCAGGTTGGCCGTCGCGTTCGCGGTGAGCGTGTGCCGGTAGTTCGGGCCGCTCAGCACCGGGAACAAGACGTAGTCCTTGGCCACCTGCTTGGCGATCTTGGCCGCGAACAGTTTGACCTTGGGTTTGGTCTCCGCCCATGTCTGCTCACCCTTGCGGACACCGCCGATGTTGATGTCGTGCAGGCCGATCCCCCACTCGAAGGTCGCCGCGAGCACCAGATTCGACACCGGCTGGAACAGCCGCCGTGGCTCCCACGGCTCGTCGCGGGTGACGCGCAGGACCTTGTAACCCACGTCGTCGTCCATGCCGACGATGTTGGTGTACTTGTGGTGGATGTAGTTGTGCGAGTGCTTCCAGTGCGGCGACGCGCACACCATGTCCCACTCCCACGACGTGGAATGGATCTCGGGGTCGTTCATCCAGTCCCACTGCCCGTGCATCACGTTGTGCCCGAGCTCCATGTTCTCGATGATCTTCGACAGCGCGAGCGCCGCCGTCCCGGCCAGCCACAGCGAGCGGCGCCGGCTGCCGAACAGCGCCAGCCGCCCGGCGGCCTCCAGAGCGCGCTGGGCGAGGATGGTCCGTCGCAGGTAACGGACATCGCGCTCACCGAGCTCCGCCTCGACCCGGCGGCGCAGTGCGTCGAGTTCCGCGCCGAGTGCCTCGACGTCCGTGTCACTCAGGTGCGCGTACTCGTTGATGTCCGATATCGCCATTGCTCTCCATTATGCAACCGGGAGCGAGACGATGCTCGCGCAGCGTCTCGCTCCCGTTGCTGTGCCGATCACGACCCAACGACACCCGGGGTCGCGCACGTCGATCCGAACGCGTCACCCGGGCACGGCCATCCGGCAAGCGCCGTCAGGCGGCCGGCCGCGTCTCGAGGTAGACGACGCCCCGCCGGCGGTCACGCAACCGCGTGAGGGCCGACTTCAGCCCGCGGCGACGGCCGGTGCGCGGGTCGACCGTCGACACCAGATGCTGCTCCGGGCTGTCCTTGAAGCGCAGTTCCGACGCAGTCTCGGGGGCGTCGTCGCTGGTGGCCTTGAGGTACTTGTTCGGCAGCGAGAGCTTGGCGATGGTGCGCCACGCCTTGGCGTACTGCACCGGGAACGACCCGGTGGTGTACGGCAGGTCGTATTCGGCGCAGATGGCCTGCACGCGCACCGAGATCTCCGGCAGCCGGTTGCTCGGCAGGTCCGGGAAGATGTGGTGCTCGATCTGGTAGCTCAGGTTGCCGCTCAGGAAGCCGAGCACCGGGCCGGACCGGAAGTTGGCGCTGCCCAGCATCTGACGCAGGTACCACTGCCCCTGGTTCTCGACGTCCATGTCGCGCTTGGTGAACTTCTCCGCGCCGTCCGGGAAGTGGCCGCAGAAGATCACCGCGTTGGTCCAGATGTTGCGGATCACGTTGGCCATCAGGTTGGCCGTCAGCGCCTTCCGGAAGCCCCGGCGGGACCGGGTCGCACCGCCGACCAGCGCCGGGTACACGACGTAGTCCTTGGCGATCTGCTTACCGATCTTGGTACCGGCGTCGCGCAGGTCCTTCTGGAACTGGATCTTGGCTTCCTCGGTCTTGCGCTTCTTGCCGAGCTCCAGGTGCTGCGCGGCGACGCCGTACTCGAAACCGAGCATCAGCAGCGTGTTCCACAGCAGATTGCCGAGGTAGAACGGCCGCCAGCGCTGGTCGCGCGTGACCCGCAGGAGACCGTAGCCCACGTCGTCGTCCATGCCGAGAACGTTGGTGTACTTGTGATGGATGAAGTTGTGCTGGTGCTTCCAGTGCGCGCTCGGCCCGGCGTTGTCCCACTCCCACGACGTGGAGTGCACCTCCGGGTCGTTCATCCAGTCCCACTGCCCGTGCATCACGTTGTGCCCGAGCTCCATGTTCTCGATGATCTTGGCGGTGCCCAGCGCCGCCGCACCGGTCCACCACAGCGACCGCTTGCGCGAGCCGAAGATCAGCGCACGGCCACCGAGTTCCAGGCCGCGCTGCAGCCGGATGGTGTTGCGCAGGTAGCGGGCGTCGCGCTCACCGCGATCGGCCTCGATGTCGGCCCGGATCTGGTCGAGTTCCACCGCGATCGCCGCGATGTCCTCGTCGGTCAGGTGCGCGTACTCGGGGATGTCCTTAATGGCCACCGATTCTCCTCACTTACGTTTCCGTAACTTACGCAATCGTAGGTTACGGCTCCGAAGGTTGTCCAGTGCGGGTGACGACAGCGACGGATCTCACGCGAGCAGGGTTCCCGGCTCCGGCACGAACGGGGTGAAGAACCGATTCGGCGGGGCGCCCGCGATCGACATCTCCAGCGCCGGAATCGACCGGCCGTCGATCTGTTCGCGCAGGATGTCCGCGTGCCCGGCATGCCGCGCGAACTCCTCGACCTGGTGGACCAGGTAGTACCGGTTCTTGATCGGCATCGGCTCATAGATCCCGGCCCACGGCGCCGGCGGCGCGAGCGCCTCACCATCCGGATCGATCCCGGCCACCGTCGCGAGGAACTCGCCGCGCGTCGCGTCGAAGCGGTCCACGAGTCCGGCGGCCGTCTCATCGTCCCACAGAGTGAACCCGCTCATGTACGCGGCGAAGCCCGCCTCGTCGAGCGCGATCAGTTCGGTGCCCTCCCGGAGTCGGTGAATCGCACCCGCCATGCCCTGTTCGGCATGCTTCAGGAGCCCGCCGAGCGACAGCGCGCTACGGCAGGGCGTCATCCGGGCCTGTTCCTCGGTGAGCCCGTACAGCGCGGCGCGCAGCGCGCCCAGCTGCTGGTCGGCGTAGTTGATCAGTCCGGTCAGTTCGTCGTCGCGAGCGGGTGCGTACATGGGGTCCTCCGGGCGTGGTCCGATGCGAGTGCACTTTCCATAGTCCCGGGAACGACGGCCGGGCCGCCTCCGATTCACCGAGAATCCCGGTGGAGACGGCCGGCCGGAGTGCCCTCACACGTCGAGCGTGCAGTCCCCCGCGGCCGCGCTGACACACGTCTGGATCCGTTCGCCCTCGACATGCTCCACGCCGGTGCGCAGGTCGCGCACGCAGCCCTTGTCGAGCATCACCACGCAGGTCTGGCAGATGCCCATGCGGCAGCCGTACGGCATCTGCACGCCGGCCTGCTCACCCGCCTCCAGGAGCGTCGTGGCGCCGTCGACGGTGATCGACTTGTCGCGCGTCCCGAACGTGACCGTTCCACCCTGCGCGCCGTGCGCACCGCGCTCCAGCGCGAACCGCTCGATGTGCAGGGCGTCGCCCACCCCGGCCTTCTCGAAGGCGGTGGTCAGCATGTCCAGGAATCCGCCCGGACCACACGCCCACGCCTGGCGCTCCGCCCAGTCCGGGCACACCACCGACAGCGCCTCCTCGTCGAGCCGCCCCTCGTTCGCGGACAACCACAGCTTGAGCGTCACGACGCCCTCGGCGGCCAGCGCCCGCAGCTCGTCGAGGAACATCACGTCGTCCTCGGTGGGCGCCGAGTGCACCAGCACCACGTCGGACCCGCCGAGTCGCTGTCCGCGGCGGCGCATGGTCCGCAGCATGGACATGATCGGCGTGATGCCGCTGCCCGCGGTGGCCAGCAGCAGCTTCGGCGGCAGCGGCTCCGGCAGCACGAACTCCCCGGCGGGGGCGGCCAGCCGGACGACGGTGCCCGGTTCCAGGCCGTTGACCAGGTGCGACGACAGGAAGCCCTCGGGGAGCGCCTTCACCGTGATCGCGACGGTCTTGTCACCGGCCGAGGTGTCCGGGTCACTGGTCAGCGAATAGCTCCGCCATGTCCAGCGGCCGTCGACCGGGATGCCGATACCCAGGTACTGACCCGCGGTGTAGTCGAACGAGAAGCCCCAGCCCGGCCGGATCACGATCGTCGCCGAATCACCGGCCTCGGAGGTCACCGACACCACCCGGCCGCGCAGTTCGCGGGCCGACCACAGCGGGTTCGCCAGGTGCAGGTAGTCGTCGGGCAGCAGCGGCGTGGTGACCCGGGAGACCGCCGCCCGCACCCAGTGCGCCATCTTCCCGTTCGACGACGCGGCCCTCGCCGGTGCCTCGAACCGTTCCCGCCACGACCCCATCACGCTCTCCTCTCGCGGGCCCGCGAACGCGAACCGCCTACGGAACCGTAACTTACGGAAGCGTAACCACAGTGTGCAAGTCGGCGCCGACGAACCGCCGCCTACAACAGGTCTAGCAGGAACGGCAGTTCCTGGGTGGCGTACCAGGCGAGGTCGTGATCCTCCGCATCGCCGACCACCAGTTCGGCGTCCTCGTCCCCGAGGTCGGCCGCATCGACGACGGCCACGGCGGCCGCGACCGCGTCCTGCGCGTCCGCGCCGTCGACGTGCACCGCGACCACCTGATCGACGGTGACCGGGCCGGAGACCTTCACGACGGCGTCGTCGAGATCCGGCCGCGGCACGGCATCATCGCGTTCGGCGACCACCACCACGCGGCGCACCGGCAGCTCGCCCGCCTCGGTGCCGAGCAGTCGCAGACTCGCGCGGGCGGCCTCGCGGAGCGCCACCTCGGCGAGTTCTTCGTCGTCGCCGGCCGTGTACGCCTCACGCAGCGCCGGTGTGAGCGCGAAACCGGTGCCGCCCAACGGCATCCAGGCGCCGTCGCCGAGCAATCGCTGTACGCCGCTCAGGGTTGCGGGCAGGTAGACCCTCATGACTGGACCTCATCGTCGTCGGCGGCCGGCGGTGCGACCGGGATCCGGGTGACCGGCCGCGGACCGAAGCCGCCGGTCCGCAGTTCTTCCAGCGAGTCGGCCACGTATCCGGCCATCGCGGGCAGATCGCCCATCACGTTGCGGTCGGCGAAGAAGCCGAACTCCACGAGCTCGCAGTACTCGTTGACACTGATCGCCAGCGCGCGCCGCGCGACCAGTGCGGGGATGGTGTACAGCGCCGCCACCGGCACGCCGCCCACATAGCGGCGAGCGATCTGGTGATCGCTCATGCTGATCGGCACGTTGTACGAGCGCTGAAACAGCCCGTTGAACACGCGCGTGGAGAAGTCGGCGAACGGCACCACACCCAGTTCGGGCAGCATCGGCCGCAGGCCCGGGGTCATCCGCCGCTGCGACTGCGAGTAGCGGTCGGCCAGCCCGGCCACCTGCATCAGCCGCACCGACGGCGCGTCCTCCCCGATCGGCAGGTCGGTGATGAACTCGGGACAGCCCGCGCACAGCCAGCCGCCGCCGGCCCGCCGCGACTCGGCGACGCCGTCGCGCGCCCCGAGCGGCAGCACCGCGCGCATCGTCTCGCCGTGGGCGATGGAGTCCCGGATCGACAGCATCCACCGGCGCATCACCCCGGTGACGATGCCGAGCACGACGTCGTTGAACGTGCACTCGAAGCGGTTCGCGACGCCCAGGACCTCCGCGCGCGGCACCGACGCGAAGGTGAAGAGCCGGGCCGACGTCGGCGCGGCGTTCAGCGGGCTGTCCGGCGCCGAGTTCACCAGCTGCTGGACGGTGGTGCCGACGAAGCGGGCCGAGCGGTCGGCGAAACTCAGCAGGTCGGCGATCGGCCCGCCGCCGTGCAGGACCGAGTCGGCGAGTTCCCCGGGCCGCGCCATCGCCTCGGCGAGCGCACCCAGGGTGACGCTGCGGGCGCTCGGGCGCCGCCCAGGCATCCAGAGGTCGTCGTCCAGGCGCGGGGTGTCGGCGGACTAGTCGGTGATCACCTCGCTGATCTCCGGATGACTGCCGTCGCCGAGCAGGCAGCGATGGGTCTTGGTGAGGATCGCCAGGCGGCCGCCGGTGAGGCCCTCGATCAGGTAGAGCTCCCACATCGGGCGTCGGCGGTCGAGGGGCCGCGACATCACGCGTGCGATGAGTTCCTGCAACTGCGTGTCGCTGCCGGGCTGCGGGATGGCCGAGAGGCGCACGTGGAAGGTGACGTCGAAGTCCGGGTCGTCGATCCAGAGCGGGCGCGCCAGCCCGAGCGACACCTCGGTGACGGTCTGCCGGTAGCGCGGCATCTGCTGCAACCGGTTCTCCACCAGGGCCACCAGCCGCGGGTAATCGAGGGTGGCGCCGTCGCCCTGCGCCGGATCCAGAATCGACAGGGTGCCCAGATGGGTCGTCGTTCCGGCCCCGTCCAGGAAGTAGTACATCGCGTCGTCGGGCGACAGTCGATTCACCATGGTGCCGTTGATACTACGACTCCCCGGCGTACCGGCCGGGCCAGTGTCGCGGCGCGGTGCTACAAGATCGCGAACTCGGTGACCACCCAGCGGCGGGACAGTTCGCGCCGCTGCGCGCCGCGCGCGGAGACCCGCACGGCCGCGGTCTCCATCGCGCCGGCGAACGCCCGCGTCCGCGGTCCGCGCACGTAGGTGCCGAAGATCTCGGCCGCCGCGCTCGAGCGCAGCTGGACGTGGACGCGGTGGAGCCGGGCACTCTCCCGGTCGGGTCCGCCCGCGCCGAGTTGCAGCAGGGTCGCGATCTGCGTGAGCACGTCGTCGGACACCGCTCCGGCCAACTGCCCGCGCGGCCGCTTGCCGTCGAGCACCTCCAGGGTGCGGGCCACCACCGCGATCGCGAACGACCGCGCCGCGGTGGCCACCTGCAGGTCGGGCGCCGGAGCCTTCGGCCGCGGTCCGTGGATCGCCGTGCCGGGCTGAGTGTCGAGCAGAGTCCCCCTCATGCACAGTCCGACGCGCCAGCCCCCGTTCCGGTTCCACGACACGCCGGATTTCTCCGAAATCTGCTCGCCGGCGCGAGATCGCACGTCCGGCTCGGGGTCGTTTCGACTCACCCCTCGCCCTGGCGGGCTCGGGGTGGCTCAACGGGCTATCGGGAAGCCCAGCGCACAAGCGGGCGACTCAGCGGGCTATCGGGAAATCCAGCGTACGACCGGGCGACTCAACGGGCCATCGGGAAGCCCAGCGCACGACCGGGCGACTCAACGGGCCATCGGGAAGCCCAGCGCACGACCGGGCGACTCAACGGGCTATATCGGCGGAACCTACTTGGCGTGGCGGCGGCGGTTGCGGCGCTCGGCGGCGCGGCGCTCCTTGCGGCTGCCGACGACCGGCTCGTCGCCCAGCACCTCCGACGGCGTGCCGGAGAAGAGTTCCTCCACCGCGGAGTGGATCTCCGGGGTGCCGTCCTCGGCCGGGCCGCTGTAGGTGATGCCGTCGGCGGCCTCCTCCTCCGCGTCCGGTGCGCCGAGACCGCTGCCGGCCAGCATGTCCGAGACGCTGCGTTGCGGCACCAGCGCAGGCGCCTCCGCCTCGGCCTGCACCTGGGCGTTGAACAGGAGGCTGACGGTCTCCTCCTTCATGCCCTCGAGCATGCCCATGAACATGTCGTAGCCCTCGCGCTGGTACTCCACCACCGGGTCGCGCTGCGCCATCGAACGCAGGTGGATGCCCTCGCGGAGGTAGTCCATCTCGTAGAGATGGTCGCGCCACTTACGGTCGAGCACGTTCAGCAGGATCGACCGCTCCAGCTGACGCATGGTGCCGTCGCCGCCGATCGCGGCCACTTCCTTCTCGCGCCGGTCGTAGGCGGCCAGGGCGTCGTCGACGACGATCTGCCGCAGTTCGTCCCGGTCGAGGTCGTCGCGCTCACCGAACTCGTTGACCTTGAACACGGTGTCGGCGTCGAGCGAGATCGGGTACAGGTTCCCCAGCGCGGTCCACAGCTCGTCAACGTCCCAGTCCTCGGCGTAGCCCTCGACGGTGGCGGCGTCGATGTACGCGCCGACCACGTCGGCGACCATCTGGCGGACCTGCTCGCTATGGTCGTCCCCCTCGAGGATCTCGCGGCGCTCGGCGTAGATCACCTTGCGCTGCTCGTTCATCACCTCGTCGTACTTGAGGACGTTCTTGCGGATCTCGAAGTTCTGCTCCTCGACCTGCGTCTGCGCGCTGCGGATCGCGCGGGTGACCATTTTGGCCTCGATCGGCACGTCGTCGGGCAGGTTGAAGCGGGTCATGATGGTGTCGAGGGCCGCGGCGTTGAAGCGCCGCATCAGCTCGTCGCCCAGCGACAGGTAGAAGCGCGATGCACCCGGGTCGCCCTGTCGTCCGGAGCGGCCGCGCAGCTGGTTGTCGATACGCCGCGACTCGTGACGTTCGGTGCCCAGCACGTACAGGCCGCCGGCCTCGCACACGGCGACGGCCTCGTCGGCGGCATCCGCGCGGGCCACCGCGATCGCCTCGTCCCAGGCGGCCTCATACTCGTCCGGGGTGTTGACCGGGTCCAGGCCGGCCTTGCGCAGCCGGGTGTCGGCGATGACCTCCGGGTTACCGCCCAGCACCACGTCGGTACCGCGGCCGGCCATGTTGGTGGCGACCGTGACCGCACCGGTGCGGCCGGCCTCGGCGACGATCTGCGCCTCCTGCTCGTGGTACTTCGCGTTCAGCACGGTGTGCTTGATGCCGCGGTCGGCCAGCAGCCGCGACAGGTACTCCGAGCGCTCGACGCTGGTGGTGCCGATCAGGATCGGCTGCCCCTTCTCGTTCCGCTCGGCGATGTCGTCGACCACGGCCGCGAACTTGGCCTCTTCGGTCTTGTAGATCAGGTCCGACTGGTCGTCGCGGATCATCGGCTTGTTGGTCGGGATCGGGACGACGCCCAGCTTGTAGATCTGGTGGAACTCGGCGGCCTCGGTCTCGGCGGTACCGGTCATGCCGGACAGCTTGTCGTAGAGGCGGAAGTAGTTCTGCAGGGTGATCGTGGCGAGCGTCTGGTTCTCCGCCTTGATCTCGACGCCCTCCTTGGCCTCGATGGCCTGGTGCAGACCCTCGTTGAAGCGGCGGCCGTCGAGCACGCGGCCGGTGAACTCGTCGACGATCAGGACCTCGCCGCGGCGGACGATGTAGTCCTTGTCCTTGTGGAACAGCTCCTTGACCTTGATCGCGTTGTTCAGGTAGCTGACCAGCTGCGAGTTCTCCGGCTCGTACAGGTTGTCGATGCCGAGACGGTCCTCGACGAAGGCGACGCCAGCCTCGTGCACACCGATCGTCTTCTTCTTGATGTCCACCTCGTAGTGGGTGTCCTTCTCCAGCAGCGGTGCGATGCGGGCGAACTCGGTGTACCACTTGCTCGACGAGTCGGCCGGGCCGGAGATGATGAGCGGGGTGCGGGCCTCGTCGACGAGGATCGAGTCGACCTCGTCGACGACGGCGAAGTTGTGGCCGCGCTGAACCAGATCGCCCAGCTCGTGCGCCATGTTGTCGCGCAGGTAGTCGAAGCCGAACTCGTTGTTGGTGCCGTAGGTGATGTCGGCGCTGTAGGCGACGCGTCGCTGGTCCGGCGTCATACCGGTGAGGATCACCGCGGTCTGCAGACCGAGGAAGCGGTGGACGCGGCCCATCTGCTCGGCGTCGCGCTTGGCGAGGTAGTCGTTGACCGTGACCACGTGCACGCCGTCGCCGGACAGCGCGTTGAGGTAGGCAGGCAGCACACAGGTCAGGGTCTTGCCCTCACCGGTCTTCATCTCGGCGATGTTGCCGAAGTGCAGTGCCGCGCCGCCCATGATCTGGACGTGGAAGTGCTTCTGATCGAGCACGCGCCAGGCCGCCTCGCGGGCGACCGCGAAGGCCTCCACCAGCAGGTGGTCGAGGGTCTCGCCGTCGTCGAGCCGTCCCTTGAACTCGTCGGTCTTGGCCTTGAGTTCGGCGTCGGTCAGCGCCTCGATCTCGCCCTCGAGGGCCTCGACCTGGTCGGCGATGGCGTCGAGCCTCTTGACCATCCGGCCTTCGCCCAGGCGCAGCAGCTTGTTCAGCACGGTCTTACAGTCCCCATCGGTCGTGAGCAAAGATGTGAGCGGCCCGCACCTGCGCACAGACCATCGTCCATCGTACCGGGCGGCGGACGGGTCAGGAGATCAGACACCTCCCAGGTAGGCGCGCCATCCGCCGAAGTCACTGATGTCCGTCGCACCGCGGAAAGCGATCCCCTCCGCCTGGAAGCCGGTGACTGTGGTGCCGTCGTCGAGGAGCACGGGTCCCAGCGCCATCGGCTGCGGCAGTGCGGCGAGGACGCTGCCCAGTCCGGCGGAGGGCAGCGTCCAGACCTCCCCGTCGATGGCGACACCGCCGTCGTCGACCCGGCGGAGCCCCGGCTTGGGCGGCGTGGTCGCCAGCGCGTGCAACCGGTAGGACGGCGCGGTCCGCGCCGTCCTGGCGAACCGGCCGCCGGCCGCGACGAGCTGGTGGTTGAGCGGTTGTCCGGAGAGGTGAGCACCGACGACGAACAGGTCGGTGCCGGGGTTCCCCAACCGCGCGGCGATCTCGGCGATCCGCTGATCGTGGAAGGCCGGCGCGGTGAGCATCACCCCGAACGGCAGGCCCGCGGCGGTGCCCAGCGGAATCGCGAGCGCGCAGTAGTCCAGCAGGTTCGCGAAATTGGTGTACCGGCCGAGGCCGGCGTTCACGCCGACGGGATCGGCCGCGACCTCGTCGAGCGACGGATGCCGGGTGGTCGTCGGCGTCAGGAGCGCGTCGAAGCCGTCGAGCGCCCGGCGTCCGGCCAGGCCCAGCCGGTCCAGGCGTTCGGCGCCGGCGAAGACGTCGGCCGCGGTGTAGGCGTCGCCGCCGAGAACGATCTCGGCGACCGTCGGATCGATGGCCTCGCCGACCTCGTCCAGGCGGCTCCGGATGAACCCGCCGACCGCCGCGGTCCGCTGCGCCACGAACGCCCCGCCGTACAGCAGGGAGGCGGCCTCCAGCAGCGGCGAGATGTCCACCTCCCGCACCTGCGCGCCGGCCGCCCGCACCCGCTCGACGACGGCCGCGAAGGCCGCGGACCAGCCGTCGGCCAGGCCGTCGAGTTGGCCGGGCCGCGGAATCGCGATCCGGGGCCGCGCCCCGACGCAGGGCACGGGGACGGCGGGCCGGCACAGCGGGTCGACGCCGTCGGGCCCCGTCATCTCTTCGACGGCGCGGCGGCCCTCGCGGAGGTCCCGGGCGAACACGGTCACCACATCCAGCGATCGGCAGGCCGGCACCGTCCCGGTGGCCGGAATGAGCCCGATCGTCGGTTTGAGGCCGACGATTCCGTTCAGCGCGGCGGGGACGCGCCCCGAACCGGCGGTGTCGGTGCCGAGCGCGATGTCGACCAGGCTCAACGCCACCGCGACGGCCGACCCCGAACTCGAACCGCCGGAGATCAGGTCCGGCCGCCAGGCGTTACGTACCGCGCCGTACGGGCTGCGCGTGCCGACGAGCCCGGTCGCGAACTGGTCGAGATTGGTCTTGCCCAGAACGATCGCGCCCGCCTCCCGGAGCCGCGCGACGGCGGTCGCATCCCGGTCCGGCAGGTACGCGTACGACGGGCACGCGGCGGTCGTCGGCAGTCCGGCGACGTCGATGTTGTCCTTGACCGCGACGAGGGTCCCGGCGAGCGGCAACGACTCGCCGCCGGCCACCCGCGCATCGATCAGGGCGGCCTCGGCGACCACCTCCTCCCGCTCGCGCAGCGTCACCCAGACCTCCGGCCGGTCGACGGCCGCGATCCGCGCGTACGCCTCGGCGACCCGGTCCACCGCGGTCATCGGCCGACCTCCACCGCGGCCAGCACCTGGCCGCCGATCACCTGATCGCCCGGCCTCACATACACCTTCGCCACCCGGCCGCTGGCCGGTGACGACACCGCGCTCTCCATCTTCATCGCCTCCAGGATCAGCATCCGGTCATCCTGCTCCGTCCATTCGCCCTCCGCGGCCTCCACCTTCCAGACGCTCGCGGCGAACGGCGCGGTGACCGGCACGCAGCCGTCCGGCACCTCGACGGCGGCGGCCGCCGGGGCCGGCTCGTCGTAGACGCGATCGAATTCGCCGGCCGCCCGCCAGCGTTCCTTCTCCTCGGCGAACGCGCTCTGCTGGCGGCTGCGGAAGTCGGTGATCGAGGGCGCCTCGCGGCGCAGGAACTCCTCGTGTTCGGCGAGCGAGAACTCGCCGTCGACCGTGCGGAAGTCGCCGCGGCCGGCATCGACGTCGGCCCGCAGGTCGAGCAGTTCGCTTGCCGAGACCGGATACCACTTGATGCGGTCGAAGGGCCGCAGCGCCCACGGGTTCTCGGCGAACAGGCCGCCGCGGCGGAACCGGTTCCAGATCTGGACGGTCCGGCCGACGAACTGGTATCCGCCGGGCCCCTCCATGCCGTAGATGCACATGTACGCGCCGCCGATGCCGACCGAGTTCTCGGCGGTCCAGGTGCGGGCCGGGTTGTATTTCGTGGTGACCAGCCGATGACGCGGGTCGATCGGGGTGGCGACGGGCGCGCCCAGGTACACGTCGCCGAGACCGAGGACCAGATAATCCGCGTCGAAGACGATGCGCCGGACGTCGTCCACCGAGTCCAGGCCGTTGACGCGGCGGATGAACTCGATGTTCCAGGGCGTCCACGGGGCGTCGTCGCGGACGCTCGACATGTAGCGGTCGATCGCCAGCCGGGTCGCCGGATCATCCCAGGACAGCGGCAGGTGGACTTCCCGGGAGGGCACGACCAGCTCGCGGGTCGGTGGCAGCCGGTCCTCGATCCGCTGCAGCTCGCCGAGCAGTTCCGACGCGCGCAGCACCTCCGGGTCGGTCTGGATCTGCAGGGAGCGGATACCCGCGGTGACGTCGCGGACCGCGGACACCCCGAGTTCGGCGACCGCCTGTTCGAGGGCGTGCACACGCATCCGCAGCCCCAGGTCCAGCACGTTCTGCCCGTACTCGATGAGGATGTTCGCGTCGCCGTCGCGCCGATAGGTGACGGCCGGGGCGATCTCGGTGCCCCGCTCAGCGACGGCGGAACGCCGGGCGAGAACGCCGTCGTCGCCGTCTCCCCCACCGGAGCCGACGAGCAGCGGCGGCTGGAACCGGCGCGCGGTCTCCTCCCGGACCGGCACGAATCGGACGGTGTCGCCGGGCCGCAGCTGCCCCACCTTCCAGAACTCGCCGCTCGCGACGACGGCCGGGCAGACGAATCCGCCGAGGCTCGGTCCGTCCAGGCCGAGGATGATCGGGGTGTCGCCGGTGAAATCGAGTGCCCCGACCGCGTAGGCGGTGTCGTGGATGTTGGACGGATGCAGCCCGGCCTCGCCGCCGTCTTCGCGCGCCCAGGCCGGCTTGGGACCGCGCAACCGGATTCCGGTCCGGGACGACTGCTTGTCCACCTCGTACTCCGCCGCGTACAGCTCGTCGATGTCGGCGCGGGTGAAGAACTCCGGCGCCGCGTGCGGCCCCTCGGTGACACCGACCACCCAGTCGTGCGTCATCGCCGGGCGACGTTCCGCGGGAACCGGCCTCGCCTCGGCGACCGCGCCGGTTCCGGGGCGCAGGACGTCCCCGGCGACGAGGGCGCGGCCGCCGTGACCACCGAAGCCGCCCAGGGTGAACGTCGAGCAACTGCCGAGGTAGTCGGGGACGTCGAGACCGCCGCGGACCGCGAGGTACGCGCGGAGTCCGGTTCGCGTCAGGCCGATCGACAGGGTGGCGCCGGCGGGGACGGTGACCGGTTCCCACTGGGGCACCGGGCGGCCGTCGACCTGGACCGGTACGTCGGCGCCCGTCACCGCCACCACGGCGTCGTGCGAGAAGGCCAGGCGGGGACCGGCCATGGTGATCTCCAGCGCGGGAGTGTCCGGGTGGTTGCCGACCGCGAGATTCGCCTCGCGGAACGACACCGCGTCCATCGGCCCGGACGGCGGCACGCCGACCTTCCACAGCCCGATCCGGCCCGGCAGGTCCTGCACGGTGGTCAGGATACCCGGCGCGCGGACGTCGATCCGCGGCCGCGGATCGACGGGGTCCCCGAGCGTACCGGTGTGGTGGGTGACCGCGCGGAGATCGTCGTCGTCGCAGAGTGCACGCAGCATGCCGACACCGGTCACGATGCCGTCGATGCGGGTCTGGTCCAGTGCGGCGGCGAGCGCATCCAGGGCGGCGCCCCGGTCGGCGGCGTGGACGATGACCTTGGCGAGCATGGGGTCGTAGTCGGGTGTCACCTCCAGTCCGGTCTCGATCCAGCGGTCGACGCGGACCCCGGCGGCGTCGGGGAACTCGCATCGGGTGACCAGCCCCGGCGAGGGTGCGAAGTCGCGCAGCGGGTCCTCCGCGTAGACACGCGCCTCGAAGGCGTGTCCGCGCGGGGTGTGCTCGGTGGTGAACAGCTCCGGATCCAGCGCGTCGGGCCCGTCGATCGCCAGGTCGAGCATCAGCGCCACCAGGTCCACCCCGAAGACCGCCTCGGTGACCGGGTGCTCCACCTGCAGTCGGGTGTTCACCTCCAGGAAGCACGCCTCCTCGCGAACCGGGTCGTAGATGAACTCGACCGTGCCGGCGGAGCGGTAGCCGACGGAGGCCGCGAGGCTCCGCGCGGCCCGGTGGATCTCGGCGCGCACGTGCCCGGGGAGATCCGGCGCCGGCGCCTCCTCGATGACCTTCTGGTTGCGGCGCTGCAGTGAGCAGTCCCGGTCGCCGAGCACCGCGACCCGGCCCCGGCCGTCGCCGAAGACCTGGACCTCGACGTGGCGGGCATCGCGCACCAGACGCTCCAGGAAGACACCACCGCCGCCGAAACTGCGTTCGGCGAGCGCGGCGACGGCGGCGTACGCCTCGGCGACCTCGGCCGGCGTCGTGCACACCTGCATCCCGATGCCGCCGCCTCCGCTGGTGGCCTTCAGCATCACCGGGAAGCCGATCCGTTCGGCTTCGGCGACCGCTTCGGCGGCGGAGCCGAGGAGCCCGGTGCCCGCGAGCAGCCGGACTCCGGCGGCCAGTGCCCGTTCCCGGGCGGTGTGTTTGAGGCCGAAGTCCTCGATCTGGCCGGGGGTGGGGCCGGCCCAGGCGATCCCCGCCGCTTCGGCGGCCCGCGCGGCCGCCACGTTCTCCGACAGGAAGCCGTAGCCGGGGTGGATCACGTCGGCGCCGTGCTCGACGGCCGCGGCGATCACCGCGTCCACCTTCAGATACGACTCGGCCGCCGGTGCGGGTCCGAGCCGGACGGCGACGTCGGCCTCGCGCACATGTGGCGCCGCCCGGTCGGCGTCGGAGTACACGGCGACGGTCCGCAGACCGAGTTCCCTCGCCGATCGGAGGATGCGTCGTGCGATCTCGCCGCGATTCGCGACGAGGACGGTCCGGCGGTTCATCGTCGGTCTCCCTCGGGATCGGTGACGACGACTCGCAGCGGCGTCACGTTGAAGTCGTTGCAGGGGTTGTTCATCTGCGGACAGTTGGAGATCACGACGATCACGTCCTTCTCCGCCCGGCAGGCCACCCGGCGTCCCGGCGCGGACATGCCGTCGACGATGCCGAGCGAGCCGTCCGCCTCGACCGGGACGTTCATGAACCAGTTCAGGTTCGAGACGAGGTCGCGCGGTCCCAGTCCCCATTTGGCGCCCTCGTAGAGGAAGTTCTCCCGGCAGGCGTGCTGGTAGGCGGTGTGGTGCCCGTAGCGCAGGGTGTTCGATTCCTTGCTGCAGGCGCCGCCGATGGTGTCCTGCCGGTCGATCTCGTTTCCCACGACGGTCATCAGCGGTTCGCCGAGGTTCGACCGGAGGACGGTACCGGTGTCGACGTAGGCGTTTCCCTGCCACGCGAGGGTGTCCGGCACGCTGTACCGCTCGGAGGTGTCGGCGGCGGCGAAGATCAGGCAGTCACCGGACTGGTTGCCGCCGACGTCGACCAGGGTGAACACCTGCCCCGTCGTGACGACGCCCGACCAGGAGGCGCGCGGCGCGATCTCGTCATCGATGACCACGCGGCCGGCGACGAACGGCTCGGATCGGTCCAGGGCGCTGTCCGGGGCGTAGACCGGCCGGGGCGGGACGGTGGTGGAGACCATGATGATTCCTCTCGGGCCGGCCGTCAGAGACCGGCGAGTTCGGCGTAGGCGATGGAGTTGCGGTAGGCGCGTTCCCGTTCGGGACTCGCGCCGAAGAAGGCGTCGTCCGGGCCGGTCGGCGCGGACCGGAGGGCGTGCACCCGCAGGTCGGTGGCGATGTAGTCCGGGCGCGGGTCCCGGGGATGCGGCGCGTTGGCGATCAGAACGATCAGCGGCAGTTCCGCCCGGAGCTCGACCCGGGTCCCGGGGCCGGCCGAACCGATCCAGTCCAAGCCGCCGTCGGCGCCGACCCGGACGCCGTGGAAGAACGACACCGCGGGCGGCAGATCCCGCCGATCCAGTCCGTGCTTGGTTCCGGCCATCCGGAGCAGCGCACTGCCGGAGGGGGTGGGGCCCTCCGGCACCGCCGACCCGTACTTCTCGATGTTCCAGGCGTCCCCGGACGCACCGCACAGGGCGTCGTGGTGCCCGGAGGTGTCGGCGACCATCGTCGCGAGGACGCGGCCGTCGCCGGAGAGCAGCGGATGCCCGGTGGTGAGATACGCCTGCCACGGGATCTTCAGGGTGTCGGCGACGTTCAGCCGCTCCGCGGTGTTCAGCGCGTTGAAGAGGACCACCGAGGCGTTCGCATCCCCCTCGGGGTCGTCGAGGCGGATCGTGGTTCCGCGCGCCACCCGCAGATGCGTGTAGCCGCCGGGTGCGACGTTCTCCGACCACAGCAGGTCGTCGCCGGCCACCTCGGCCGGGGCGATCGGAGACGAGGCGGCGGGCAGGTAGGGCATCCACCGGGACCGGGTGGCGCGGGCCCGGGCGTCCGAACGCGCTTGGCCGACGCTGCCGAGATCGGCGGTCCGCCCCATGTTGTCGACGGTCATCGGATTCTCCTTCGGGTGTTTCTGATCAGTGACCGGCGGTGACCGGCCGGGGATGGACCTTGTTGCGGGGGAAGCAGACGATCCCGACGAGCACGGTCACCGCGATGCAGATCGGCCCGGCCCAGCGCAGGATCGGCATGTCGCCTGCGGGATCGAAGACCTCGGTGCGGGGCCACGCCAGGTTGACCACCATGAGACCGCCGTAGAGCACGGCGAGCGCGTTGACCGCGATCCCCCACCGGCCGAGGCTGAACAGCTTCTTGCCCTCGGCGTCGACGAGCGGACCACCGCGCGGCCAGCCCTGCCACCGCCGGAACAGCATCGGGACGGTCACCGACAGATACGCCAGGTAGATCAGGATGATGCAGACGCTGGCGAGGGTGGCGAAGATCGCCGAGTTGCCGACGTTGACGAGCAGGATGCCGATGCAGAGGACCCCGATCAGGATCGACGGCGCCATCGGGGTACCGGTCCGCGTATTGACGTGGGCGAGTCGTTCCGAGAAGGGCAGCCGGCCGTCGCGGGCCATGGAGAAGATGAGTCGCGAGCACGCGGTCTGGATGGCGAGGGTGCAGATGAACACCGCCACGGCGACGTCGGCGAGCAGGACCTTCCCCCAGAACCCGCCGAGCACCGCGTCCAGGACGTAGGGCAGACCACCGCTGGCGAGCTGCTCGTCGAGGGTGGGGGCCGCCATCAGTGCCGCCAGGAGCATCAGACCGCCGCCGATCGCCGACACGGTCAGCGCCAGCCGGATGGTGCGGGGCGCCACCCGGCGCGGGTTGTGGGTCTCCTCGGCGAGCTCACCGGCCGAGCCGAAGCCGACCATCACGTAGGCGGCCATCAGGCCGGAGACGATGAACGCCCAGATGTAACCGGGCTGGTGACCGGGCAGGCCGGTGTCGAAGACGACGGACGGACCGCGCTTGGCGTGGCTGAACAGCGCACAGATGACGGCGACGACGCCGACCAGCTCGCAGGTGACACCGATGCTGTTGACCCGGCTCATCCAGCGGACCCCGAGGCAGTTGATGGTGGTGACCACGACCAGCAGAATCGAGCCGAGCAGAACGGCGTTGGCCGCCCCGCTGGTGCTGGTCAGCGTGGGATCGTCGCCGATGACCTGAAAGCCGCGCCAGACCGACGGCAACACCACCTGCAAGGCGATCGCGGCCGCCGAGGCGGTCACGATCTGCGCGACGATCATGAACCAGCCGCCGAACCAGCCGATCACTTCGCCACCCATCCGGCGTGACCACTGGTAGATGGCGCCGGAGATCGGGTACCGGGCGGCGATGTCGGCGAAGCAGAGCGCCACCAGGAATTGCCCGGCGTAGACGATGGGCCACGTCCAGAAGAAGGCGGGGCCGCCGAAGCCGAAGCCCAGTCCGAAGAGCTGGAAGATCGTGGTGAGGATCGAGACGAACGAGAATCCTGCGGCGAAGGAGGCGAACTTGCCGAGGGAGCGGTGGAGCTGCTGGTGGTACCCGAGGTCGGAGAGTTCGTCGGCGTCGCGCCCGGCCGTCGGACTCGCCTGCGGGCGGGTTGCTGTGGCTGTCATGTGGTTTCCTCCATCGGCCCGGTCCGCTCACCACTGAGCGTTTTTCTGTCTGCCGATAGGTAACCGTCGCGCAATTTCTGTCGGGTGACAGTTTTGTTTCGGCGGCGGAAACCGATGCAACAAGCGTGTTACGCCCGGTCGCGAGGGCCCGGCCACCGGGACGGACTTCCGGGACATAAGCTCGGGGACATGACTGCACAGGCGCCTCGGGCCGGCCGAGCCGCCGCCGGACCGGGACGGCCCCGCCTCGTCGAACCCCGGCGGAACGCCGCCTCCGCCCGCGACGAGATCCTCGATGCGGCCGCCGAGCTGTTCGTCGATCGGGGCTACACCGCCACCAGCACGCGCCGCATCGCCGAGGCCGTCGGTATCCGGCAGGCCTCGCTCTATCACCATTTCGCGACGAAGGAAGACATCCTGGTCGCCCTGCTCGGCGAGACCGTCGCCGACTCGCTGGATCGTGCCCGCGAACTCCTCGCCGGTCCGGCTCCGGCGATGGATCGGCTCCTGGAGCTGGCACGTTTCGACGTCGCGCAGCTCGCGGGATCACGCTGGAACCTCGGCGCGCTCTACCTGCTGCCCGAGTTGAAGTCCGAGCGTTTCGCCGCGTTCAACGACGCCCGGCGCGAACTCGCCCAGGCCTACGAGACGCTCGCCGCCGAGGTGCTGCACGACCCCGCCGACCGCCGCAGCCTGCTGCCCTTCCGGCTGGTGGAGTCGGTGATCATGATCCGCGGCGACGAGCAGCGCGGCCAGCTCGGCGAGCACACGGCACCCGGGCTCGTCGACACCATCGTCGAGGCCATCGAGGTGCTGCTCACCGCGTGAGGCCCCTGCGTGCGGACCGCGCACGGCGGCGGGCGCCGCTGCGGTCAGAGGGGCAGCCGGCCGGTGGTGCGGATCCGCTCGAGCGCTTCCGGGGTGTAGAGCCGCGGCCACAGGTACACGTCGTAGTTCACGGTGACCCGCTCGGCGGTCGCGTCGTAGCGCAGGCCGACGCCGGTCACCAGCCCGGCCCGGTTCACGCCGCTACCGGGCTCGGTCTTCAGATCGCAGTCGTCATCGGTGGTCTTGAACGGCACCTGCGGGCAACCGGGTTCCGCGTGCGTGCGCAGCTCGGCGATGGCCCGGTCGGCGTCCTCGCGGCGCAGCCCCCACCGGTCGACGGCGGCATTCAGCTCGCCGATGCCATCGGCCAGACTGCCGAAGGACCGCTTCACGAAGACACCGCCCAGGTCGGGGCCGGTGCCGATCGCGTCGATCGCGATCAACCGGGTCGTCGTGGTCGTCCGGCCGGCCGGCCCGTCGAGGACGAGGACGTACTCGGGTCCGGACACCTGCGCGGTGTCACCACCCATCCCGAACGACGCCTTCCGCGCGGGCAACGTCCGCAGATCGAGCTTCATCAGCCGCGTCCGCTCGACCTTCCGGATACCGGCCTCGTCGAGCGTCGAGTACGGCGCCGAGTCCACCGTCCGCTTCACGGCGGCGAGATCGGTCGGCGCCGGTACGCACGCGACCGCACCGAGGAGGGCGGCACAGACGACGCCGAGGGCCGCCGCCTTCCGGCGACGGCCCAGCGAGCGAGTCCTGCGGACCGCGTTCAGGATCAGGACAGGCGGATCACGCCGTAGTCGAAGGCGTGACGGCGGTAGACCACCGACGGGCGGTCACTCTCCTGGTCGTGGAACAGGAAGAAGTCGTGACCGACCAGTTCCATCTCGTAGAGCGCGTCGTCGACGGTCATCGGGACCGCATCGTGCTCCTTGACGCGGACCACCTGGCCGGGCTCGTACGGCTCGACGCCGTCGTCCCAGCGGTCCTCGGCCTCGGCGACGGTCTCCGGATGCGGATCGTCGGGGAGGGCGCCGGGGGCCACCGCCTCGGACAGGCTCATCGCCCGGCCCGGGCCGGTCTTGCGGATGCGGTTGCGGTTGCGGGCGCGGCGCAGCTGCTTCTGCAGCCGGTCCATCACCTGTTCGGTGGCGGCGTAGAAGTTCTCGCCGCTCGCCTGGGCCCGGACCACGGGGCCGTCGCACCGGGCGGTCACCTCGACCACCTGCGCCTGCTTGAGCTGACGGCGGTTCGGCTCGTGATAGAGCACCACCTCGAAGCGGGTGAGCGAGGGATCGAAGCGCTCCAGCCGCGCGAGCTTGTCCGCGACGTACACGCGGAAGTGCTCGGGGATCACCACGTTGCGGCCGTTGAAAACGACCTCGGCGTCGGGCTCGGCGGGCTCGGCGACCTCCGCGACGAAGGCGGGCCGGGTGAACGCCTCGTTCACTTCCGCCTGGGTGGGGGCAGGGCCTTTGGGTTCGCGCTGTCCTTTGCGATGAACAACCGACATCGACATCCTCCTCCGATCGCTGCGCCGGAACCTCCTCGGTTCCGAGACACAGAGCAATTCGCTTGCCGCACAAGGGATTTGCGCGGCAGTTAGCAGTGAATTCACCGCAGGATTCCGGCTGCGAGTGTCCCGGTTCCGACGAACTCCGGCACCGGGCGAAACGCCCTCACCTCCTGCACCTGAAGGTTCATCACTGTCGAGTTCGACGTTATCGGTTCCGTCGTTTCTTCTCCACATTTCCGGGGTACCGGAAGCGAGTCGTGTCGCCCTTCACATGCGACGCTCAGGCTGCGGTTCACGCACCGGCGACGACGAGCACTCCGGACACCTCGACGCCGCCGCGCGACAGCGCGGCGACCGACGCCGCGGCGGTGGCGCCGGTCGTGAGCACGTCGTCGATCAGCAGCACCGCGGCGCGGGCCGCGTCACCCTCGCACGGCGCAAGCAGCGCGGCCGGCGGCGGCCCGGTCAGGGTGATCGCACCGGCCAGGTTCGCCATCCGGCCACCCGCGGACAGGCCCGCCGAGTCGCGGGTCCAGCCGGCCGTCGCCAGCAGCGGCACCACGCCCGCGCGCGGGCCGAGGGCGGTGGCCGCGGATCGGGCGATCGCGGTGACCGGATCTCCGCCGCGGCGCCGCGCCGACATCGCCCGGGTAGGCGCGGGGATCAGCGCGAGCCGCCGCGCGCCGGGCAGCTGCTCCCAGTCGGCGAGGGTGACCAGGCCCCGGGCGAGCACGGCGCCCAGGATCGGCACCAGATCGGTCCGCCCGTGCTCCTTGAGCTCGACCACCGCGCTCTGCAGCGGCCCGCGGTAACGGCCGAGCGCCCAGGCCGGCACCGGGAGCTCCACGCGCGGACGGAGCAGCACGGGATCGTCGACCACCCGCCGGGCGCAGCGCGCACACCACGGCGTCCCCGGCCGACGGCAACCCCCACACTCGCGCGGCAGCGCCAGATCGAGCGCCGCCGCGAACACCTCCCGCAGCGCGCGTCCCGATCCGAGTGGCGGGGTCATGGATGCATCGTCGTCGCCCGGCGGGCCCGCTGTCGAACACGTTGTCCACAGGGATCCGGGCGTCGCGCTATCCGGAGCGAGCGGTCTCGACTCCGCTCGACCGTCACGACGAGTTCCGCCGACCGGCCGCGCCCGACGAGCGCTACGAGACGGGGATGGCGCCGCGGCCGGTGTCGCCGACCGAGGTCCAGTACTGGTCGACGCCACCGGGGGCGGTGCCGATCTCCAGGATGCCGTTGCTGTCCGCGGCGTAGACCTTGGTGCGGGTCGCGGCCAGCGCGACCACCGGCGGCTTCAGGTTGCCGGAGACCAGCGGCAGCGCGGGCACCCCGGAGACCGGGATGCGCAGGACCGGTGCGTCGTCGCCGGTGCGGGCGAGGTACAGGTTCTCGATCCCGCCCCAGGCCAGCGCGACCACCGAGCCGATGTCGTAGGCCGTCTGGTGCACCCCGCTGAGCGACGGCACGCCGCGATCATTGGTGGTCAGCACGGCCAGCAGCACACGACCCCCGACCAGCAGCGCGGCACGCACCCCGTCCGGGGACACCTGGAACGCGGTGATCGGCCGCGGATCGATCGCGGCCACCTGACTGATGTCGAGCGGCACCACACGGGCCGCACCGGCCTGGTCCGTCGTCCACTGCACGGGTTTGCCGTCGACCACCGCGTAGCCGACATCGGCGGTCGCGCCGAAGCCCGGCGTGACGATGTCGCCGCCGGAGACCACCTCGGTGGGGATGCCGCCGTACGGGCCCTGCAGCAGGACTCGGCGCCCGCCGCGGTCGGCGACGGCCGCCACCCGGGTCTGGTCCGCGGACAGCGCCGCCGCCCGCAGATCCGTCGCACTGCCCAGCGGCCCGGAGACCTGCGCGGTGCCCGCCGACGTGACCCGCAGCAGACCGCCCCGCACCACGTGCAGCGGCGGCACCTGTCCGGTGTCCGGTTCGGGATCGAAGGACTTGACGTCGGCGGTGCGCCAGCCGTCCGCCCGGTCCGCGACCAGCGGGGAACCGTCGGACGTGATGCGGTAGGTGCCGCGGAAACTGGCGGCGTCGAGTGTCCAGATCAGCTGTGCCGCGAGCACCGTGCGGTTGCGGGGATCGGCGTCGACCAGCCCGCCGAGATTGATCGTCACGGTGTCGCCGTCGATCGCGACCGGCCCCCGCAGCTCGACGTCCTTGCCCGCGGGCGACTCGACGGCGCCGGTGAGGTCGGGCGCCGGGCCGGCGAGCAGCCGGGTGACCACCGCCGTCGGATCGAGCGCGCCGCCGAACAGCCAGCGCGGATCGCCGACCAGCCGGGTCGCGGTGCGGTCGGGGTAGAACAGCTGCGCCAGCCGGTAAGAGGAGTCGAACTGGGTGCGATCGGTGACCGTGCCAGGTTCCAGGTCGCCCTCCACCCGCCAGGAGCCCTTCACCTGGTTCAGCGTCAGCGGCATCACCATCTCGCCGTCAACCGGGGTGAGCTGGCCGATCGTGCTGAGGACGCCGACGCGCGTCCCGATCACGCGCAGCCGGATCGCGCTCTCGTTACGCTCATCGACCACCACGCGCACATCGTCGAGCACCGTCGTCGGGCCCTGGTCGTCCCAGCGCGACGACGCGCCGGTGGTGAGGAACCGGCGCGCGGCCTTGTGCCCGGACGCCGGATCGGCCATCGCCTTGAGGAAGTTGCGGACCACGGTCTCCGGGTCGTCGCTGCGGCGCGGCGTCGGCACCAGATTGGTCGGCTGGGTCCGGTTGAACTGCTCCACCGGCTGCGGCGCCGACGAGTCGGGGATCGCCACGCATCCGGTGACGGCCAGCATGATCGCCAGCAGCAGGAGCACCGGCACTGTTCGGCGCGGTGTCATCGCGGGGTTCCCCCGTCCGGATTGAGTGGCAGCGGACTGCCGAGGAGCTTGTGGCCGCGGACCAGCGGCAGGGTGAGGCGGAAGCACGACCCGACGCCGGGCTCACCCGCCGCTTCCAGTCTGCCCTGATGCAGCCGGGCGTCCTCGATGCTGATGGCCAGGCCGAGGCCGGTGCCGCCGGATCGCCGGACGCGGGACGGGTCGGACCGCCAGAACCGGTTGAAGACCAGCTTCTCCTCCCCCGGTTTGAGGCCGATGCCCTGGTCGCGGACGGTGATGGCGACGGCGTCGCCATCCGAGCGCATGGTGAGCGTGACCGGGCGCTGCTCGCCGTGGTCGATGGCGTTGGCCAGCAGGTTGCGCAGGATGCGCTCGATGCGGCGCGGGTCGATCTCGGCGAGTACCGGTTCCACCGGCAGGTCGACGATCAGTTCGGTGCCGCCGTCGGCGGCGAGCGGTTCGACGGTGGCCAGCGCCGCCTCGATCGGGATCGCCATGTCCATCCGCTCGGCGGAGAGCTCGGCCTGCCCGGCGTCGTGCCGGGAGATCTCCAGGAGCTCGGTGAGCAGGGTCTCGAAGCGGTCGAGCTCGGTGTCCATCAGCTCGACGCTGCGGCGTTGCAGCGGATCGAGGTCGTCGCGGCTCTCATAGAGCATGTCGGCGGCCATCCGGACGGTCGTGAGCGGGGTGCGCAGCTCGTGCGAGACGTCGGACGTGAACTGCCGTTGCAGACCGCCGAACTCCTCGAGGTGGGTGATCTGTTTGGACAGGCTCTCGGCCATGTCGTTGAAGGAGACCGCCAGCCGCGCGAACTCGTCGTCGCCGCGCACCGGCATCCGCTCGGACAGCCGGCCGTCGGCGAAGCGCACCGCGATGCGCGATGCGCTCTTCAACGGCGCCACCACCTGCCGCGCGATCAGCCAGGCGATGGCCGCGAGCAGGCCGAGGAGCACCAGACCGCCGACCATCAGGGTGCTGCGCACCAGGTTGACCGTCTTCTGCTCGCTGCCCATCGGGAACACCATGTACAGCTGGAGGTCGGGCACGGCGCTCTCCACCGGGGTACCGACCACCAGCGCGGGCAGGTGCTCGCCGCCGCGGTGCACCGTCGTGTACTGGTAGGCCACCTGGCCGCGACTGACCATGGTGCGCAGCTGCTCGGACACCTCGGTCACCGGCCCGGCGGCCGCCACCGGCGGCTCGCCCCGGCGGCCCGGGACCAGCAGCACCGTGTCGTACGCGCCGGCACCGGCGCTCTGCGCCGAGTCGGTGTCCTGGTCGGTCATCAACGCCCGGGCGCGCGCCAGGCGCGATTCGGTGGACGTGCTCGACTCGGTGGTCGTCAGCACCCGTTCCACCAGGTTGCGGGAACGCTCGAGCTGATTGAGGGCGACGGCCTGCTTGTCATCGAGCAGACGCCCGGTGATCTGACTGACCAGCAGAAAGCCCACGATCAGCAGCACCACGAACGAGAGCACCAGCGTCGACACGACCACCCGCAGCTGGAGCGACCGGCTCCACAGCGCGCCGAACGCGCGGCCGACACTGCCGGCCGCGCGCTGCATCGAGGCCACAGACCGGTTGATCCGGCGGCGGTTGAACACAGACTTATGTTTGATCACGGGGGTCCGGCCTTGTAGCCGACCCCCCTCACCGTCAGCACGATCTCCGGATTCTCCGGGTCGGTCTCGACCTTCGCCCGCAGACGCTGGACGTGCACGTTCACCAGCCGGGTGTCGGCGGGATGACGGTAACCCCAGACCTGTTCGAGGAGGACGTCGCGGGTGAAGACCTGCCGCGGCTTCCGGGCCAGCGCCACCAGCAGGTCGAATTCCAGCGGGGTCAGCGAGATCGGGATGCCGTCGCGGGTCACCTTGTGCGCGGGCACGTCGATCTCCACCGGGCCGATCGCGAGCAGTTCGGCGGGCTCGTCGCCCTGCCGGCGCAGTCGTGCCCGGATACGGGCGACGAGTTCCTTGTGCTTGAACGGCTTCACCATGTAGTCGTCGGCGCCCGATTCCAGGCCGAGGACCACGTCGACGGTGTCGGATTTGGCGGTCAGCATGACGATCGGCACACCCGACTCGTTCCGGATGGCGCGGCAGACGTCGATCCCGTTCATGCCGGGCAGCATCAGGTCGAGCAGGACCAGGTCGGGCCGCAGCTCGCGGACCGCGGGCAGGGCCTGGGTGCCGTCGCCGACGACGAACGGTTCGAAGCCCTCGTTGCGCAGGGCGATCGTGAGCATCTCGGCCAGCGAGGCGTCGTCGTCGACGACCAGGATCCGGGGCTTCATGTCGACCATCGTGGCACTCGACGGCTGTTCCGCGCGGTAACGACACCCTCCGGCCGGCCGGGGATCCCCCACACGGAGCCGAGATCGCGACTCCGCCCGATCGGCATCGCCGCCCGGACCCTACGATCACCGCATGGGAATCCTCGTGGCGATCGAAGGCCTGGACGGCGCCGGGAAGAACACCATCACCCGGCGGATCATCGCCGAGGCCACCGACCGCGGCCTGTCCGTGACATCGACGACGTTCCCGTCGTACGGCACGCATCTCACCGCCGATCTGGCCGCCGAAGCGCTGCACGGTGAGCACGGCGACCTGGCGCAGAGCGCGTACGCGATGGCCCTGCTCTTCGCGCTCGACCGCCGCGAAGCGCGCAGCGAACTGGCCGCCGCCCTGGACACCAGCGACCTGCTGCTGTGCGACCGCTACGTCGCCTCCAACGCCGCCTACAGCGCGGCCCGGCTCGGCGAGGGACCCGACGGCGACGTGGTGACGTGGGTCCGCGACCTGGAATTCGGGCGCTTCGCGCTCCCCCGCCCGGCACACCAGCTTCTCCTCGGCGTCCCGCCGGAGGTGGCGATGGAACGGGCGGAGGGTCGTGCGGCGGCCGATGCCGCGCGCGCCCGGGACGCCTACGAGCGCGACGCCGACCTGCAGACGCGCGTCTACCGGTCGTACCTGGCGCTGGCCGACGCGTCGTGGATGTCGGACTGGACGGTCGCCGACGGCGACGACGCGGTCGCGGCCGTCCTCGCCCTGCTGCCGCCGTCGTAGTTCCCGGTTCTCAGTCCCACCAGATCATCCAGCCGGTGGTCCAGTAGAGCAGCAGGATCAGGAACGAGATCACCGGCGCGACGAAGCCGATCGGGAAGCCCGAGACGCCCATCCAGACGCCGGCGACACCGATCGCGATCCAGAGCGCGTGGTAGATGACGGTCATCACCGAGTCGAGCAGCCACGCGAGGATGCTGAGCAGCGTGCCGAGCACCGAGCCGGTGGTCTTGAGCGCCTTCATGCCCTTGCCGCCGCCGGGCGGGGCCTGCGGCGTCCCGGTCTGCCCGGCCGCACCCGGCACGGGATGGAAGGTGGCGTAGCCGCTCGCCGGGCGCGCGGCGCCGGGGACCATCGCTCCGGGCGCGGCGCGACCGCTCGGCGGAGCACCGTGGACGGGCGGCGGAGGCGGGAACCGGCCCGGCGGGGGCGGAGTCATCGGCCGCGGACCGTGCGGCGGCACCGCCCTCGACCAGGCGCTCGGCGACTGCGGCCCCGAGGGTGGCGGCACCGGGGATTGCCGACCCGGGGATTGCGGCACCGGGGATTGCGGCACCGGGGATTGCCGACCCGGGGGTGGCGGCATGGTTCGCGGCGACGGCCGTCGCGCCGCCGGCTCCGGGCGCGGCGGACCGAACGATCCCGGAAGTCCGGGAGCCGGCACGACCGGCGGACGCGGCAACGCGGGCGCGGCCGAACCGGGCCGCGGGACGCCCGGCCCGGCACCGGACGACAGCGAGAACCGGTCTCTCGCGTACTGATCCGCGCCGGGCGGCACACCCGGCACCGCATCCGGTGCCCGCAGGTTCACCAGCCGCGTGGGTTCACCACTCGGCCCGGTCACCGCGCGATCGCTCGCCTCACTCATCCCCCCACGATCCGCCGGGCCCGTCGGCCGGGTCAGCCGAATCGCCGGGCCCGCGCGAATTGACGCCGAACAGAGGACAAGCGCCCGGCAGCGTCGCCGCCGGTGACCTATGCGACGTTCACGAGATCTATCCGAGTTAATGGTCGCATTACGGTCGCATACTATTTCACGCACTTCAGGAGCCAGGGAATCAAGGATCCAATCATCATAAGCCCAGTTCAATCGATGCAACACGGTGAACATCACGACAACCCGAAGTACTAATGGTTGTCCATGTCATGGACATATGGTTGACATGACACAACCGCTGTGGCGTAATCGGTTGTGATCGCAGTCACGACCGAGGAGACCAGCAGATGACAGACAGTGCCGCCGACTACGAGGACTTCGCGCTCGGCGCGCTCGAGCTGTACGGGTTCGGTGACGCCACCCTCCGGCTGCTGAGCTTCTCGGAGAACGCGACCTACCTCGCCGAGCGAGACGACGACGCACTCGTGATCCGGGTGCATCGGCCCGGATACAACACCCGCGCCGACGTCGAATCCGAACTCGCGTGGATGGAAGCCGTCCGTGCGGATTCGTCGATCAGGACGCCCCGCGTGTACCCGATGCTCGACGGCGGCCACGTTGAATCACCCCAGGTTTGATGCCGCTCCTTTCTGAGTCCCATCAGGAAGGATGACAATCATGCCCAAGAAGATCGATCCCGCCGTCCAGGCCCGTGCTGAGCGCCTGTGGCGCGAGCACGGCGCCGA
>NZ_JBPSDN010000032.1:0-51391 GCF_052036135.1 Gordonia marina
TGACCCTGACCACCGACACAAACACCGACTCGACGACGGAGGTGACCACCGATGACCTGATGCAAATACCAGCCTGACCACCACCGAAGGATCAACAACGAGTTACACCACTACTTGGGGCTTGACCCGACATCGAGACCCCACAACGACTCGAGCAGGGCTGGGTATCCCCCGTCGAGTCACCTGGAGTGATCCCACCACCACCGAACAGCTTCGAGACCGCGCGGCGGTACGAGCGGAGCGGTGCCCGTGAAGACACGGGCGACGTCGAGGCCCGCGGCAGCTGAGCGAATCCGAGACCGGGATAGCCGGTCAACCCCGACACCCGCAGCAACCCAGCGAAGTCCGGGTCCTTGACGGCCGAGCGAAGTCCGAACCTCACCACAGCCGAGCGAAGCGAACTGCTCGCGACGACAGGTCGGAGTCGGGCCACGCGTGAGTATCGAGCGCAGTCCGGACCCACGGCGGTCGGGCGACGCGGACTATCACGGACGGATCAGACTCTAGACACCGTGAGCACTACACAGAGTCCGGACCCACGATGGTCGAACGAAGCCGACTACTCATGTCGGTAGATCCGAACTGAGAGTCCGTGACCGTCGAGCGAAGTCGAAGCCCCGCGACCGTCAGGCGCTCTAGACCTCCCGACCATCGAGCGCTCGAGACCATCGACCGGAATCGAGACACACTACCTCGACGAGAATCGAAGGCCTGCGTCAGCCGATCGACGCCGCGACCCACGACGGTCGAGCGGAATTGAACTCCACAGCCGCTACCCAGAGTCGAAACTCCACGGCGCGGGAGCGGACTCGAGAGCAGCAACGCGTTCCACGTGAAACACGCGTGGACCCGTTGCAGATGAGTCACCGGGGAGCGAGGTGCCCTCCACCCTTCGACGCCATCCAAGACTCCGCCCAGTGGACCAGCACCCGGGTGGCCGTCATCGAGTAGCACGAAGGGAAGTAGGTCGACGACGAAACTCCTACCGACCGAGTCGAGGGCACCAGGCCCATCACACTCGACAGGCTCAGAGTTCCGAAGCTTGCCAGGGGTCGAGACGCCTCGACGACCTCATCGATCCGGGACCATCGACGGATCCGCGTTTCACGTGGAACGTAGAACGCCAACTCATCGAAGGACGGCCGAGCCAGGGGAGTGGTCTCGCCCCTCGACTCCGTTCGGGACTCCGCGCCGTGCAACCAACACCAGTCGGGCCTTCATCGAAGACGACAACGCGCACCAGTCGGACCGTCGCAGTCCATCGCGACCAGAGCGCCACCGTGTGCGACCGAAGATCGAGACATCATCACGAGCGAACGGAGCCGAGCCTCCGCAACACCGGTAACGATATGACGGGCGGCCGTCGCGGGACAGTCCTCACGGACACCGCCTCGAGCGAAGTCGAGTAAATCGGCAACACGCGAGTTCTACGTGAAACACACGCGGTCATCTCCAACCGGAGACGCAGACAGGAGTTCTGTCCGGACTCCTGAGTTCTGTCTCGATGAGTGACTTCCGGAGTCGGTAGTTCGTCTGCCGCAGGGGTGCGGCCCGCAGCCACACGAAGCCGCGAGAAAGGCTGCTTCAACTCAGCTCGGCTATCGCCTCGCCGGTGGTCCCTCAGCGAAGTCGAAAGACGCCACCGGCGGACACCGGAGTGCCTCCAGCACGCCGGCTCACCCTCGATCGCAAACGCCGGGACTCACTCATCTAGAGCGCGCCGCTCCGCTCGACCCACATACGGACGAACAGTAGCCGAGTGACCCGGAACTAGTTCGCGTAGACGAGTCGCCACCCCCTGACTCAACGGGGCACCGTCGCGACAGTCGCTCGACGGCCCGCCGGCCAAGGGCAGTGGCCTCGATCCTTCCGCTCCGGCGGACAACCGCTACCCGTCTCGATTGAACGAAGCCCCGGGGCGGTCGAGCGGAGTCGAGACCACCAATGAGACCCGGGATCCATGTGCACCGCAACCCGGCATCGAGCGAACAGCCCACCAGCTAAACGGGGAGTGCCGTCGACCCTCTGCACCGGCGGGCACCCATTAGCCATCCGGACTGACCAAGGCACCGTCATCGACGAAACCGAAGAGCGAACACTATGACGGTCGTGCGGAATCGAGATCACCAACGGCACCGGGTTCCGATGGAACGCGAACCGCTCATCAAGGGAGGGGCCACCAGTCGATGAGGGAGTGGTGGCGAACGTCCACTCAGAAGACAACCGCTACTCATCCCGAGCGAACGAAACACAGTCACCACGGGCACCGAAGATCGAACCCGCGACGGTCAAGCGAAGTCGAGACCACCGAGAGCACCGAAGTTCACGCCGACCGGGAACGGCACACCCAGGAGAAGCTGCCAGCCAAGCGGAGTGGTCTCGATCCTCGTACTCAGACAGACGACCGTCGCCATCCCGACCGAACAAAGCACGGTCATCGCGGAAGCCGAAGACCGAAACCCCATGGCGGCCGAACGGAGTCGAAGCCACCAAGAGCACCGAAGTTCACGCCGACCGGGAACGGCACACCCGGGAGACACTGACAGCCAAGGGGAGAGGTCCCGATCCTCTGCTCAGGCAGACGACCGTCGCCCATCCCGACTGAACGAAGCACGGTTATCGCAGACACGACGGACCAAACACGATGGCATTCGAGCGAAGGCGAGACAACAACGACACCCGGATTCCATGCGGACCGGGAACGGCGCATCGAAGAGAGACCGCCGGACAGGGGAACGCTCTCGAGCCTCTGCCCAGTCAAACAGCCGTCACCCAAGCCGACCGAACGAAGCACGGTCATCGCTCACACCACAGACCAGAACCCATGACGACCGAACGAAGTCGAATGCATCAACGACACCCACATTCCACACGGACCGAGAACGGTACATCCGGCAGGCCGCCAGCCAAGGGGGAGAGGTCTCGATCTTCCACTCAGGCAGACAGCCGTCGCCCACCCCGACTGAACGAAGCACGGTCGACGCGTACACCACAGACCAGGACCCATGACGGGCGAGCAAAGTCGAAACCATCGACGACACCCAGATTCCATGCGGACCGAGAGCGATACATCGAGAAGAGACCGCCAGCAAGGGGGAGTGGTCTCGATCCTCTACTCAGGCAGACGACCGTCGCCCACCCCGACTGAACGAAACACGGTCACCGCGGACACCACAGACCAAAACCCATGACGGCCGAGCAAAGTCGAGACAACAACGCCACCCGGATTCCATGCGGACCGGGAACGGCGTATCGAAGAGAGACCACCGGCCAAAGCGAACGGTCCCAAGCCTCCGCCCAGTCAGACAGCCGTCATCCATTCCGACCGAACGAAGCGCACACACCAACGAAGCCGAAGACCGAAGCCCCCATGGCGGCCGAACGGAGTCGAGACCGCCAACGACACCCAGGTTCCACATGGAACAGAACGGCACATCGCGGGAACGCCGCCGAGCCAGGGGGAGGGGAGTGGTGCCGAACCTTCGATCCCGCGCAGGACACCCCTCCGTCGGCCACAGTCGGCGAATCGAGATCGCCGGCCAGACTCGGTTCCACGTGAAACCAGGGACGCCGTTCACTACGCCGGCCACCAGACGCCGATCGCCGCGTCCGCATCACGAACTACATCGATGTGATTCACCACTGACAGATATCTGACAAACAAGGAGGGTCCCGGCCGAAGCCGGGACCCTCCTATCGTTTGAGACCGCGTGTCAGTCCTTGATCACCACGACGCGTCGCTTGGGCTCCGCGCCCTCGCTCTCGCTGTGGACACCATCCACCGCGGCGACCGCGTCGTGCACGATCTTCCGCTCGAACGGGGTCATCGGATCCAGTTCTTCACGACCACCGTTGTCGCGGACCCGCTCGGCGACCTCGGTACCGAGGGCCGCGAGCCGCTCTCGGCGGCCGGCGCGCCACCGTGCGACGTCGAGCATCAGGCGGCTGCGATCGCCGGTCGCCTGCTGCACCGCGAGACGGGTCAGCTCCTGCAACGCATCGAGCACCTCACCCTTACGGCCGACGAGCTGATCCAGATCGTCGCCGCCGTCGATGCTCACGACCGCGCGGTCGCCGTCGACGTCCAGATCGATGTCCCCATCGAAGTCGAGAACATCGAGCAGCTGCTCAAGGTAGTCACCGGCGATCTCGCCTTCCTCGACGAGACGGTCCTCTTCGTCATTGTCCTCACCGTCGGCGTCGTCGTCCGCGACCTCCGCGACGACGTCCCCGTCAGCGACCTCCTCGGCGGCGACCTCCTCGGCCGCGTCCACGGTGGGCTCCACGACCTCGTCGTCGAGATCGGGCTGCGTGGCTTGCTCAGTCATTTCGATACCTCACTTACTTCGTCAACGTCTGGGCCGGGGGCGCGCTCAGCGTCCGCCGCGGCGATTCCTCTTGCTCTTGGGACCGGACTTGCGCGGCTGCGCCTTGGTGCCGCGCGCCTCGGGACCACGATCGTCCTTCTTCTCACTTCCGGCCGACGACGACTGCGCCGAGGCCTTCGCCACCGGGGTTCGCCGCTCGGCCTCGGCCCGAGAGGTCGGACCGTGATCGGTCACCGTGAGCACGGAGTCGGTCAGCGCCTTCTTCGCTTCATCGACCGGACCGGACGAGGCGACCTTCTTCTCATGAGCCGCCTTGGCAGTCTCGTGCCAGCTGCTCGCGACGGCGCTGCGATCGTCGTCGACGTCAGCGGTCTCACCGATCAGGGCGACGCCCTCGCGACCCTCCAGTTCACGCGTCTTCTTCTCCGACGCCGCGACGGTGGCGTGCTTCCACGCGCTGTCCGACGGTGCCGCGGCGATGAGCTTCACCTGAGCCAGCTCGGCCTTGTACCCGGCCACGTCGACCCCCGAGGACTCACCGGCCTCGGTGGCCTGCTCGATGATCCGTTCATAGATGCCAGCCGCCTGGCGGGCGTAGATGCGGGCGTCGTCGTACTTGCCGCTGCGGAACATCGCGGTGGCGACCATCCGGGCCCAGTCCGCCTTGCGGTCGCGGCCGAGTTCACTGACCGGCGCGTCCTCGTTGGCTTTCTCCCACGCCTCCTCGTATGCGGTCAGGATCGCGTTGTCCTCCCGCATGACGGTGTTCAGCCGGGCGTCGTGACCCTCGTTGAGCCACGCGACCAGCTGCTGCCGCCGCAGGGTGAGATAGGCGTCGAGAGCGGCCAGATCGGCGTCCTCGGCCGTGGCGTCCTTGCGGGCGGCGTCGGTCCACGAGAAGGCCAGCGAAGCGCGCAGGTCGGCGTCGGGGGTCAACCGCACCAGTTCGTCCGCCGCCTGCACCAGTCCGTTGCGGCCCTTGTACAGCCAGTCCGCGTTGCGCTGACCGAAGCGGGTCACCTTGGTGAACTCGCTGATCGCATCCGAGGTACGACCCTCCGCGAGTGCAGCGAAGCCCCGGTTCATCGCCTTGCCCGGCTCGAAGTTTCCGGGCAGCGGGCGCTCACCCGGCCGGGGAGCGGAGGCCTTGCGCTTCTCCTCCTTGATCGCCTTGGCGTGATCCTCTTCCTTGGCGATGCGACCGAAGACGATGTGCTGCTGCACGTAGGTCCAGCCGTTGTTCGCGACCCAGTACAGCAGGATGGCGATGGGGAAGAACGGGCCGGTCGCGAGGATGCCGAGCGGGAACACCCACACCGACAGCTTGTTCATGATCCGCGTCTGCGGGTTCTCCAGCGCTTCCGGGCTCTGCCGGGCCACCGACGCGCGCGAGTTCATGTGCGTAGCGAACGACGCGATCAGCATCAGGGGGACCACCACGGCGCCGATCTGCCAGCGGGTGAAGTCGATCGCCGCGCCCTTTTCGACGAAGGCCTGAAACTGCGCGGTCGGCTCGGTCAGGAACGACGACAGCGGCACCCCGAAGAGACGCGCGTCCAGGAAGTTCCGCACCTGCTCGGCGCTGAAGGCGTAGTTGCCGTAGCTCCGGGTCTGCTCGGCCGTCATGCCGAGCTGGCCCATGCCGGTACCCATCCGGTTGAACGACCGCAGGACGTGGAACAGACCGATGAAGACCGGGATCTGCAGCAGCATCGGGAGGCAGCCGAGGAGCGGGTTGAAGCCGTGCTCCTTCTGGAGCTTCTGCATCTCCTCGGTCATCTTCACGCGATCCTTGGCGTACTTCTTCCGGATCGCCTGCATCTGCGGGTTGATTTCCTGCATCTTCTTCGTCGTGCGGATCTGCTTGACGAAGGGCTTGTACAGGATCGCGCGGAGAGTGAAGACCAGGAAGACCACCGAGAGGGCCCACGCCACACCGTTGCCACCGGGGCTGTTCGGTGTGATCAGGTCGAATACCCAGTGCCAGACCCACATGATCCAGGAGACCGGGTAGTAGATGAAGTTGAGCACGGCTCACTGACCCCTATCTGTCAGAGCTCGCTCGCCCTCGGAGGGCGAGTCACTACGGGAAGTCATCGGGTCCCGGTCACGCCGGCGGCGCCAGGCGCCCTTCTCCGGGACCGGGTCGTATCCGGGTTTGTGCCACGGCCCGCACTTGAGCAGCCGCCACGTCGAGAGCACCGAGCCCCACACGAAACCGTGCGTCTCCAGGGCCTCGACGGCGTACGTGCTGCAGGTCGGCTCGAAGCGGCAGGTCGGCATCCGGGTGGGGGAGACCCACGTCCGGTACAGCTCGATCACAAAGATCAGAGCTTTCCGGGGAAGGGTCACAAGCCACTGCACAACACTCACTCAGCTCACCGGGACATCGGCGGCGGCATCGCTCTGCGCCGCCGCATCGAAGGCCGCCGTCACCTTGCGCTGAGCGAATCCGCGACGCAGCTGGTCCGCCAGGTCGGTTGACGAGCAGCCGGCCGCGCCCGGCCGCGCCCGCACCACCACGAACGCTTCGGGGGACGGGAGGGCGTCGCGGCTGGCCGCGAACGCATGTCGCAGACGACGGGCGACGGCGTGCCGCGTCACGGCGTTACCGACCTTCTTGGAGACGATCAGCCCGAGCCGGGGGCCGCCGAAGACGGCCACATCCGGCCGCAGCCCGGCCGGATCCGGCCAGCGAGACGGCAACGGTGCCACCGTGATCAGCAGATCACGTGCCGAAACCCGCACGCCCTGATCGAACGTGCGGGTGAAGTCGGCACTGCGCTGTAAGCGCGTCGAGTCAGCGGACACCGATCGGGCCGACTGAACTCTGGCGTCTCAGGCGGTCAGCTTGGCGCGGCCCTTGCGACGACGACCGGTGACGATCGCACGGCCGGCGCGGGTCCGCATGCGCAGACGGAAGCCGTGCACGCGGGCACGACGACGGTTGTTGGGCTGGAAAGTGCGCTTCCCCTTAGCCATGGGAACTCCTCGGTCTTAGAACAACAGGCTTCTTACCGGCCCCGCATGGATTCCGGCGGTGTTCTCCGGCTTGAACCCGGACATGCCGGGTCCCGCAGCCCATGCTCGGGCGACCTGTCGAGACTACTCAGCCCGCGTGTCCAAATCAAACGACGGCCTTCCCGTCCGCTATTCTGCCTCGCCGTCGTGCTCGGCCGCAGCCCGGTCCACGACGCTGTGGACGACGCCTGCCTCATTCATCCACAAGTGTGAACAACATTGTGGACAACTGGCCCGATGGTGCATGTTCATGGCACCCTCGAGGATCGACGTCTGTGGACGTCCGCTGTGGATCGATGAGAGAAAGAGGTGAGTCGAGGTGGCCGACGACCACGGTTCGTTCGGTGAGGTCTGGAAGACCGTCGTCGCCGAACTCACCGACGATAAGGCCCCCGATGCCAATCCGCTCTCCCGGCAGCAGAAGGCCTGGCTGAGCCTGGCGAACCCGCTCGCGATCACCTCCGGATTCGCCCTGCTCACGGCGCCGAACGCCCTGGTCCAGGAGCAGATCGAACGGAATCTGCGCGATATCATCGGCGCCGCGCTCACCCGCCATCTCGGTGAACCCGTCGAGGTCGCGGTGCGTATCGCCGAGGCACCGGACGACGCTCCGCCGCGCCCGGATCCCGCACCCGCCGAGACCGCCCCGCCGGCGCCCGCGGACCCGCCGTCGGGCACCTACGAACGGCCCGCCGAGGTCCAGGCCGGCGGCACCCGGGACTGGGCCGCGTACTTCGATGACCGGCAGACCGCCATGCCCGCGGCCGACAGCACCACCCGCCTGCACCCGAAGTACACCTTCGACACCTTCGTCATCGGCACCTCGAACCGGTTCGCGCACGCCTCGGCTGTCGCCGTCGCCGAGGCCCCGGCGCGCGCCTACAACCCGCTCTTCATCTGGGGCGAGTCCGGGCTGGGCAAGACTCACCTGCTGCACGCCGCCGGCCACTACGCCCAGCGCCTGTTCCCCGGGATGAAGGTCAAGTACGTCTCGACCGAAGAGTTCACCAACGACTTCATCAACTCGCTGCGCGACGACCGCACCATGGCCTTCAAGAGCCGATACCGCGACGTCGACATGCTCCTCGTCGACGACATCCAGTTCCTCGAGGGCCGCGAGGGCATCCAGGAGGAGTTCTTCCACACCTTCAACGTGCTGCACAACAGCAACAAGCAGATCGTCATCTCCTCCGACCGGCCGCCGCGCAAACTCGCGACCCTGGAGGACCGGCTCCGCACCCGCTTCGAGTGGGGCCTCATCACCGACGTGCAGCCACCGGACCTGGAGACGCGCATCGCGATCCTCCGCAAGAAGGCGCAGATGGATCAGCTCGACGTGTCCGACGAGGTCCTCGAGCTGATCGCCTCCCGCATCGAGCGCAACATCCGTGAACTCGAGGGCGCGCTGATCCGCGTCACCGCCTTCGCTTCGCTGCAGAACGCCGAACTCGACCTCGGTCTCGCCGAGGTGGTGCTCAAGCAGCTGATGCCCGACTCCACCAATCCCGACATCAGCGCCGCCGGCATCATCACCATCACCGCGGACTACTTCGACATCTCGATCGACGATCTCCGCGGCCCCAGCAAGGTCCGCCCCGTCGTCCGCGCACGCCAGATCTCCATGTACTTGTGCCGCGAGCTGACCGACCTGTCGCTTCCGCGCATCGGCGAGGCCTTCGACCGCGATCACACCACCGTGATGCATGCCGAGCGTCGCATCAAGGAACTGATGCGCACCAGTTCGGACGTCTACAACGACGTCCAGCAACTCACCGCACTCATCCGTCAGCGCGCCCGCGGCTGACGGCGGGGGCTCGCGGATCCCGGGCCGCGACCGGCCTCCCGCCCCCGAGTCTCAACCTCAGCGCAAGACTTGCCGCTCGCCACCGATCCCGGCGGCGGGCGGCGTTCCGGCATCGTCGTCGACGGACAAACCCCAGGTGAGTGCATCGCGAATCCCTGTGGACAGCATGGTGACAACCGGCCCCTCAGATGTGGACGGAGCCGGGACGGACGGTGGATCACCGATCGTGTCCACAGGCCCGCGAAGTTGTGCACGTGGTTAGTCCACCGAGCCTGTCGATGACGACACTCGACGCCACCTGCACCGATGCCCAGTTGTGCACAGCGTGCACAGGACTTATTACTAAGAAGTATTTCTCTTTAAAGATCTTCTTTTAGAAGTAAGCGTGTGGATACACAGTGCTCGGGCCGTTCCCGGAAGCCGGACCGGTCCCGTCGTGCACCCGGATCAGCGCCCGGGCCACACGACCACGTCCTCGGGCTCTACAGTGGGATTCGGCGATCATCCATCGCCGGGTCGGTGCGCGGGCTGCACCGGCCGGTACGTCGAGAAGGGCAATCACAGCAGATGAAGTTTCGTGTCGTGCGCGACGAGTTCTCCGAAGCCGTCGCCTGGGTCGCCCGCAGCCTCCCGTCTCGTCCGCCGGTGCCGGTCCTCGGCTGCGTGGTGCTGACCGCGACGGACGCCGGCCTGCAGGTCGCCGGCTTCGACTACGAGGTGTCGGCCACCGAGACCATCTCCGCCGAGATCGCCGAGCCCGGGACCGTGCTGGTCTCCGGCCGCCTGCTCGCCGACATCACCAAGGCCCTGCCGAACAAGCCGGTCGAGGTCACGATCGACGGCGCGCGGCTCGCGATCGCCTGCGGCAGCTCCAAGTTCTCGCTGCCGACCATGCCGGTCGAGGATTACCCCGAGCTTCCCGAGGTCCCCGAGCAGACCGGCACCGTGCCCGGCGGCCTGTTCGCCGAGGCCGTCTCGCAGGTCGCCGTCGCCGCCGGACGCGACGACACCCTGCCCATGCTCACCGGTGTGCGCGTCGAGATCGACGGCAACCGCATCGTGCTCGCCGCGACCGACCGGTTCCGCCTCGCGGTCCGGGAGATCGCCTGGGAGCCGCGCGACCCCAACGCCACCGGTGCCGCGCTCGTGCCGGCCAAGACCCTCTCCGAGGCCGCGAAGTCGGCCGGCGCCGATCACGCCGGCAGCGTCGCCCTCGCCTTCGGCTCGGGACAGGCCATCGGCGCCGAGGGCATTCTCGGCGTCACCACCGGAGCCGGTGACGACGGCTCGTCGACGCTGGTCGGCGCCAAGAAGACCACCACGCGCCTGCTCGACGCCGAGTTCCCCAAGTTCCGTCAGCTGTTCCCGGCCAGCCACACCTCGGTCGCCTCGGTCGACAGCGCCTCGCTGATCGAGGCCATCAAGCGTGTGTCCCTGGTCGCCGAGCGCGGCGCGCAGATCCGGATGGACTTCTCCGGCGACTCGGTGCTGCTCACCGCCGGTGGCGACGAGGCCGGCAAGGCCGAGGAATCGCTCGACGTCCAGTTCTACGGCGAGCCGATCCTGATCGCCTTCAACCCGAACTACCTGCTCGACGGCCTCGCCGCGATCGGTGCGAAGACGGTGCAGTTCGGCTTCACCAACCCCGAGCCGGACGGCTCGGGCGAACGCCGTGCCGCGATCCGGCCCGCCGTGCTGCGTCCCGCGTCCGAGGAAGAGCCGGTCGCCGACGAATCCGGAAGCTACCTGGCGCCCGCCAGTGAGTTCAGCTACCTGCTGATGCCGGTTCGGCTGCCGGGCTGAGCCGGCCGTCGCCCCTGTCGAGAGGAATCCGCACATGCAACTGGGACTTGTCGGTCTGGGAAAGATGGGTGCCAACATGCGCACCCGGATCAAGGCCGCCGGACACGAGGTGATCGGCTACGACCCGCGCCCGGAGGTCAGCGACGTCGCGAGCCTCGCCGAGCTGGTGGACCGTCTCGACGGTCCGCGGGTGGTCTGGCTGATGGTGCCGCACGGGGAGATCACCCGGAACGCGGTGGCCGAGCTGGCCGGTCTGCTCTCTCCGGGCGACGTCGTCGTCGACGGCGGCAATTCCCGATTCACCGACGACCAGCCGAACGCTGATCTGTTGGGCGCCAAGGGAATCGGCTACCTCGACTGCGGTGTCTCCGGTGGCGTCTGGGGTCTGGAGAACGGCTACGCGCTGATGGTCGGCGGCTCCGCGGACGACGTCGCGAAGGTCCAGCCGATCTTCGATGCGCTGCGTCCTGCCGGTCCCCGCGAGAACGGCTTCGTCCACGTCGGACCCGTCGGCGCCGGGCACTACGCGAAGATGGTGCACAACGGCATCGAGTACGGCCTGATGCAGGCCTACGCCGAGGGCTATGAGCTGCTGCAGGCCGAGCCGCTGATCGAGAACGTCACCGGCACGCTCAAGGCGTGGACCCAGGGGACGGTCGTGCGGTCGTGGCTGCTCGACCTGCTGGTCCGGGCGCTCGAGGAGGATCCCGGGCTGACCGAGATCTCCGACTACACCACCGATTCCGGTGAGGGCCGCTGGACCGTCGAGGAAGGTGTGCGCCACGCCGTTCCGCTGAACGTGATCTCGGCGGCGCTTTTCGCGCGCTTCGCCTCCCGGCAGGAGAGCTCGCCCGCGCTGAAGGCCGTGTCCGCGCTGCGGAACCAGTTCGGTGGTCACGCGATGGTCGACCAGCAGGGCCGCAGCGTCGGCGAAACCGCGACCCCGGCGGAATGATGTCGTGAGTGCCGGATGTTCGTTCGCGAACTCGCACTGAGGGACTACCGGTCGTGGGAGCACGTCGAACTCGAGTTGCAGCCCGAGCCGACGATCTTCGTGGGCCGCAACGGTTTCGGTAAGACCAACCTGCTCGAGTCCCTCTTCTACGTGGCTACTCTGCGCTCGCATCGAGTCTCCTCGGATGCGCCGCTGGTCCGCAGCGGCGCCTCGGCCGCGCGGATCGGGGCCACCGTGCAGAACGACGGCCGCGAGCTGTCGGTGGAGCTCACCGTGGTGGAGAAGGGCGCTAACAAGGCGACGGTGAACACCGCGCCGGTCCGGCGCACGCGCGAGATCCTGGGAATCCTGCGCACGGTGCTGTTCGCACCGGAAGACCTGGCGCTGGTCCGCGGCGAGCCGGGGGAGCGGCGCCGGTTCCTCGACGAGATCGTCGTGCAACTGCGGCCGATCGCCGCCGGCGCGCGGGCCGACTACGACAGGGTGTTGCGGCAGCGGTCGGCGCTGCTGAAGACCGCGGGAGCGGCGATCCGTCGTTCGTCGGCGGAGGCGGACTCGGTGATGAGCACGCTCGACGTGTGGGACGGGCAGCTCGCGCAATTCGGTGCGGAGGTCACGGCCGAGCGGCTGAGCGTCGTACGGCAGTTGAATCCTCTTGTCGCGCAGGCATATTCGTCGATTGCTCCGCATTCACGACCGGCGCAGATCGCTTACCGGTCGGCGGCGGGGCCGGACGTCGATCAGAGCCCGGGCGGCGATGAGTCCATCGCCGGAATCCGCGAGGTGCTGGCGCAGCGGCTGACCGAGGTGCGCGGCAAGGAGATCGATCGCGGACTGTGCTTGATCGGTCCGCACCGGGACGACCTGCTGCTGAATCTGGGCGAGGAACCCGCGAAGGGTTTCGCGAGCCACGGTGAGTCGTGGTCGCTGGCGCTGGCCCTGCGCCTGGCGTGCGTCGATCTGCTGCGGGCCGACGGCGTCGAACCGGTCATCATGCTCGACGACGTCTTCGCCGAACTGGACGCGGCCCGGCGCAGCAAACTGGCCGAGTTCACCGCGTCGGCCGAGCAGCTGCTGTTGACCGCCGCGGTCGGCGAGGACATCCCCGCCGCGCTGCGCGGCAGGCGGATCGCTGTCGGAGTCACCGAGGAAGATGGTCAGCGACGCTCGCAGATCATCGGTGACGAAAGGGCGGAGCAGTGACGAACGATGCGGCCGACGGCCACAGCGAAGGGTACGAACTGGCTCGCCGGGCGCTCGAGCAGGCGCGGGCGGAGGCCCGCGCGGCGGGCAAGAACGTCGGCCACGGCCGGTCCGGACCGGTCCGCTCGACCGCCCGGAAGAGTGGGGATCGTCGTCGTAAGCGCTGGTCGGGAGCGGGTCCGGACAGTCGTGACCCGCAGCCCTTCGGACGTCTGACCGGAGCCGTCGCCCGTTCTCGGGGCTGGTCGGCCAAGATCAGCGAGGGCACGGTGATCGGGCAGTGGCCGTCGATCGTCGGCGAGGAGATCTCCGCGCACGCCGAGCCGACTCACCTGTCCGAAGGTGTGCTGCACGTGCGCGCCGATTCCACCGCCTGGGCCACGCAGCTGCGTTACCTGTCGGCCCAGATCGTCGCCAAGATCTCCGCGGTGGCCGGCGACGGTGTGGTCAAGAGCCTTCGGATCAGCGGCCCGTCCGCGCCGTCGTGGCGGAAAGGCCCGCTGCACGTCTCCGGTCGCGGCCCGCGCGACACCTATGGCTGACCGGCCGTCACCACCACCAGGACCGGTTCGCCGATGACGGTGAGCTCGACGGGCGCGCCGGCTGTGGCTTGCGGGAGACTGCGATCTCGAAGGTCCCCCCGCGGTAGCCGTCCCGCCCGGTGAAATACAGCGTCTCGGTGGACTTGTCCCAGCGCACGGGGACACTGAACGCGTCGTCGTCGGAGTACTTCCAGTCGATCACCGTGTCCTTGACCTGGGCGGGGACGTTGGAGGCGACGGCGAACGCACCGCTGCCGGTGGTACTCGCCGACGGCTCGTCGCTGAATATCTGGATGCGGCCGTCGACGAACTCCCATCGTCCGCTGTGCGGGTAGACGTTGGTGACGAAGTTGCCGCCCGCCGACACGGTGACGAAATTGTCGGTGCCGTTCGAGTAGGGACCGTCGCCGAAGAACCAGGTGCCCGCGACGAATTTCCGCAGTGCCATGTTGTCCGTCGACTCGCCGCCGCAGGCCGCGACGACCGCCGCCGCCCCGCCGAGCACGGCGAATTTCTCCGATCTCCCGGCGGCTGAATCCGATGGCGCGGGCGGTGCGGACGTTATCGCTGATCACTCGTGGAAGGTAGCAATCTTCGTACTCGCGCATCCGGATTTGCCGCAGCTGGCCTCATCGGCCCGAGAGGGCGCGGAACCGGTTCCGGACACAATCTGAGGCGGATGCACCGTGATTCGCCGATCTGGGGCGCCTTCAGGCCGTGCCAAACTGTGGTTCTGCGTGACTTCGAAGTACACTGGCCGGTAACTGTTCTCTATGAGAAGGAGCGGACGCGTCTCGTGGCCGACACCAGTAAGTCTGAATCGAAGAAGCCGGCCAAGGGTAAGTCCGGGGAGTACGGCGCCGATTCCATCAGCATCCTGGAGGGCCTGGAGGCCGTCCGCAAGCGCCCGGGCATGTATATCGGTTCGACCGGTGAGCGCGGCCTGCACCATCTGATCTGGGAGGTCGTCGACAACTCCGTCGACGAGGCGATGGCCGGTTACGCGACCCGCGTCGACGTGACGATCCTGGCCGACGGCGGTATCCAGGTGGTCGACGACGGCCGCGGTATGCCGGTCGGCATGCACGCGACCGGTGTGCCCGCGGTCGAGGTCATCATGACCCAGCTGCACGCCGGCGGAAAGTTCGACTCCGATTCGTACGCGGTGTCGGGCGGTCTGCACGGTGTCGGCATCTCCGTGGTGAACGCGCTCTCGACCAAGGTCGAACTGGAGATCCAGCGCGACGGCGGGCATTTCGAGCAGGCGTACGACTACGCCAAGCCGACCCCGCTCAACCGGATCGGCGATTCGGCGAAGACCGGCACCACCGTCCGATTCTGGGCGGATCCGGAGATCTTCGAGACCACCACGTACAGCGCCGAGACCATCGCGCGGCGCCTGCAGGAGATGGCCTTCCTCAACAAGGGCCTGACCATCACCCTCACCGACGAGCGGGTCTCCGAGGCCGAGGCGGAGGTGGACGTCGAGGACGACGACGCCAGCATCAAGTCCGACGAGGAGAAGGCGACCGTCATCGCCAGGGTCCGCTCGCGGGTGTACCACTACCCCGAGGGCCTGGTCGACTTCGTCCGCCACCTCAACCGCACCAAGCACCCGATCCACAACACCGTCATCGACTTCTCCGCCAAGGGCGAGGGCCATGAGGTGGAGATCGCGATGCAGTGGAACAACGGCTACTCCGAGTCGGTCCACACCTTCGCCAACACCATCAACACCCACGAGGGCGGTACCCACGAAGAGGGCTTCCGCGCGGCGCTGACGAGCACCGTCAACAAGTACGCGCTCGACAAGAAGCTGGTGAAGGAGAAGGACGGCAAGCTCACCGGCGACGACATCCGCGAGGGTCTGGCCGCCGTCATCTCCGTCAAGGTCGCCGACCCGCAGTTCGAGGGCCAGACCAAGACCAAGCTCGGTAATACCGAGGTCAAGGGCTTCGTCCAGCGCACCTGTAACGAGGCGCTCGGTCACTGGTTCGAGGCGAACCCGGCCGAGGCCAAGATCATCATTCGCAAGGCCGCCGATTCCGCGCAGGCCCGGATGGCCGCACGACGCGCCCGCGAACTCGTCCGCCGCAAGACCGCCACCGACATCGGCGGTCTCCCCGGCAAGCTCGCCGACTGCCGCAGCAAGGACCCGCGCCTGTGCGAGGTCTACATCGTGGAGGGCGACTCGGCCGGTGGTTCGGCCAAGTCCGGCCGCGACTCGATGTACCAGGCGATCCTGCCGATCCGCGGCAAGATCATCAACGTCGAGAAGGCCCGCATCGACCGCGTTCTGAAGAACGCCGAGGTCCAGTCGATCATCACCGCGTTCGGTACGGGCATCCACGACGAGTTCGATCTCGCCAAGCTGCGCTACCACAAGATCGTGCTGATGGCCGACGCCGACGTCGACGGCCAGCACATCGCGACGCTGCTGCTCACCCTGCTGTTCCGCTTCATGCGGCCGCTGATCGAGCATGGCCACGTCTTCCTGGCGCAGCCGCCGCTTTACAAGCTGAAGTGGCAGAAGGGCGCCGAGCCGGAGTTCGCGTACAGCGACCGCGAGCGCGACGTGATGCTCGCCGCCGGCCTGGCCGCGGGCAAGAAGATCAACAAGGACGACGGCATCCAGCGCTACAAGGGCCTCGGCGAGATGAACGCCAGCGAGCTGTGGGAGACCACCATGGATCCCGCCGTGCGCATCCTCAAGCAGGTCACGCTCGACGACGCCGCCGCGGCCGACGAACTGTTCTCCATCCTGATGGGGGAGGACGTCGTCGCCCGTCGTGGTTTCATCGCGCGCAACGCCAAGGACGTCCGCTTCCTCGACGTCTGATTCGCCGGTTGAGACATGACCAGCGAGCCGGCCGAGACGCTTAGCCAGCCGGGTGAGACATGACCAGCCGGTTGAGCCAAGACCAGCCGGTTGAGCCACGACCAGCCGGTTGAGCTTGTCGAAACCCCCGACCAACGCCGCCACCTCGATGACTCGCCCGCCACGCCGTTCCCGGCCGGATAGAGAACTCTTTCCGCCGGCCGAGCCCGTCGAGAACCCCCAGAAAGTGATCCCATGAGCGACGAAACCAACGTGCCCGACGACGGGGCCGCCGTCACCCACGACCGCATCGAGCCGGTCGATCTCGGCCAGGAGATGCAGAACAGCTACATCGACTACGCGATGAGCGTGATCGTGGGCCGTGCGCTGCCCGAGGTCCGCGACGGTCTCAAGCCGGTGCATCGTCGTCTGCTGTACGCGTCGTTCGACGCCGGCTTCCGCCCGGACCGCGGCTACGTCAAGTCCGCGCGCCCGGTCTCGGAGACCATGGGTAACTACCACCCGCACGGCGACAGCTCCATCTACGACGCCCTGGTGCGGCTCGCGCAGCCATGGTCGATGCGCTACCCGCTGATCGACGGTCAAGGCAACTTCGGTTCCCGCGGCAACGACGGCGCCGCCGCCATGCGATACACCGAGGCCCGGCTCACCCCGCTGGCCATGGAGATGCTCCGCGACATCACCGAGGAGACCGTCGATTTCGTCCCGAACTACGACGGCAAGACCGATGAGCCGACGGTGCTGCCGTCACGCATCCCGAATCTGCTGATCAACGGCTCGGGCGGCATCGCGGTCGGCATGGCCACCAACATCCCGCCGCACAACCTGAACGAGGTGGCCGAGGCCGTCTTCTGGGCACTGGAGCATCCGGATGCCGGTGACGAGGAGACGCTCGCCGCGTGCATGGAGGTCGTCAAGGGTCCGGACTTCCCGACCGCCGCGCTGATCGTCGGCAGCCAGGGCATCAAGGACGCGTACATGACCGGCCGCGGCAGCATCCGCATGCGGTCGGTGGTCGACATCGAGGAGAACAAGGGCACCACCACGCTGGTGGTCACAGAACTCCCGTACCAGGTGAACCCCGACAACCTGATCCAGTCGATCGCCGAGCAGGTGGGCGACGGCAAGCTCAAGGGCATCAGCAAGATCGACGACGAGTCGTCGGACCGCGCAGGCATGCGCATCGTCATCACGCTGCGCCGCGACGCCGTCGCCCGCGTGGTGCTGAACAACCTGTACAAGCACAGCCAGCTGCAGACCAACTTCGGCGCCAACATGCTGTCGATCGTCGACGGTGTGCCGCGCACCCTGCGCCTGGACCAGATGATCCGGCTCTACGTGGCGCATCAGATCGACGTGATCGTGCGCCGGACCCGCTACCGGCTGCGCAAGGCCGAGGAGCGCGCGCACATCCTGCGCGGCCTGGTCAAGGCGCTCGACGCACTCGACGAAGTGATCGCCCTGATCCGGGCGTCGGCGACGGTCGACATCGCGCGCAGCGGCCTGATGGACCTGCTCGACGTCGACGAGATCCAGGCCGACGCGATCCTCGCGATGCAGCTGCGCCGCCTGGCCGCCCTGGAACGCCAGAAGATCATCGACGAGCTGGCCGAGATCGAGCGCGAGATCGCCGATCTGAAGGACATCCTGGAGCGCCCCGAACGGCAGCGTGCCATCGTGCGCGACGAGCTCAAGGAGGTCGTCGACAAGTACGGCGACGAGCGTCGTACCCGGATCATCGCCGCCGAGGGCGACGTGGCCGACGAGGATCTGATCGCCCGCGAGGACGTCGTCGTGACGATCACCGAGACCGGCTACGCCAAGCGCACCAAGACCGACCTCTACCGCAGCCAGAAGCGCGGCGGCAAGGGTGTTCAGGGCGCCGGGCTCAAGCAGGACGACATCGTCGCCCACTTCTTCGTCACCAGCACGCACGACTGGCTGCTGTTCTTCACCACCAAGGGCCGCGTGTACCGGGCCAAGGCCTACGAGCTGCCCGAGGCCAACCGCACCGCGCGCGGCCAGCACGTCGCCAACCTGCTGGCCTTCCAGCCGGAGGAGAAGATCGCCCAGGTGATCCGGATCAGCGGATACGACGACGCGCCGTACCTGGTGCTCGCCACCCGCAACGGTCTGGTGAAGAAGTCGGCGCTCGACGCCTTCGACTCCAACCGTTCCGGCGGCATTGCCGCGATCAACCTGCGCGGCGACGACGAACTGGTCGGCGCGCAGCTCTGCGGCCCGGACGACGACCTGCTGTTGGTCTCCAAGAAGGGCCAGTCGATCCGTTTCCACGCCGACGACGAGACGCTGCGCCCGATGGGCCGGCAGACCTCCGGCGTGCAGGGCATGCGGTTCAACACCGACGACGAGCTGCTCTCCCTCAACGTCGTGCAGGACGATACGTTCCTGCTGGTGGCTACCTCGGGCGGCTACGCCAAGCGCACCGACATCGAGGAGTACACCGCGCAGGGACGCGGCGGTAAGGGCGTGCTCACCATCCAGTACGACCCCAAGCGCGGCGAACTGGTGGGCGCGATCATCGTCGATCTCGACAGCGAGGTTTACGCGATCACCTCGGGTGGCGGCGTGATCCGCACGATGGCCAAGCAGGTCCGCAAGGCCGGTCGCCAGACCAAGGGTGTGCGCCTGATGAACCTGGGCGACGGTGACAGCCTTCTGGCGATTGCCCGGAATGCGGACGAGCCGGACCCCGACGACGCCGAGGCGTAAGCCGGGGAAACGTGGCCGCACCGATTAGGGTTGTAGCAACCCGTCCAGTGAGGATCTGTCAGTGAGCAAAGCCAACGAGCCCGAGGAAACCGCACCCGAGCGCGGCACCATGCCGACGCCCTGGCAGCGGGGCGAGACCACCTCGAATACGGGACTCACCGCGGGAGACGTGGCGAAAGCGGCGCAGCAGCTCACCGGGGACGCCACAGTCGGTCCGCCGGCGCCCGGTGTGCCCGGTGACGGCTCGTCGGGAGCGCCCACGCGGGCGGTTCCGGTGCAGAGTGGCCCCGGGGTGAAGGGGCCGTCGGGGCAGACTCCTCCGGCTCCTCCCGCTCCTCCTGTGAAGGCTCCTCCGACGCAGGCCGTTCCGGTTCCCGGTGGCGGTGCCGGTGGCCCGGGAGGCGGCAAACCGGCTCCCGGAACCGCCGGTGCGGCGGCCGCGGCCGTGAAGAGCCCGCCCGGTCCGGCTCAGGGCCCGGGTGGGCCCGGTCCGCGCCCCGGGGGACCCGGACAGCCGGGTGCGCCCGGCCCGCATGGTCCGGGGCCCGGTGGTCCGAAGGGCGGTTCCGGTCTCGGGAAGCTCGTCACCGGTACCGCGGTGACCGGTCCGGGGCCGCGCCCGGGCGTCGCCGATCCCGACTTGTCGGCTGAGCGGAGCCGAGATCACTCCGCTCCGACGGCGGCGACCACCAAGACCCCGGTCGCGCCGCCGGCGGGACCCAAGCCCGATCTGGACGCCATCCACAAGACGGGAGCCAAGGCGGACGGTGACCGTGCCGCGGTGCGGCGCATCCCGGCGTCGTCGACCATCGGCACCCCTCTCCGCGCAGCCGTGCAGGTGCGCCGGGTGGATCCGTGGTCGATCTTCAAGGTCAGCGGCGTCCTGGCGATCGCCGGCTTCCTGATCTGGATGATCGCGATCGCGGTGCTCTACGGCGTGCTCGCCGGGATGGGGGTCTGGGACCAGATCAACAGTTCCTTCGGCACCCTGGTGAGCGCCGACGGCAGCAGCAGCGGCGGCGACCTGATCAGCACCGGCCAGGTCTTCGGCTTCTCGGCGCTGTTCGGTGTCTTCGCCGCGATCGTGCTGACCGCGCTCGCGACCATCCTGGCGTACATCTACAACGTGTGCGCCGACGTGGTCGGCGGCGTCGAGGTGACCCTCGCCGATCTGGACTGACCGGCCGGGCTCGTCGAGCCCCGGCGAGGTGGCCCGTCGAGCGCCGTCTGTCTGCTCGTCGGGTCTCGTCTCTCCGCTGGTCAGGTCTCGACTGTCCGCTCGTTCAGCCCTCGCCCGTCGGCTCGTTCAGCTTCGTCTGGCTGCTCGGTGAGCCCCGTCCAGCCGCCCGTTGAGCCCCGTCGAAACGTGTCTTGACCAGTCGTTTTGTCAGTTCGCGGTGGTGTCGGGTAATGTTCCATCTCGGTTCACGGGCCTATAGCTCAGGCGGTTAGAGCGCTTCGCTGATAACGAAGAGGTCGGAGGTTCAAGTCCTCCTAGGCCCACCACGATTCCCTCCGGTTCCCGCCGGTCCGGGGCCTTAGCTCAGTTGGTAGAGCGCCGCCTTTGCAAGGCGGATGTCAGGAGTTCGAATCTCCTAGGCTCCACAACGTATGTGAACAAGCTCCCGCGACGAGTCAAGAGATGTCGTCGGTCGAGTCGGTCGGCCGCTCGGTACGTTCGAGTTCCACCGGTGTCGTCTGGTCCCGGGGCGTCGCTGCTGCCGCGGCGGGTCTGCTGTCGCTTCCCGTGGCCGACGGGGATGTCGGCGACTCAGGACAACGAACAGCCCAACCCTGCCGCGGTCGGCCTCGACGGTATGCGCAAGACCGTGACCGAAGGAGTCCACGCCTTCATGCGGGCCTATGGCGCGCGCCGAGGCTCGGTACTCAGCTTCGACGGCCACCAGATGGTGCGGCCGATGTCGTAGAAGAGGGCGGGCACCAGCAGCGCTCGTACCAGGAAGGTGTCGAGAAGCACGCCGAATGCGACGATGAACGCGATCTGCAGAAGGAACAGAATCGGGATCACCGCGAGCGCGGCGAAGGTGGCGGCGAGCACCAGACCCGCGGAGGTGATGACCCCTCCGGTCACGGCCAGCCCGCGGATCACCCCGTCACGTGTCCCGTGCACGCGTGCCTCCTCACGGATCCGGGTGGCGAGGAAGATGTTGTAGTCGATCCCGAGGGCGACGAGGAACACGAAACCGTAGAGCGGCACGGCCGGGTCCGCCCCAGGGAGATGCAGGACGTAGTCGAACACGAAGGCGGAGACGCCGAGCGCGGTCGCGAAGGAGAGCACGGTAGTGAGGACCAGGAGCACCGGCGCGACGACCGCACGCAGCAGGATCATCAAGATGAGGAGAATCACGACGAGCACGATCGGGATGATGAGGGTGCGGTCGTGTATCGAGGCATCGTTGGTGTCGACGGCGGTCGCGGTCACCCCTCCGACGAGCGCGTCGCTCCCGGTGTCCGCGAGACGTGCGCGCAGATCTCGAACCGTGTGTTCGGCCGCATCCGAATCGGCGGCGTCGGCCAGCGTGCCTTGCAGCAGCACCTGCCCGCCGACCACCGTCGGTGCCGGAGCGGAGACTCCGGGCGGTCCGATCGGGACGATTCCGTTCCTCGTGACCGCTGCGGATCCGGAGAACGAGTCCTTGCTGGCCACGGTCACATCGTCGATTCCGGGAGTGTCCAGGAGTGTGTCGGCGGTCTGCTGAAGTGTGCTCACCGTCGTCAGCACATACACCGGACTCCCTGAGCCGCCGGGAAAGTGCTTGCCGAGGGCGTCTTGGCCCGCGCGGGCCTCGGAGGCGGTCAGCACGAGATCGGACTGCGGGACACCCTCGGCGTGGAGTTGGGTCACGCCCAACGCGCCGGCGATCAGCACGAGCGATGTGCATGCCCATATCGCGCGGGGATGGCGGCGGATGAGGCGGCCGACCCTGGGCCAGATTCCCCGGGCGGGGATCCCGTCCTCGTCCGCGACGGCCTGCGGCTCGAACCGGGGGCGCTTCGGCCAGAACGCCGCGCGTCCGAAGGCGAAGAGGATCGCGGGCAGCAGCGTCAGCGCGGACAACATGGCGAAGACGATGCCGATGGACGCGACCGGGCCGAGTGTGCTGTTGGACTTCAGATCACTGAGGAGCAGGCACAGCAAGCCGACGATGACCGTCCCACCCGAGGCGAGAATCGGCTCGAACGAACCGCGCAGTGCGGCCTTGCTGGCGACCCACTTGTCCTGCTGGACGCGAAGGGCCTCGCGGTAGCGGGAGACGTAGAGCAGCGAGTAGTCGGTCGCGGCACCGATGACGAGGATGAACAGGATGCCCTGGGTCTGGCCGCTCAGCAGGATCACGCCGGCCTTGGCCAGCCACCAGACAACGAGGAGGGCGACGGTGAGCGCGAAGAGGCTCGTCGAGAGGACGGCGATCGGCAGCAGCAGCGAACGGTAGACCAGGACGAGGATGATGAATACCGCGAGGAGTGCGACGCCGAGGAGGATCCCGTCGATCCCGGAGAATGCGTCGATGAGGTCTGCGGTGAAGCCGGCCGGGCCGGTCACGTAGACGGCCGTTCCGGGGGGAGCGGTCGCATGGAGGTGCTCGCCGATCGAGCCGACCACCTCCCCGACGTCCGCATCCGCGTCGATGGGCACGATCGCCTCGAACGCACGGCCGTCTTCTGCGGGAATCAGTGGCGACAGCCCCGGCGCCACCCCGGTGAGATCGGACAGTCCGGCGATGGAACTCCGCAGTGCGGCGACCTGATCTTCGGTCGGTCTGTCGTCGCGGACCAGCACGATGATCGCCGGAATGGCATCCGAGTCGCGGAAATCGGCCAGGCGTTTCTGGACGAGTGTCGCGTCCGCGGAGGCGGGCAGGTATGCCGTCTGGTCATTCGAGGAGACCTCATCGACCCTGCCGAAATACGGGCCGCCGATCGCCGCTCCCACCAACCACGCCACGATGATGAGGGCGGGCAGGACTACCCGTACCCATCGTGAGCGGGGTCCTCCGGCGGACGAGGAGGGCGTCTCCGAGGGACGGCGATGTCCCTTCATGCCGTGACGATCCAGGGGTGGATCACGGGCGATCCGGTGGCAGAACTCTCAGTCGTCATCGGTGCCTCCCGTGCTCGATCCAGTTGATCATACGATACTGTCTCTCGAGAGATATAGTAACCCGAAGTTGATTATCTACCGATCTCCGACTGATTGGCCTTACGATGAGCCCCATGGAGGAGCGGGGCTCTCGGTCGACTCACGACCCGATCGCAGCGAGCCTGTACGACCTAGACACCGGGAATCCCATCCGCGGCGTCGTCGACGGCCTCGACCTCACGGCCGCCGACCTCGCCCAGATCACCGATCTCATGAGGGCGCTCGGCGCGCTGCGAGAAACCGAGCGGGCGATCACGGAGGCGTCCGAGAAGTACATGAAGCTCAGCGCACAGGACATGCGGGCGCTTCACTACCTGATCGTCGCGAAGGATCGCGGCGAGGTCGTGACGCCCGGCATGCTCGCCGGGTTCCTGTCGATCTCTCCGGCCTCCACCACCAAGCTGCTGAACCGCCTGGAACGCGGCGGTCATGTGGTGCGCCGCCTGCATCCCACGGATCGCCGTGCGTTCGCCATCGAGATCACGCCCGGGTCGGAACTGTCCGCCAAGAGGACCGTGGGACGGCAGCACGCGAAGCGCTTGAACGCCGCCGCCCGCTTGACGAGTGACGAGCGGGACACCGTGATCCGGTTTCTGCGTGACATGGCCCGCGAGATCTCGATCACCACTGCCGACTGGGCTGAATGACCGGCACGCACCCGGGATCGCTCCGCTGCGACCTGCCCACCGGCCACTGGCGGTGTTCTCGCGGCGCGACGACCTCGGCGACGTCATCACCCGCGAGACGGATCGTGCTTCGTTCGAGGCGCTCCCTTGCGACGCCATGTTTCATCCGATCGCAGCTTAGGCGGCGACGGCGGATCTGTCCGGGCGCGTCGAACTTCCCGGTCCGCCGAATCCCGGTGCGACATAGTGACACCTAGACACGGCGGATCGGCGAGCGCAGAGGAGAGGCCATGGGACGGGAGGCCATCGGGACGGCGACGTGGCGAGGTGCGACGGCGGAAGTGAAGGTCCTGCTCGAATCCCAGGATCTGATCCTCCGGGGCGGAATCCGGGCCCGCCTCCCCCGGGCGGGGATCAGCGACGTCGTCGCCGACGGAGAGCGCGTCCGCGTTCGGGTGAACGGTGAGCCGCTCGTTCTGATCCTGGGTGAACCGGAGGCCGGCCGGTGGGCGGAGGCGCTGCTCAAGGCGCCGCCCACCCTCGCTGAGAAGCTCGGCATCTCGGCGGCGACGCCGGCCCTGGTGCTCGGCGTCGCCGACGACGCGCTGCGGGCGGCACTCGCCGGCGCCGAGACGGAAATGGTGGGCGAGGCGTCCGCCCTCGTGGCGGTGCTGCATGACGCCACCGATCTCGATGCTGCGGTGGCCGTCGCCGAAACGGTTCCGGATCTCCCGGTGTGGTTCGTGTACCCGAAGGGCACGAGTGGCCCGATCGGCGGCGAGACGGTCCGGGCGCGTCTTCGGGAGCGGGGGTACATCGACTCCAAGACCAGCGCGGTCTCGGATCGCTTCACTGCGACGCGCTACCGGCGCCGCACTATCGGATAACCGGAACCGCGCCGCGTCGACTCGTGCACCAGCGGCGAGCCGTCAGTGGATCCGGCGGGCGACGAAGTTCGCGGCCGCGTCAGTCATGCCGTTCGTCGCGTACAGGCCGTGCACCGTGTTCGGGCGGTCGACGGGGCCGCCGTCGCAGATGTTGTCGCCCGGGATGCAGTACTCCCGCGTCTTGGCCGTGTAGAGCGCCCCCACACGCATCGGGGGAACGCCGACCTCGCGGAACCAGCGGTCGGCCGGAGCGCCGAAGGTGACGACACCGGCGACGTGCGGCGCGATCGTCGGCGACAGCACGTTCGGCACCTCGGCCAGCACGGGCGCGATCATCGCGATCTGGTCGCTCACGGCATATGTGACCACCACGGCGCCCTGGGAGTACCCGCCGAGCACGATGCGCGTCTTCGGGCAGGTGTCGGCGATGAACCGCATCTGGTTCTGCGCGCTGCGCACACCGGCGGCCACCGACTTCAGGAACACGGTGCCCTTCTGGAACTGATCGCTGGCCTGGTAGTGCACCGGCGAGACCCGCACGTCCTTACCGGGGAACCGGGCTTGCAGCGAGCGATACATCGCCTGGCCGGTGGTACCGACCGGTGCACCCGCCTCGGCGGTGCCGCGGGCGAACAGCAGCTGAACGTCGGCGCAATCACGAGCCTGTGCCGCTCCCGCACCCATCGGCACGGCGAGGCCGAGCAGCAGTGCGAACGCGGAGAAGACGAGGAGCAGTCGTGCGGTCATGGCTGAATGGTAGGCGACGCAGCCGTCACCGTCGCATCGTGCGGGATGGCCGGGAGTTCTCCGGTGCCGGACGTGTCCGACTCCGCCTGCGCCTCCACGGTCTCCGTCCGGGCGAGCTCGGCGATCTGCTGGAAGACGCGCTTGGCGGCCTCCGACCACGGCATCACGATGGGGAAGACGTGGAACATGCCCGGCTCCTCCATCGCCATCAGCCGCACGCCGCCCTCGCGCAACTCCTCGACGAACACGCGGATCGCGTCGCGGAACATCTCGTCCTCGCCCCAGCACACGAAAGTCGGCGGGAACCACTCCGGGCGCGGCTTGGAGTACACGACCGAGACCCGGCCGTCGTTCGGCTGCACACCGCGGAGGTAGAAGGTGACCGGGATGTTCCAGGGCAGGATGTCCTTGTCGGCGTTGTCCATCACCGAATCCTGCGCGAGATCCAGGTCGACCTCGGGCGAGAACAGCGCGATCGCCTGCGGCTTGGGCATGTTCTGTTCGTGCAGGTGCACGATCAGCGAGGTGGTGAGGCCGCCGCCGCCCGAGTCACCGGCGACGATCAGCTTGTCGGGCGTGATGCCGCGGTCGATCAGGCCCTGGTAGGCGTCGGCGGCATCGTACACGGCCGCGGGGAACGGGAACTCCGGGGCCATCCGGTAGTCGGGGATGAACACCTGGCAGCCGGTGATGCGGACCAGCGCCGCGGCGAACATGAGATACATGTTCGGCGTGGTGCCGAAGTAGCCGCCGCCGTGCAGGTAGAGGATGGTCCGGTCGTGGGCCTTGTGCTCGTCGTCGTTCGCGGCCACGGAGGCCTTCTCCCGGCACCAGATGCCCTGCTGACCACCGATGACGTCCGTCTCGATCTCGACGCCGCCGAAGTGGCCGACGACCGGCGGCAGGATGGCGCCGCAGATGGTGTCGAGGATCTTCTCCATCGAGCGGAAGTCCTCGATCGGCAGGCTCACCGAATAGCCGAGGAACGAGCGGATGGTCGCCCGGGTCACCGCCTGGCCGATGTTGTCGAGCAGGCCGCCGGGACCGGTGAGCGGGTGGTTGAACGGGACCCGTGCGAGCCCGTTGAGCATGTTGTCGGCCAGCCCGATCACCGTCAGCACGGTATCGGGGCCCGACGCGGTCTTGACGCCTTCGCGATCTGCCATCACCATCCGTCCAGCGTAAGGCACCGCGGAGGGGGTCCGAGCCCAGCGGCTCGGGGACGGCACAGATCAGCGGGTGTGGCGTGCGGTGAAGTCCGCGGCCTGCCCCGTCATCCCGTTGACCGAGTAGAGGACGTGTAGTCCGTTCGGCTGTCCGACGCGGGCGCCGTCGCAGACCACGTCACCGGGAATGCAGTAGGTGGCGGTCGCCCCGCGCAGCGAGGTGGCCACCTTCATCGGCGGGGCGCCCAGTTCGCGGATCCAGGTGGCCGACGGCGGCGCGAACAGCACCACCGCCGAGACGTGCTTCAGGACGTCGGCGGGCAGGGGCGCCGGCGCCTGCGAGCGGTACTGCGCATACTTGGCCGGGATGTCGATGCGGTCGGTCACCGAGTAGGTCGCGACCGCGCCGCCCTGCGAGTAGCCGCCGACGACGATGTCGGTGGCCGGGCACCGGCGGGCCGTGGCGCGGATCTGCGCCTGGGCGTTGTCGATGCCGCGGACGACGTTCCGGACGAAGCTCACCCGGTCGTTGAAATTGCTGCTCGCCGGATAGTCGACGGCGCTGACCCGGATGTCCTTGCGCGGCAGCCGGTTGCGCAGCGCGTTCTCGTACGACAACCCGGTGATCCCGACGGGCGCCCCGGTCTCGGCGGTCCCGCGCGCGAAGATCACCGCGATGTCCGGGCAGCCCGGTGCCGCGACGGCGGGGGCGGCGGTGCCGATCGCCACACCCGCGACGGCGGTGACGGTCGTGACCAGTACCAGGAGCATTCGCTTCAGCATGAAGCGAATGGTACGCCCCGAGGGGCCGTGGCCTGCGTCAGAGGAGGATCCAGAGGTAGGCGATCAATGCCAGGATCCAGAAGATCACCCAGGCCCACCCGAGGTAGATCGCGGCCGCGGCGAAGGTCCGGCCCTCGCGGCTGCCCGCGGTGGTCTCGCGACGTCCGCGGTAGCCGAGCCACAGACCGAAAGGCACGGTGATCAGCAAGAACCCGAGGCCCGAGCAGACGAAGCCGACGATCGCCGAGATGCTGAGCGGTCGCCTCTGGCCGGTCTGCGTGGTGGACGAGCCGGAACGGGGCGCCGATGTCGGTGCGGGTCGTGCCGGAGCGGGTGGGTTCACGGGTGCGGTCCTTCCTGCTGCTGCGGGCGGCGCCGCCGGGGCGATCGGTGCGGCGGCCTTGGCGGAGTCGGGTACCGCGGAATAGGCCAGCGGTGCGGCGTTGCGGGGCTCGGCGGCCGCGTCCACGCTCCCGAGCATGGCGGTGGGTTTGTCGGAGCCGGCGTGGGCGGGCGGTCGTTCCGAGCCGGGTGCGCCGGATGGCGTCGGTCCCGAGGGTGTCGGTCCCGAGGGTGTCGGGCCAGACGGCGTCGATGCCGAGGGTGCTGGGCCTGACGGCGCCGGACCTGGCGAGGCCGGTCCCGAGGGGGTCGGTCCTGACGGCGTCGATCCGGATGGTGCCGGACCCGATCGTGCCGGTCCCGCGGGTGCCGGACCTGCCGGTGCCGGTCCCGAGGGGACCGGTCCTGACGGCGTCGATCCGGACGGTGCCGGGCCTGACCGCGCAGGTCCGGACGGCGCCGAATTGGAAGGTGCAGGCCCGGACGGTGCCGGACTGGAAGACAGCGGACCGGAGGGTGCCGGAACGGGCCGGGGCGGGCCACTCTGCGGCGGCTGTCCGCCGGGGGCGGCCGGGCGCGGGGCACCAGCGGGACCGCCGGGCGGAGGACCGGGGACCGGAGCCCCGGCGGGACGCGGCGGTGCGGGCGTCGAGGGCGGCACCGGGCCGCTTCGGGGAGCGGAAGGCGGGCCGGCCTGCGGCGCGGGACGAGTCGGGGCACCTGCGGTGGGACCGGCCGGCGCGCTCGGTGCGGGACCGGATGCGGGCTGCGGCGCGGGCCGGACGGTGGTGGCCGCCGGATCGGCGACGGGAGTGGGCCCGGACACCGGCGCCGTATTCGGCTGGGGCCGGGGCGCCGCGTGTGCCGCTCGGTTCGGTCCGGAGGCCGGACCCGACGACGACTTCGCGGGCGCGTCGGTCACCTCCGGCATACCGCTGGCCGCGGGTGCCGGTCCGGGACGCTCCCACGGTGCGGGAACCGGGCCGTTGCCGCCCTCCGGAACCGGGAGCGGGGACGGCGGCGGAGTCGTCGCGCCGGCGTCGCCGGGTACCGGATCAGCGGAGGTGTCGCGGGATTCGTCGGGAGCCACGTATACAAACTACCCGCTGGCACCGCCTGGTCAGTGTTACGGAAGTCCCTTCGTCACCATCGGATCCACCGAAACCGCGCAGAAGACTTCCCCGATGCCGCCTAGAGGTCCTCGATGCGAGGCACCGACGCGGCGGCCGGGGGATGCTCGGTGCGGGCCCGGCGCAGGACCACCGCGACGGTGGCGAACAGGGCGAGCACGGCGGAGGCGGCGATTCCCGCGGCTTTGTACGACATGCCTCCACCCTGCCAGGCGGAATCTCCCGTCGCTAGCGGGACCCCGGAGGCCGCGCTCATGGTTGTATGGAGACCGTGAGTGACAAGAAGACCGCAACCCTGCACACCAACCGTGGCGACATCGTCGTCGAGCTGTTCGAGTTCCAGGCACCCAAGACGGTGGCCAACTTCGTCGGCCTGGCCGACGGCACCAAGGACTACAGCACCGCCAACGCCCAGGGTGGCGACAGCGGGCCGTTCTACGACGGCTCGGTGTTCCACCGCGTGATCGACGGCTTCATGATCCAGGGCGGCGACCCGACCGGCACCGGTCGCGGCGGCCCGGGCTACAAGTTCGAGGACGAGTTCCACCCCGAGCTGCAGTTCGACCGTCCGTACCTGCTCGCGATGGCCAACGCCGGGCCGGGCACCAACGGCTCGCAGTTCTTCATCACCGTCGGCCCCACCCCGCACCTCAACCGCCGGCACACCATCTTCGGTGAGGTCGTCGACGCGGACTCCCGCGCCGTCGTCGATGCGATCGCGACCACCGCGACCGATCGCCAGGACCGCCCGCTCGACGAGGTCGTGATCGAGAGCGTCGAGATCAACTGACACCGGTGCAGCACGTCTGCTACCGACACCCCGACCGCCCCACCGCACTTTCCTGCACGCGGTGCGGGCGGTCGGCGTGTGCGGAGTGTCTACGGCCGGCCCCGGTCGGCCAGCACTGCGTCGACTGCGTGGCGCAGGACCGGGCCTCGGTTCGCGTCGATCCGGTGGCGCCGGTCAAGGACGCGACGGCCACGCCGTACGTCACCTACGGGCTGATCGCGGTCAACACGGTGGTGTTCCTGGCCTGCATCGCGCAGGCCGGCGCAGGCGCCCTGAGCGACCGGAGCGAGATGTGGCGCTCGTGGCTGATGCGCGAGGGCGTCCTGATCACCGGGTACGACGGCCACTGGAACGACGAGTACTGGCGCCTGCTCACCTCCGGCTTTTTGCACTGGTCGGTGATCCACATCGCCGTCAACATGCTGTCGCTGTATGTCGTCGGCCGCGACCTCGAGCGGTTCTTCGGCGGGGCGCGCTATCTGATGCTCTACGTGACGAGCCTGCTCGGCGGCAGCGCGGTGGTCACCGCGGTCCAGCACAGCGACTCACTCACCGCGGGCGCGTCGGGAGCGATCTACGGTCTGCTGGGGGCGCTGCTGGTGGTGGTCCTGCGGCTGAAGCTGCCGGTCGGCACGGTAGCCGGGGTGATCGTCCTGAACGTGGTGATCTCCTGGAGTCTGCCCGGGATCTCGCTCTGGGCCCACCTGGGTGGGCTGCTTTTCGGCGCGCTCGGCGCCGTGGCGATGATCTGGCTGCCCGTCGCGGTGCTGCCGGCGGGCCAGCGGACCGAGGCGAAGGTCAGCCGGGTCGGCTGGGCCGCGCTGATCGCGCTGTTCGTGGTCGCCGCGGCGATCGGCGTCGGTACCGGTGCTGTCCTGAGCGGCTGAAACGTCAGGCGTCGTCGACCGGCGGGGCGGTTCGACGGCGCGGCGCCGACCGATCGTCGAGCGTGAAGCCCGCCTCGGCGAGTTCGGCGGCGACGGTCCGCGGGCTGGTGCCCAGATCCCACTGACCGAAGACCAGCAGGCCGCCGTCGTGCAGCTCGATGAGCAGCTGCACCGAGCGGAACGCGAGGCGGTGGGTGCCCAGCAGCTCGAGCGATTCGACCTGGGCGGGGGTCACCTCGCGCGTCCCGCGCAGGGTGCGCACCGTCAGCACCGGACCCGGTGCGAGGGTCAGGCGCGGACGGCGGATCAGTGCGACGGTCCCGGTAATGATGACCCCCAGCGCGGCGACCGCGAGGAGAACCAGCGCCGGCGGCTCCTGGTACGACGCGATCGCGGCGATCACCAGAGCTGTCCCCAGCCCGAGGAGGGCGATTCCCGCGGGCAGCGGCGTCGACCAGGTGCGATGGTGGACGGACGCGGAGTTATCCACAGGAGTTACCCACAGTGGGGATGAGTTACACACATGTGATTTCCACAGTGTGGATGAATGACACACATGTCATTCAGCGCCAGCCCATCGTCATCAACAGGCCGATGACACCGAGGCCGAAGCCGATCAGCAGGTTCCACTGACCGAGGTTGAACATCCAGTGCAGCCAGCCGCCGGGCTGAGCGACGGACCGGCTGTCGTTCGAGGCGGCCAGGTAGAACACCAGCAGCCAGACCAGACCTGCGAGCATGAAACCGAACATGAGGGCCTGGTAGGCGATGCCCGACGGGCCGGCCTTGACCTTCACCGGCGTGCGGCTCGCCGGGTTGATGGTGTAGTCGGTCTTCTTCCGCACCTTTGACTTAGGCATGTCTCTACGGTAACCCACGCGGAAAGAGGTGGCCGCAACCGATAACCTGGCTGCGTGCGCATTCTCGTCATCGACAACTACGACAGCTTCGTCTACAACCTGGTCCAGTACCTGGGTCAGCTGGGTGTCGACGCGGAGGTCTGGCGTAACGATGACGATCGGCTCGATCACGATCGCCTGCCGGCCGTCGTCGACGCCTACGACGGCATCCTGCTCTCGCCCGGTCCGGGCACCCCGCAGCGGGCCGGCGCGACGATGCCGATCATCCCGGTGGCCGCGGCCGCCGGCACCCCGCTGCTCGGGGTCTGCCTCGGTCACCAGGCCATCGGCGCGGCGTTCGGTGCCACCGTCGACCGGGCGCCGGAGCTGCTGCACGGTAAGACCTCGCTGGTCACGCACGACGGCCGCGGTGTCCTCACCGGACTGCCCGACCCGTTCGTCGCGACGCGCTACCACTCGCTGACGGTGCTGCCGGAGACGATTCCGGACGAGCTGGTGGTGACCGGGACCACCGATTCGGGGATCGTGATGGCCATGATGCATCGCGAGCTGCCGATTCACGGGGTGCAGTTCCATCCGGAGAGCGTGCTGACCCAGGGCGGGCATCGGATGCTCGCGAACTGGCTGCGGGTGTGCGGGCTCGAGGTTCCGGAGCAGCGCGTGGCCGTGCTCGAGGCCGAGGTGGCCGGGGCGCTGTCGCCGGGGTCGTAGTCCTGGTCGGGGGGTCGTTTCGACACGGTCTCGCCTGGCGGTTCGTCCGGCTCAACGGGCGAGGTCGGCGTCCGGTTCAACGGGCGAGGTGGGGGTCGTTTCGACACGGTCTCGCCTAGCGGCTCGTCCGGCTCAACGAGCGATGTAGGTGTCCGGCTCAACGGGCGGCGTAGGTGCCCGGCTCAGCGAGCGCGACATAGCGCCCGACTATCGGGCGGCGTAGGTGCTCAGGGCAACGGGCGCCGTCGGTAGCAGCCCGTTGAGCCGCCGCCGAGCCCGCAAGGGCGAGGCGGGGTGTCGAAACGACCCCTGTCCGGGGAACGCTGTCAGTTCGGAAGCAGGCTCGCGCGGCCGACGGTCACCGAGATCGCGTCGTCCTTGCGCCAGCGAGCACCGGCGGGCGGGTCCTGCGACATGATCTTGCCGTCCTGGTTGGAAGCCAGGCCCACCGAGCGCGGCGTGGCGGTGACGGTCCCGCCGGTCCAGCCGGCGGCGGCCAGCGCCGCACGCGCCTGATCGAGCGTCTTGCCCTTCAGATCCGGCACCACGAACTGATTGCCGCGCGAGATGGTCACCTGCACCACGCTGCCGACCTTCACCGTCTGACCGGCGTTCGGTGAGGTGGACACCACCTGGCCGACGGGACGCTCGGAGTCGCCCTGCACGATGGACGGTTCCAGCCCGAGCTGCGCGAGCGTCGATTCGGCCTGCGCCTGCGTCTGGCCGACCAGATCCGGCACCGTCACCTCCTTCGGACCGGTGCCGATGTAGACGACGACGGTGGAGTTGATCGCGGTCTCGCTGCCGCTGCCCGGCTGGGTGCGCACCACCTTGTCCTTCAGGGCCGCGGTGGAGTCGGTCTTCTCGTCCTTGACCTCGGTGAAACCGAGTGCGGCGAGTGCGTCCTTGGCCTGCTTCAGCGTCTTGCCGCGCAGGTCGGGGATGGGATGCTTCTCCGGTCCGGACGACACGTACAGCGTCACCTCCGAGCCCTTGCGGGTCGGCACGTTGCTGCCCGGGGCGGTCCGGGTGGCGCTGCCCTCGGGGATGGTGGAGCTCGCCTCTTTCAGCTCCTTGACTCCGAAGCCGGCGTTCTCCAGATTGGTGCGGGCGGCGTGCGCGTCGAGGTTCTCCACGGTCGGCACCGGCACCAGCGGCGCCGACGACTTCCACGGGGCCCAGGTGAACAGCGTGATGCCCAGAATCAGCACGAGCACGACGGCGACCACCGCCTTCGCCCGGCGCCGCCGATAGAACGGCAGATCGTCGTCGAAGTCGTCGTCGCGGCGGTTCTCGTCGCGACGACGCCGGCCGGCGACCGCCAGGGTCGGGAAGTCGTCGTCGTCCGGCGCGTCGAGCAGCATCGGGGCCGACGGCTTACCGCCGGCCAGCACCTTGATCAGGTCGGAGCGGAACTCGGCCGAGGTCTGGTAGCGGTTGGCCGGATTCTTGCTCATCGCCTTCATGACGACCGAGTCGAGTTCCGGGGTGATGTCCGGGTTCACCTGTGACGGCCGGCGCGGATCCTCGTGGACGTGCTGGTGGGCGACGGCGATCGGGGAGTCGCCGGTGAACGGGGGCTCGCCGGTGATGAGCTCGAACAGCACGCAGCCCATCGAATAGATGTCGCTGCGCGGATCGACCTTGATGCCCCGGGCCTGCTCGGGCGACAGGTATTGCGCGGTACCCATCACCGCCGAGGTCTGGGTCATGGTGGCGCCGGTGTCGTCCATGGCGCGGGCGATACCGAAGTCCATCACCTTGACCGCACCGTGATGGTCGATCATCACGTTGGCCGGCTTCATGTCGCGGTGCACGATCCCGGCCCGATGCGAGAAGTCCATCGCCGCCGCGACGTCGGCCATCCACGTCATCGCCTGACGCTGGGCCACCGGCCCGTTGTTACGCAGCACGTCGCGCAGCGTCTCGCCGTCCACGTACTCCATCACGATGAACGGCAGCGGGCCGTCCGGGGTATCCGCCTCGCCGGTGTCGAAGACCTGCACGATGGTCGGATGGTTCAGCTTCGCGGCGTTCTGGGCCTCGCGCCGGAAGCGCAGGTAGAACATCGGATCCCGGGCCAAGTCTGGGCGCAGGATCTTGATCGCGACGTCGCGGTGCAGCAGCAGGTCGCGCGCGAACTGGACCTCGGACATACCGCCGAAGCCCAGGGCCTCACCCAGCTGATACCGGTCGGACAGCAGCTCGTCGTCGTTCATCGGCTATCCGCCGCCGAAGATGGGGGGCAGGGTCGGGAGCGGAATGCCCGGTCCGGGCTGGGCCGGACTGCTGGTGGTGGTCGGCTCCTGCGGCGTCGTCGTCTCGGTGGGCGTCGAGGTGTCGGTGTCCGTCGGCGTCGACGTGGTGGTCGTCGTGGTGGTCGTCGGCGACGGTGAACGCGTCGTCGTCCGGCGGGTGGGCGTCTCGGTCTCGGTCTCGGTCGAGATGGACGGCCGCACGGTGTTCTCGTTCCGGGTGGTGACACCCGGCGAGTCGATCACCCACTTCGCGAACAGGGCGATCGCGGCGATCAGCAGGACCGCGGCGACGCCAGCGAGCACCTTCTGGCCGGTGCTCCACCTGTCATCGGCCACCGGAGCGGGGCCCGGCGCGGTCGGGCGGGGCCGCACCGGCGGGGCCGGGGGCGCCACGACCGGCGTGGAGACCGGACGGGTGGACGGTCGCGGACCGGCCGGGACGCCCCCGCGCGGGGCGGGCGGCCGGTGACCGGCGCGGACCGCGGCGACCGCCTCGGCGAACTCGCCGCCGGTGGCGTACCGCTGCTGCGGGTCCTTGGCGAGGGTGATCATGATCAGCTCACGCACCGGCCCGGGCACCGAATCCGGCAGCGGCGGCGGCGGATCCTGGATGTGCTTCATCGCGACGGTGAGCGCACCGTCGCCGGTGAACGGCCGGATGCCGGTCAGCGCCTCATAGCCAACGACGCCCAGCGAGTACACGTCCGACGCGGCCGTGGCCTCACCGCCGGTCGCCTGCTCGGGCGAGATGTACTGGGCGGTGCCCATCACCATGCCGGTCTGCGTCACCGGCGCGGCGTCGACCGCCTTGGCGATGCCGAAATCGGTGATCTTGACCTGGCCGGTCGGCGTGATGAGGATGTTGCCGGGCTTCACGTCCCGGTGCACCAGGCCCTGCGTGTGCGCGGCCTGCAGCGCCCAGCCGGTCTGCTCGAGCATGTCGAGCGTGTGGGCCAGCGAGAGCTGGCCGAGGCGGCTGATCACCGAGTTCAGCGGCTCACCGTCCACCAGCTCCATCACCAGATAGGCGAGCGGGTCGCCGCCGTTGCGGTCGGGTGTCTCGCCGTAGTCGAAGACGTTCGCGATGCCGGGGTCGTTGAGACGCGCGGTGGTCTGGGCCTCGGTCCGGAACCGCTGCAGGAACGTCGGATCGTTGGAGTACTCGGCCTTGAGGACCTTGACCGCGACGCGCCGGCCGAGCCGGGTGTCGAGGGCTTCCCACACCTGGCCCATGCCGCCGGTGGCGATCAGCCGGACCAATCGGTACCGGTCGGCGATGATGGTGCCGTTCTGCAGGCTCATCAGTGACCTCCCGTATAAGCATTCAACACTGCACGTCCAATCGGGGCGGCGATCAGGCCGCCGTAGGCGTCGGCACCGCCGGTACCGTTCTCCACCATCACTGCGACGGCGATATCGGATCCGGGCTTGAATCCGATGTACCAGGCGAAGGCGCTACCGGTCTCATTCGGATCGGTGGTGCCGGTCTTGCTGGCGATCCCCGCCTGAGCATTCCTGGTGTGCTGCTCGGACAGGACCATCATGTTGGTCAGTGTGGCAGCTTCTTCGGCGCTGAGCGGCCGACTGATCTGCGACGGCCGGGTGGCCGAGACGGTGCCGAGGTCGGCGGTCTGCAGCTTGTCGACCAGATACGGCCGCATCCGGATGCCGCCGTTGGCGACCACCGCCGCGTTCACCGCGTTCTGCAGCACGGTCAGTTTCACGTCGCGCTCACCGATCGACGACTGCGCCAGCGCCGCCTTGTCGTGGCCGATGTCGCCGATGGTCGACTTGGCGACCGACAGCGGGATGCCGGCCGGGCTCTCGCCGACGCCGAACTTGAGCGCGGTGTCGCTGAACTGGCTGAACGGGTCGCCCGGCAGCTTGTCGAGGATCAGATCGCCGAACGCGGCGTTGCACGAGTACTCGAACGCCTGCGTCAGCGTCACCGTGCGGGCCGAGGTGCCGCCGCAGCGGGTCGGCGGGTTGCCGTCGTTCGGGAGGACCGCGGACGATCCGGGCAGCGGGAACGACGGGCTCGCGGTGAGCGCGACGTCCGGCTTCAGCCCGGCGTTCAGGGCCGTCGCGGTGGTGATCACCTTGAACGTCGAACCCGGCCGGTACAGCTCGGCGATCGCCCGGTTGCGCAGCGGGGACGGCTCGGCCTGCAGCTGGTCCCACGACGCCTTGGCGGCCGTGTAGTCCTGGGTGGCCATCAGGTTCGGGTCGTAGCTGGGCGTCGACGCCATCGCGAGGATCTTGCCGCTGCTGGGTTGCAGGGCGACGACCGCGCCGATGCACTTGCCGTTGCACGAGCCCTCGACCAGCGAGCGGTACGCGGTGACCTGCAGTTTGGGCTCGATCGTCGTCTGGACGTTGCCGCCGCGCGGGTCGCGGCCGGAGAACATGTCCATGAAGTTCTGGGTGAACAGCCGGTCGTCAGTGCCGTCGAGGAAGTCGTTCTCGGCGTCCTCGAGCCCGTAGCCGGCCCCGAAATAGGGTCCGTAGAAGCCGGTGACCGGCGCGAACGCCTGCACCGGCTTGGCCGGGTAGCGGCGCTGATACTTGTACTGGCCGTCGGACCGCACGGTCTCGGCCAGGACGTTGCCGTCCGCGTCGAGGATCAGCCCGCGCTGGCGCGAGTAGGCGTCGATCATGCTCCGCTTGTTGGCGCTGTTCGCGCGCAGCGACGGTGCGTGGATCACCTGAACCCACGTCAGGTTCGCGATCAGCGCCAGGATCATCACGACGACCGCGATGCCGACGCGCTGGATGGGTCGGTTCATCGGCGCGGCACCACCTGGGTGGGCATGGCGCCCACCGGTGCGGCCTGCTTCTTCGGGGCGTCGGGTTCGCGCGCGGCGTTGGAGACCCGGATCAGCAGGGCGATCAGGATGTAGTTGGCGAGCAGCGACGACCCGCCGTACGAGAGGAACGGCGAGGTGAGACCGGTCATCGGGATGAGCTTGGAGATGCCGCCGAGCACCACGAAGAGCTGGATGGCGATGGTGAAGGCCAGCCCGGACGCGAGCAGTTTGCCGAAGCTGTCACGCACGCTGATCGCGGTCCGCAGGCCGCGCATCACGATGAACAGGTACAGCATGACGATCGCGGTCAGCCCGACCAGGCCCAGCTCCTCGCCGAAGGCGGCGAGGATGAAGTCGTTGTGGACCTCGGGGACCTCGTTCGGGTGTCCGGAACCGAGCCCGGTGCCGAACAGGCCGCCGGCGGCCAGCGAGAACAGGCTCGCCAGGATCTGCATGCCCTTGCCGGTGGGATCGGCGAACGGGTCGAGCCAGATGGACACGCGGACCTGCAGGTGAGCGAACAGGAAGTAGGCCGCGACGGCGCCCGCGACGAACAGCGCGAGGCCCGCCATCAGCCAGCTGACCCGCTCGGTCGCGATGTACAGCATGGCCAGCATGGTCGCGAAGATCAGCAGCGAGCTGCCGAGGTCCGTCTCCAGCACCAGCACGCCGATGGCGATCACCCAGGCCGCGAGCAGCGGTCCGAGATCGCGGGCGCGCGGGAAATCGATCCCGGCGAAGTGCTTGCCGACGGTGGTGAACAGATCGCGCCGCGACACCAGGAACGAGGCGGTGAAGATGATGATCAGGACCTTCGCGAACTCACCCGGCTGAATCGAGAAGAACGGCGTGGAGATCCACAGGTTGGAGCCGCCGCGCTCGGAATTGGGCAGCACGATCGGCAGGATCAGCAGGATCAGGCCGAGCAGACCGAGGGTGTACGAGTAGCGCGAGAGCGTGCGGTGATCCCGGATCAGGAACAGCGTCGCGGCGAACACGACGATGCCGACACCGAGCCACATCGCCTGCGAGCTCGCGTACGACGTCGGATCGCCGTCCCGCGGGGTGAGGTCGAGCCGGTGGATCATCACCAGGCCGAGCCCGTTCAGCAGGGCGACGGCGGGCAGCAGCAGCGGGTCCGCGTACGGGGCCAGCCACCGGATCATGGAGTGCGCGAAGCCGTAGAGGCAGGCGAACGCCAGGACGTACCAGAACAGGCCCCAGTCGAAGGCGTCGTCCTGGGACGCCTCGACGATCAGCAGCGCGACGGTCACCAGCACCAGGGCACCGATCAGCAGCACCACCTCGGTGGTGCGGGCACGGCGGCTGGCGGCCGCGGCGGGTGCCTGAGCTACGGGCGCGGCCATCAGGACTCCCGGCAGTTCCGGTGACCCTCGGGGTCGGTCGTGACCGGCGTTGTGGCGGTGGGCGCGGGGGAGACGGTCGCCGGCGAACCCGCGGGAGCGGGGGTGGCGGCCGGATGCGTCGGCTCGGACCCGCCGGTCGGGGCGGGGGACGGCTCGCCGGACGGCGGCCCGGCGGGCACGTCGCCGGTGGGGCACAGCGGCAGGAACTCCAGGCCGCGGACCCGGTCCTGCACCTCGCGCAGGCCGAGGCTCTTGATGCTCGCCGAGACGACGGTGGTCTGGCCCACCTGGGTGAGGTCGTCGACCTTGACCTGCGTGCACGACGCGCCATGATCCTTGAAGACCACCTGCGGTTCGTCGGTGTTCAGGTCCTCGGCGCAGACCTGCTGGGCCGGCTTGGAGAAGTCGATGAAGAGGAATCCGTCGGGGGTGCCCTGCCTGATCACCACCGCGCCGTTGTCGGCGGCCACGTAGTAGTTGGCCATCGCCTTGGAGCGGACCACGAAGTAGCCGACGACGAGGGCGGCGATCACCGCGAGGACGACGATGATCGCCAGCGGCAGCCGCCAGCGGCTGCGGGGGGCGGGCACCGGATCCTGGTGCACGGTGGGTCGCTGCGTCGGCGCGGGCGGCGGGCGCAGCGCCGCGGCACGACCGGCCGCGGTCGCCGGGTTCGGCACGTATCCGGCCTGGTCGTCGCTGCCGGCGGCGCCGCCGAGGATGGGGCGCGACTCGCCGTATTCGGTGTCGACGACGTCGGCGACGACGACGGTGACGTTGTCGGGTGCGCCGCTGCGCAGGGCGAGCTCGATCAGCCGGTCCGCCGCCTCGGCGTGGTCCGCGATGGTCGCCAGCGTCTCGGCGATGGTCTCCTCGCTGACCACGTCCGAAAGTCCGTCGCTGCACAGCAGGTAGCGGTCGCCGGCGCGCGCCTCCCGGATGGTCAGCGTGGGCTCCACCTCCTGGCCGGTGAGCGCCTTCATGATCAGCGACCGTTGCGGGTGACTGTGCGCCTGCTCGGCGGTGATGCGGCCCTCGTCGACCAGGCTCTGGACGAAGGTGTCGTCGCGGGTGATCTGCGTCAGCTGGCCGTCGCGCAGCAGATAGCCGCGCGAGTCACCGACATGGCACAGGCCGATACGGGTGCCGGCGAACAGGATGGCGGTGAGCGTGGTGCCCATGCCTTCCAGCTCGGGATTGCGCTCCACCTGCGCGGCGATCGCCTCGTTGCCGGCGCGGGTGGCCGCGTTCAGGGCGTCGAGCAGGTCGCCGCCGGGCTCGTCGTCGTCGAGCGTGCGGAGCGACTGGATCACCAGCTGGCTGGCGACCTCGCCGGCCGCGTGGCCGCCCATGCCGTCGGCGAGGGCGAGCAGGCGGGCGCCGGCGTAGACGGAGTCTTCGTTGTTGGACCGGACCAGGCCGCGGTCACTTCGCGCGATGTAGCGCAGTACGAGGGTCACGAGCGCAACTCGATCACGGTCTTGCCGATGCGGATCGGCGTGTTCATGGGGGCCCGGACGGCGGTGGTCACCTTGCCGCGGTCCAGGTAGGTGCCGTTGGTGGAGCCGAGGTCTTCGACGTACCAGTCGTCACCGCGCTTGGAGAGGCGGGCGTGCCGCTCCGAGGCGTAGTCGTCGGAGAGGACCAGCGTCGAGTCGTCGGCGCGGCCGATCAGCACCGGCTGGTCACCGAGGGTGATGCGGGTGTTGGCGAGCGCCCCGGCCGTCACGACCAGATAGCGGGCGCCGCCGCGGGGCGCCGACGAGCGGCGACGGTCGCGGAAACCCGATCCGCTGGGGCGCCGGGTCCCGGCCGCGGAGGCGAGATCACCGCGCATCGCGCGGACGAGTGCCCACACGAACAGCCACAGCAGGATCAAGAACCCGAAGCGGGTGAACTGCAGAACGAGTCCCTGCATGCGCGCTTCACCTCCTGAGTCGGTCTGGTTGGTGCCGGCGGGAGCCGGCCGGGTGCATCGGCGATGCACGTAGCGGTCGGGGCTCCCGATGGCCCCGACCGCATTCTATGTGCACGACCGCTACTGGAACCGAACGGTGATGTCCGAATGACCCAGCCGGATCCGGTCACCGTCGGCCAGATTCCAGTTGCTGACGGTGAGTCCGTTGACCGTCGTGCCGTTGGTGGAGTTCAGGTCCTGCAGCATCGCGTTCTGGCCGTCCCAGCGGATCTCGACGTGCCGGCGGGAGACGCCGGTGTCGGGGAGACGGAACTGCGCGTCCTGACCGCGGCCGATCACGTTGGAGCCGGGGCGCAGCGAGTAGGTGCGGTTGCTGCCGTCCTCGAGGACCAGGGTGATCGCGGCCGGGGCCGGGGCTCCGTAACCCGGCTGCGCGTACGCGGTCTGGTCGTAGGCGGCCTGCTGCGGGTAGCCCTGGTCGTAGCCCTGCTGGCCGTAGCCCTGGTCGTACGCGGGCTGTTGGCCGTAGGGGTCGGCGGCGGGCTGTGCGTAGCCCTGCTGGTCGTATCCGGGCTGTTGGCCGTAGGGGTCGGCGGCCGGTTGTGCGTAGCCCTGCTGGTCGTAGCCGGGCTGTTGGCCGTAGGGGTCGGCGGCGGGCTGTGCGTAGCCCTGCTGGTCGTAGCCGGGCTGCTGGCCGTAAGGATCGGCGGCGGGCTGTGCGTAGCCCTGCTGGCCGTAGCCCTGGTCGTACGCGGGCTGCTGGCCGTACGCCTGCTGGTTCGGGTCGTAGGCGGGCTGCTGACCGTACTGGTCGTGGGCCGGCGGCTGACCGTATGCCTGCTGGTTCGGGTCGTAGCCCTGCTGGTTGGGATCGTAGCCCTGCGGCTGGCCGTACTGGTCGTAGCCGGGCTGCTGCCCGTAGCCCTGGTCGTAGCCGCCCTGGCCGTAACCCTGGCCGGGGTACTCGGGGGGATTCGTCATGTCGGGGGCTCCTTGGTCGGGGCTATCGGGAAGTCGGGACGGGTCGGACCGGTCGGGTACCGCGCGCGGCCGGACGTCGGGATCGACGGTGCCACGGGTGCGGAACTGACCGGTGTGCAGTGACGGCACCTGGTCGAACTCTACGACGACCGGGCCGTAGGTCTGCCACCCATTGTCTCCGATGAAGTCTTCGAGGTGGCGCGAAAAGATCTTCCGGTTCAGTTCGTACTCTTCGCTGACGTGCTTCAGATCGGAGTCGCTCAGGGTGACGACGTAGCTGTTGGCGACGAGTGACGCGCCGTCTCCGAGGTCCTCCGCCGACGCCTCTGCCTCGCGCTGGAGACTCTGCTCGATCTCCTGCGGTGCCACCTTGCCGCCGAAGACGCGCGCGAAGCCACCGTCGACGGCGGACTCGAGCTTGCGCTCGATACGGTCGAGTAGACCCACTCCCGGCCCCCTTCTGCGTTCGCTGGCGTGTCGGCGTGCATGCGTCGTCGTTCGATGTTACCGGTCCGCGGCGCCGATGCGCCCGTCAGCTACTCACTCGTACCCCGGCCGTCACTTCTGTACCGCCTCGGTGCGCCGTCGCGGGGCGTCGTTCGCGCAGGTCAGGACGGAGGGGGAGGGCCGATTTTTACTCCGCCGCGCATCCGTGTAATCTCGGTCAAGTCCGCATGCGGACAGTGTCGAGAAATCGGCAGCCACGGGCGAGTGGCGGAATGGCAGACGCGCTGGCTTCAGGTGCCAGTGTCCTTCGGGACGTGGGGGTTCAAGTCCCCCTTCGCCCACCATGGGACGAGAGCCGCGACATCTTCTTCGGGAAGGTGTCGCGGCTCTCGTCGTTCGTGCGGTCAGGCCAGCGCTGCCACGGGCGGACCGGATCACCCCGGCAGCGGCCCCTGCATCTCTAGGACGAGTGTCCTGATCCCCGGCTCGGGAACGTCTAGGACAGATGACCTAGAGAGACGGAGGGAGCAGGAGTGAGCACTCGAGAGGCGATCGTCGAGGCCGCGGACCGGCTGTTCTACCAGCAGGGGTACGAGGCGACGTCGTTCGCGTCGATCGCGCAGGCGGTACAGATCTCCCGCGGCAACTTCTACTACCACTTCAAGACCAAGGACGAGATCCTCGACGCCGTGATCGACGCACGACTGGCCGCCACCCGCGCCATGCTCGCCGAGTGGGAGGCGTCGTCGTCCGATCCGCTGGAGCGCGTGCGGCGATTCGTCGACATCGTGATCACCAACGAGGCGGACATCGAACTGCACGGCTGCCCCGTCGGCACCTTGAGCAGTGAGCTGGCCAAGCTCGACCATCCCGCGCGCTTGCAGGCGGTGGCGCTGTTCGAGACGTTCCGCGCGTGGTTGCGCGATCAGTTCGGCCTGCTCGGACGGGACGACGCCGACGAGCTGGCGCTGCACGTGCTCATGTTCAGCCAGGGCGTGGCGACGCTGTCCAGCGCGTTCCGCGACCGCGACTGGGTGCGCCGCGAGGTCACCCGATTCTGGCGACAACTCACCGACGACCCGACGGCGGCATAGACGCCGCCGGCCACTTCCACGGCCGTTCCGAATCCCCGAACAGGAGTCCACGATGTTCCTCGTCCTACTTCGCTTCGGCGACAACAAAGCCGCGGCCCCGGACCACATGGCCGGCCATCAAGACTGGATTCAGCAGGGCATCCGGGACGGCGTGTTCCTTCTCGTCGGCAGCCTCAAGCCCGGCCTGGGCGGTGCGGTCCTCGCCGCCGGGACGGACCGTGACCAGCTCGGGCAGCGGGTCGCCGGCGACCCGTTCGTGGTGCACGACGTCGTCACCGCGGAGATCGTCGAGATCGAACCGAACTTCACCGACCCGCGCCTGTCGTTCCTCGCCGGCTGACCGCCGACGCGCCGGGAACCGACCCGCTTACGGCCCGAAGAGCACCCGGCCGGTGGGATTCATCAGCTCCATGACCGACGACCACGGCAGTGTGACCGCGACGTAGTCGCCCAGCACGTGCGGCACCGGGACGTACAGGTGCAGGCCGTCGTCGAGCGCGATCCACTGGTTCAACTCGGCGGCGCTGACGGTGAAGCCGGCGAGGCGGCCGGACGTGTCCGCGCCGACGGCGAGCGTGGCGAGCTGCTGCCGGCCGGCGGCGGGGTCGGCCAGGATCGAGTCGAGCCCGAGCACCGCGCCGGAACCGGCGTCGACCACCACGGTGTCGACTTCCACCGTCGGATGGGCGGCGCCGGCCGCGTACGGCATCACGATGATCACGCCGGACAGCGTGGAGGTGGCCTTCACCGCGCGCGGATGGTCGGCCTCGCCGAGGTCGGCGTCGTCGATCGTGATCTTGGCGGCCGCGGCCGGACCGGTCAGTGCGCGGGCGTCGTCGTTCATCGCGTTGTTGAACGCGTGCCGGACGGTACTGTCGCCGCCGTCGATCTGCGGGACGGTGAAGCGCCAGGTGGAGCCGTTCTCCGGGGATCCCGATTCGGTGCGCCTGCCGGTGGTGAAACCGTCGGTCGACGGCGCCAGCCGGACCGAGGTGGTGGTCACCGAGCGCGCCGTGGTGGTCGGATCGGCCACCGAGGTCGATGACGCCGCCGATCCGGACAGTGTCGCGTGGTCGTTCGACGAGCAGCCGGTCAGCAGCAGGGCGGCGGCCGCCGTCACGGCGGCCATCGAACGATTCATGCGCTGAGTTTACGGCGAGGACGACAGAAAGTGACGCGCGTGCGCGACCAGATCGTCGAGCGGAGCCACCGATTTCAGGCTCCGGGAGGTGATGATGGCGCCCTCGATTCCGCTGACCAGCACGCTGGCCGTGCGGGCGGCCTCGTCGGCGGGCATCCCGTCTCGGACGAAGGCGGCGGCGATCCTGTCCCGGAACGACGTGAAAGCGCGCGCCGCGGCGGCAGCGGCGCCGGGGTAGTCCTGCGCACTCTGCCCGGCCGCCACGAGTGGGCAGCCGAGCCGGAAGTCGCTGCCGGTCAGTGCCCGTTTCCACTGCTCGACCCAGGCGGCGAGGGCGTCGACCGGTGGCAGCTCCGCGAGGACGGCGTCGAGTTCGGCGCCGATACGCGCGCCGGCCTCGGTGGCGGCGGTCTCCAGCAGTTGCGCCTTGCCGCGCGGGAAGTGCTGGTACATCGACCGCCGGGCGACGCCGCTGTCGTGCAGCAGCTCGCTCATCCCGAAACCGTCGGCGCCGCGGCTGCGCAGCAGCGTGATCGCCGACCGGACCAGCCGGCTGCGCACGCTGGTCTGGGGACTGGTCACGACGCCCAGTCTAGCGAAGTAGACCGATCGTTCTGTAGAGTCCGGAAGCATGAGCCACGTATTCGACGACGCCATCGCGGTCACCGCTCTCGACGACGGCGCCTTCCGTGCGCACGCCCACCCCGCGTACGCCAACATGGTCGGGCCGTTCGGCGGCATCACCGCGGCGACGGTGGTCCACGCGCTGCAATCCCGCCCCGATGTCCTCGGCCATCCGCTCGCCCTCACCCTCAACTACGCGGCGCCGATCGGCGACGGGGACTGGGAACTGCATCCGAGCGTGATCCGCACCAACCGCACCAACCAGCACTGGGTGTTCCACCTGGTGCAGAACGGCCAGACGGTCTCGACCGGCAGCGCGGTCTTCGGCCTGCATCGCCCCACCTGGGAGAGCACCGAATCGGTGCCGCCGGCGGTTCCCGCCGCCGACGAGGTCGGCGCCGTGGACTTTCCGGATTTCATCGCGTGGGCCGCGAACTACGACAAGCGTTTCGTCACCGGCGCGCTCGCGGCCGGCCCGGACGGCAAGAGCGACGACTCCACGTCGACCCTGTGGATCCGCGACGCCCCCGAGCGGCCGCTCGACTATCCGTCGCTCACGTCGATCACCGACAACTTCTACCCGCGCGTCTTCCTGCGGCACGGCACCTACATGCCGGCCGGGACCATCACGCTGACCACGTACTTCCACGCCACGCCCGACGAGCTCGCCGCCCAGGGCGACCGGCACGTCCTCGCCACCGTGCGCGCGGCCCGCTTCGGCAACGGTCACTTCGACGCCGACGGCCAGATCTGGTCGGGCACCGGGGACGACGCCGTGCTGCTGGCGACCACGCACCAACTGGTGTACTTCAAGGACCCCGGGTAGCCGCCGCCGCGGTGATATTTGTGCTCCGGGGACAACAACCGGGGCGGATTTCGTATCTCTAGGCCGTTTCGTCGTCCCCCTCAACTCAATAGTGTCAAGCATCACATTGAAGTTGAAGGGTGATGACTGTGACACAAGCGGGAACGTACTTCGCGTGGGAACTGGCGTCCCGGGGAGCGGCACCGTGTATCCGTGACGATCGGCTGGAACTGAGCTACCGGGAGTTCGCCGAGCGCGTCGACGCCGTGGCCGAGCAACTCGCCGGTCTCGGAATCGGACCGGGTGACGTGGTGGCGACGTTCCTGCCGAATCGCGTCGAACTGGTCATCACCCTGATGGCCGCGTGGCGGTTGCGGGCGATCGGCACCCCGGTGAATCCGGGCTTCACCGATTCCGAGGCCGAATACCAGCTGGGCGATTCGGCAGCCGAGGTGGTGGTGGGGCAGGCGCCGATCGGTGACCGCGACGCCCGCATCTTCCTCGACGTGGACCGGCTCGCCGAGCGGCCCAGCGACGGATGGGTGCCGCCCGCGCCGCCCACCGCCGCGGACGACGCGCTGCTGATCTACACCTCGGGCTCCACCGGTCGTCCCAAGGGCGTCCGGCTCGGGCACGACAATCTGCGGTTCTTCACCGAGAGTTCGATCGAGTTCTTCGAGCACGACAGCTCGACGCACGGTCTGCTGATCCTGCCGCTCTTCCACGTGAACGCCATCTGCGTCACGGTCCTGACCTCGATCGCCGTCGGCGGCCAGGTGAGCATCACCGGCCACTTCTCGGTCGGCCGGTTCTTCGACGACGTCGCCCGTCTGCGGCCGACCTTCTTCTCGGCCGTGCCCACCATCTACGCGATGCTGGTGTCCAAGGGCGACGTCCCGGCGGGCGCGCTCGACTCGCTCCGCTTCGCGATCTGCGGTGCGGCGCCGATCTCCAAGGAACTGCTCGACAAGACCGAGCAGCTGTTCGGGGTGCCGATCGTCGAAGGCTACGGCCTGACCGAGGGCACCTGTGCGTCGTGCTGCAACCCGATCCACGGCCCGCGCAAGCTGGGCACCGTCGGTCCGGTGCTCCCCGGCCAGACCGTCCGCACCGTCGACCCGCAGGGCGACGAGGTCCCGGTCGGTGAGCGCGGCGAGGTGGTGATCGCCGGACCCGCCGTGATGCGCGGCTACCTGAACCGCCCGGAGGCCACCGCGGAGACCATCGTCGACGGCTGGCTGCACACCGGCGACATCGGCGTCTTCGACGAAGACGGCTACCTGCGCATCGTCGACCGGATCAAGGACATGATCATCCGCGGCGGCGAGAACATCTACCCCAAGGAGATCGAGGTCGCGCTCGCCGGGCACGAGGCGGTCCTCGAATGCGCGGTGGTCGGTGCGCCGGACCCGATGTTCGGCGAGGTGCCCGTCGCGTATGTCGTGACCTACCCCGACGCCGCGGTGACGGCGGAGGAACTCGCCGCCTTCCTCGAGCCGCTGCTCACCCGTGTGAAGCAGCCCAAGGACATCCATCTCGTCGAGGCGCTGCCCCGCAACCCCGTCGGCAAGATCGACAAGCCCGGACTCCGCCTGCGCCTGCGCGCGCAGGCCTGAACATCCATCCATCCCCACCGAACCAGCACGAAGGAGCTAGAGAACCATGGGATTCAAAGAAGGTGACTTCCCGCCGGTGAACCCGCCGGAATTCCTGAAAGAACCACTGCGAGACCGAGTCCGCACCCTCGCCACCCACTGGGCGGAGTACGGCTTCGGCACCCCGAAGATGGTGCACACGATCTACCTGCTCAAGGTGGGCATCCTGTACATCGTCGTCGGCTGGTGCCTCGCCGCACTGACCTCGCACCTCAACCCGGTGCACATCGGCGAGATCTGGAACCAGCCGATCATGTACCAGAAGCTGGTCCTCTGGACGGTCCTCCTCGAGACGCTCGGCCTCGCAGGCTCGTGGGGGCCGCTGGCCGGCAAGTTCTCCCCGATGACCGGCGGCGTGCTCTTCTGCGGCCGCGGCCGGCGATCAACCCCTACGCCACCGGCGTGGACGGCGTGTACATCTGCTCGCAGTCCGCTCCGCCGGGTGCGGGAGTGCACGGTCTGTGCGGCTTCCACGCGGCGAACTCGGCGCTGCGCAAGGCCGGCGTCGAGCTCCGATGACGACGGCGACGGGGCCGGTGGACGCCCAGGTGCGGGCGGCCATCGGCATCGTCGCCACTCGTTTCCGGGCGATGGAGCAGCAGATCATCGACGGGATGACCGCCGGCATGCTGGAGATCGACCATCTGGACGGCGATCCCGTCCTGGTCGATCTGCTCCGCGCCAGCGTCGAAGGCAACATCACCACCATCAACCACGTCCTCGCCAACGACATCCCCATCGCTCATCTGCAACCCACCACCGCCGCGGTCGAGTACGCGCTGCGGCTGGCGCAGCGTCAGGTGCCGTCGAATTCGCTGATGCGCGCCTACCGGATCGGCGAGTACGAGTACAACCGCCTGGGCCTGGAATTCCTGAAGGAGCTCCAGCTCTCCGAGGAGGTCGTGATCCGCGCCGCGAGCGAGCTCGCCAGGATCGTGTTCGAGTACATCGACTGGATCAGCCAGTACGTCTTTCAGGCGTACGAGGGCGAACGGCGCCGCTGGATCGGCGCCGAGGGCAACGTCCTCTCGTCCACGGTGAACCAGCTGCTCGACGGCGACGACGAGCCCGGTTCGTACGAGATCGAGTCGTTCGAGACGGAGACCGGGTACCGGCTCGACCGGACCCATCTCGCGCTGATCCTGTGGTCGTCGGATCCCGGCGTGCTGCTCACCGAGATCGACCGCGCCGCCCGCTCGCTGGTGGTCGCCCTGCACTCCGGCGCCGCGCCCATCATCACCGCGGTGGACCGCAGCACGGTGTGGGCGTGGGTCCCCTTCGGCAAGCGGGTGCCGTCGGTGGACTCGGCGACCGTCGCCGGGCAGGTCCGGCTACCGGCCGGATTGCGGTTGGCCCTCGGACTGCCGGGTGCCGGGGTGGCCGGCTTCCGCCGCTCGCATCAGCAGGCCCGCGCCGCGTACGACGTCGCCACCGTGGTGCCGCGCACCGAGCCGGTGGTGGTCGGCTACGGCGACCGCGGCATCGCGGTGGTGTCGGTGATGGCCCGCGACCTGCCGTCGACGCGCGCGTGGATCCGGGACATGCTCGGCCCCCTGGCCGCGGACACTCCCGGTGCCGAGGTGCTGCGCGCGACGCTGTCGGTGTTCCTCGCATGCGGCGAGAGCCACGTCCGTACCGCGGAGCGGATGACCCTGCACCGCAACACCGTCAAGTACCGGATCAGCAAGGCGATGGAAGCGCTGCCCCGGCCCGGCGACCGGATGGACCTGGCGCTGGCGCTGACGGTCTGCGATCACCTCGGGTCGGAGGTCTTGACACCGTGACCGGTTACCGCACGGTACATTCGGCGTGCGAACTCTCCCATTCTAAGGATTTTCTCATGACGGTGACCAGGATCGGACTGACCCGGCGGATCGGCGGCGCGGTGCTCGCCGGCGGCGCGGTGCTCGCGCTCGCGGGCTGCTCCAGCGACGGCGGATCGTCGTCGGACAAGGCCGCGTCGAGCACGACGGCGTCGAGGACGACCGCGCGCAAGGACCTCCCGGTCCAGCAGCTGGTGCTCCCGGCCGACCAGTTCCCGGCCGGATTCCAGGTGCAGGAGATCCCCGAGTCGCAGCTGCAGCAGATGACCGACCAGATCCTGGCGAGCACCAAGGGCGCCAAGGTGAGCCCGGCGTCGTGCGCGCAGCTGAACCTGGTGCCGGATCACTTCGATGTCAGCAAGGTGGGTCTCGCGGTGGCCACCAAGGGCACCGAGACCCTCGGCACGTCCGTCGTCGCCGGCCCGCAGACCACCATGGCGCAGCAGCGTGCCTCGGCGACGGGCAAGTGCCAGCACCTCACCATGGAGTTCGCCTCCGGCCCGGCGCAGGGCGCGAAGGGCGAGGTGAACCAGAAGGTCGTGAAGGCCCCGAAGACCAAGGCCGACGACGCGATGGTCGTCGAGCAGACCACGGTGATCTCCGTCGCGGGCAAGACCCAGACGATGAAGAGCCGCGTGGGCCTGGCCCTGGTCGACGGCTACCAGGTGTCGGTTCAGGGGTCGTCGATGACCGGTCAGGCGGTCGACGAGGCGACCTTCGACGATGTCTTCGCCAAGGCCGTGAACCGGGTCGCCGAGAAGGCCGGATAGGGCTCAGGCCAGCCGGGTGATCCGCACGCTCACGTCGAGTTCCGAGGTGCCGCCGCCGGTGTAGATGCCCTTGATCGGCGGCACGTCCGCGTAGTCGCGCCCGGTGCCGATCAGGATGTGGTGGCCGTCGACCGGGGTGGCGTTGGTGGGATCGATGCCCCACCAGCCCCCGGTCCACACCTCGACCCACGCGTGGCTCTCACCCGCGACGGTCTCGCCGATCGCGGCCGACGCCTTCGGGTGCAGGTAGCCGGAGACGTAGCGGGCCGGGATGCCTAGACTGCGGAGCATCGCGAGAGTGATGTGCGCGTAGTCCTGGCAGACCCCGGAGCGTCGTTCCCAGGCGTCGGCGGCGGTCGTATGGACCTCGGTGGTGCCCGGCAGGTAGCGCATCTCGGCGTTCACCCGGGCGACCACCGCCTCCGCGGCGGCCGCCGGAGCGAGGTCGCCGGCGGCCTCGCGGGCGTGCGCCGCCAGCTCGTCGGTGTGCGGCGTGTAGGGCGTGGGGCACAGCATCTCGTCGCAGGCGTCGACCACCTCCGCCGACCGCAGTCGTTTCCAGTCCGCGGCGACCGCCTCCGGCGGGCGGACCTCGTCCTCGGTCTCGACCACCGCGCTGCTGATCACCTCGAGTCGGTCGTGCGGGACGTGCAGGTCGAAGGTGATCACCTGCGTTCCCCAGTAGTCGGTGTACCGGTATTGCCGGGCGGTCGGGGCGGTGTCCACGTGCTCGGCCACCACCACCTGCCTGCTGTCGCCGCGCGGTGTGATCCGGGTTTCGTTGAAGCTGGTCGCGACCGGCGCCGAGTAGCTGAAACCGGTGGTGTGCACCACGCGCAGGCGGGTGGTCATCGAGTCCCCTCTCCGTCGAATCCGGTCGCCAGACCGGTGTCGGTCCACGACACGTACGGGGCGACGTGGAAGTGCTCGGCCACCACCGACTCGCTCACCCCGCGGCAGGTCTGCTGGATCCCGCGCAGATAGCCGGGCAGATCGCTGACCAGCTCGTGCGGATCGATGAATTCCAGCGTGCTGCGAGCCCGGCCGAGGAGCAGCAGCGCCTCCGACTGCCCGCCCACCCGGTCCGGCCGCTTGTCGAGTTCGGCCAGGTACTGCTCGGCGACGCGGAGCGTGTGGAAGACCGATCGCGGAAACAGCCGGTCGACCAGCATGAACTCGACCACGTTCGCCGCCTCCACGGCGCCGCGGTAGGCGCGGACGTACGTGTCCTGGCCGCCGGCGGCGGTCAGCACACGGCGGTGTCAACTCGTGGAAGCAACGTTGTCCTTCAGTAGGCGTTCGAAGACTTCCCGTGGAGTGTAGAAGCCCAGGCACTGCCGTGGCCGCTCGTTGAGCTCGCGGGCGATCGCTTCGAGGTACAG
>NZ_JBPSDN010000033.1:0-48761 GCF_052036135.1 Gordonia marina
TCGGCGCCGTGCTCGCGCCACAGGCGCTCAGCACGGGCCTGGACGGCGGGATCGATCTTCTTGGGCATGATTGTCATCCTTCCTGATGGGACTCAGAAAGGAGCGGCATCAAACCTGGGGTGATTCATTCCGACGACGACCACCCCGGAGGTTCAGGATTGCGGCCTCAACGAGGTGTGGACCGGATCGGGGTGTGACTGCCTGTCCGGCTATGTGCGTAGTCCGCAGTCGGGCGTCTGTGTGGCACCGAGTTCGCTGTGCGGTGAGAACGAGCAGTGGAACGGCAGCGGGTGCGATTGCGTTGCGGGCACGGTCCGCTACGACGGCATCTGCGTCGACGAGGGAGCCGTCCCCGGCAACAGTGGAGGCGGTAGCCAGGGTGGCGGCAGCGGCAACCACGGCGGCGGTGCCGCCTATTCGGGTCCGGCTGGTGGCCGGATCGTGCTGGTCGACAACCATGATTCGTATGACCCCTGCAACGATCCGACGCGGATTCAGCCGCGCCCGCCGCTGATCGTCACCGCCGGTGACGGTTCGTCGGCCCGCGGCTGGACGAATATCGGCATGTTGCTGGTGGCGTTGGGTCTGGCCTCGCTGGGTGCGGTCGGTCTGCGTGCGTCGCGGCGGAAGTCCTGATCGATGACGACCGATCAGCTGAACGTGCAGCCGGGTCCGGGGCCTGAGTCGGGGCCTGGGCCGGAACCGAAGTCGAAGCCGCGGTTCCGGGCGCTGACGGCGGTGGCGGTATTGGCCGCGCTGTTGCTGGTCATCGGCGTGGTGCTGATCAGCTGCGGTTCCGGACGTGATCTGCCGACCAAGGCGGCGGACGCGGCCGGGTCGACGGAGTCCACGCGCGGTGTCAGTGCCGAGGCGCAGCCGCCGACGCACGTCAAGATCCGGGCGATCGGCGTGAACGCGCCGGTCGTTCCGGTCGACACCAAGCCCGGCGGCGTGCTCGATCCGCCGGAGAAGGTGTCGTTGGTGGGCTGGTGGCGGCCGGGTTCCAAGCCCGCCGAGGCCGGGTCGACGGTGCTGCTGGCGCATGTCGACAGCCGGGTCCAGGGCGAGGGTGCGTTCTTCAAGCTGCGGTCGACGCCGATCGGTGCGCCGATCGAGGTGACGACCAGCGAGGGCATCTTCAAGTACAAGGCGGTCTCGCGTCGGCAGTACGACAAGCACGAGTTGCCGCAGGATCTGTTCTCGATCAAGGGTCCGCCGCGGCTGGTGCTGATCACGTGCGGCGGCGATTTCGACGCGCAGGCGCGCAGCTACCTGCAGAACATCGTCGTGATCGCCGAGGCCGTCGACTGACACCGAGTCTTCGGCCGAACGACGACTGGCGGCTCCGGAATGATTCCGGAGCCGCCAGTCGTTTGTCGTCTAGAGTCCGAGGCTGAGCTGCCCCGGCGGTCGGCCCCGGGATGCGGTGGCTTCGACACACGCCTCGCCCTTGCGGGCTCGGCGTGGCTCAGCCGGCGGGCGGTGGCCGGGAGTCGGACCGGCTAGGTGTACCCGGCCATCAGGTTGGTCACAGGCGGCTGATCGGTGGTTTGCCTCCGAGTGCGCTGTGGCGGCGTTCATTGTTGTAGTACTTCAGCCAGGGCGCAAGCGCAGCAGCACGTTCGTCATTGGTGGTGAAGGCCTGGCGGTAGGCCCACTCGGTGGTCAGGGTGCGGTTGAGGCGCTCGACCTTGCCGTTCTGCCACGGACAGTGCGGTTTGATGAACTTCTGCGTGATGGCTTGGTCGGCACACACCGCTCGAAGTGACCACCGGTAGGCCCAGGCGTTATCGGTCATCAACCGTTCGATTCTGGTGATGCCGTGCTCGGCGAAGTAGGCGATCGCGCGTTCGAGGAACTCCGCGCAGGTCGCGCCCTTCTCGTCGGGCAGGATCTCTGAGTAGGCCAGCCGGGAGTGATCATCGATCAGCGAGTGGACGTAGTCGTAGCCGGCCTTGACCTTGCGATCGCGATGGCCGCCGGCGCGGCCGCGGGCCTTCCACCCGCCGCCGTCGGGGATCTTGCCGAGTTTCTTGACGTCCATGTGCACCAACTCACCAGGGTGTTCACGCTCGTACCGGGTCGCGGTCTGCTTCGGCGAGCGGATCTGCTTGCCGGTGATCGGATCGAGCTCACGCAGATAAGGCGCCCGGTGGCGGCGCAAGATCCGCGACACCGTCCGGGCCGGGACGCCGACCTTCGGTCCGAGCACATCAGGGCCGTCGCGATGCTTGGCACGCGCAGCGAGGACTTTCTGCTCGACCTCGTCGCTGGTCTTGGTGGGCATCGAGTGCGGACGTGAGGAACGGGTCGCCAGACCGGGATCGCCCTCGGCGGCGAAGCGATCGATCCAGGTCTTCACACACTTGCGGGAGACTCCCATCGCCGCGGCGATATGTGATTGAGGCCAGCCGGTCTGGTGACGTTCAACGATCAGCCGGCGACCGTGAACAGTGAGACGGGCACTACCGTGGGACATGAGAACCTCTGGGTTGGAGTGGGCCTTCGACAAGCCACATCCCACTCAGAGGTTCTCCTCGTTTCAAGCAGACACACCGCTACCAACGTCCTGGCCGGGTACAGCTAGGCGGTGCCGCCGCGGCGGCGCGTCTTCAGCAGATCCAGGCGCTCGGTGAGCAGGACCTCCAGCTCCTCCTCGGAGCGGCGCTCGAGCAGCATGTCCCAGTGCGTGCGCGGGGGCTTCACCTTCTTCTCCTCGGGCTCGGCGCCCTCGAGGATGGTGCCCTCCATACCGTTCTTGCACGGCCAGGTGCCGGGCACCTCGGCATCGTCGGCGAACGGAATGTCGAAGATCTCGCCGTTGTCGGTGCGGTACTGGACGATGCGGCGGGGTGCGAGGTCGTGATCGCGGTCGGTCTCGTAGCTCACCGCGCCCAGACGGCTTCCGCGGAGTACTCGATCAGCCATGTAGCCCCATTTCTCTCATGGTCAGGGTTTCTTTTTACTTCAGGTCAACAGAACCATCTTACGCGTCCGGAACGATCCGGGCAGGCGCGCGGTAGGGTCGCACCCGTGACCGAAACCGCCGAGCGATCCGGCCGCCGCCGTCCGTACGCGTGCGCGTGGTGCGGACGGGAGATGGTCGACTCCGCGACCGGACGACGCCGCAAGTACTGCAAGCGCTCGTGCCGGCAGCGCGCCTACGAACAGAGAACGCTCACCGAGGGCACGGCTATTCCCGGCGACGCGCTGATCCTCTCGCCCGACGAAGTCATCGCGCTCGGCGACCGGATGTTCGCGCTGCGCTGCGCCGCCGAAGACCTGGACACGGCGCTGCGCGAAGGCGAGGAGCCGGCCGTCGTCGCACAGATGTCCGCCGAGCTGGTGCGGCTGGCCCGGGAGGCCGAGCGTCTCCGGTGATCGCGCCGGGTCCTGAACTACAGTGAGTCGTGTGAACCCACCCGCGGACCGCGATGCGAATGTTCCCGGCGATGCCGTGGTCCCCGCCCGCGAGCCGGCCGCCACGCCGCTGCAGCGGGCCGGGGTGCTGCTGGCCCGGACCGACGCGAGTGCCCCGATGGTGCGGGCCGCGCAGTTCGCCCGGAAACTGGTGCCGCCCGAGCAGGTCGCGCGTGGACACTCGACGACGCTGGACCGGCTCGCGCGGGCGGTGGAGGACGTCAACGCCGACCGGCCGAGCGCGGTGCGCGAACTCGGCCTGGCGACGGTGGGCGTCTGGCAGGCGCTGAGCGGGCGGCGCGCGCCCGATCCCGCCGAGCCGACCGAGGTGACGATCCTGTTCACCGATCTGGTCGACTTCTCGCGGTGGGCACTGAACGCGGGCGACGATCAGGTCCTGCGGCTGATGCAAGAGGTGAACGACGTGTGCGAGCGCGTGGTCGTCGCGCACGGCGGTCAGGTGGTCAAGACGCTCGGCGACGGCATGATGGCGGTCTTCGCCGACGGCGCCGAGGCCATCGAGGCGGCCCACGAGGCCACCGGCGCGGTCAGTGCGATCCAGGTCGAGTCGTACCGGCCCGCGCTGCGCGCCGGGGTGCACACCGGTACGCCGCGGGCCGTCGGCGACGATTTCCTCGGTGTCGACGTCAACATCGCGGCCCGGGTCTGCGCCGCGGCCGGCGCCGGCGAGGTGTACGCCAGCGGGCCGACGCTGGAACTCGCCGGTGTCGAGAACTACGCGGTCAAGCGCCGGCGGTTCAAGGCGAAGGGCGTCCCGAAAGACCTGAAGGTGTATCGCGTGATCCCGCGATATGACACTGATCACACCGGGCTCGCCGGGACGTGAACGGCGGGTTCGGCGACGACGAGCTCGAGGCCTTCTACGCCGAGATCGAGCGCGCGACGGCCGCCCGCCACGCCCCGCGCCGCAAGCGGGAACGCCCGGTGAACTACGAGCCGCCGATCTGTCCGACCCCGGAGAAGATCGCCTATCCTTCGCTGGCCGCCGTCACCGGCGCGATCCTGGCGCTCTCCGCGGGTGCACGCCGCCCACCGACGCTGAGTTGCTACGAATGCTCGTGCGGTGCGTGGCATCTGACCAGGTCACGGCGCCGCTAGATGCACGAGAGCCCCGGCCGGCGGCCGGGGCTCTCGCTACATGTGGGGCGTATCAGGAACGGCGTCCCGCGCTGCCGAGAACGGCGACGGGCGTGTGCGCGACCTGCATGTTCAGCCGGTCGGCGGCGCTCATGTGCATACGCTGATTCAGGCGGCGCGTGATGCCACGCACCCTCGACGACAGATCGGGACTGGTGCGATTGCGCATATCGTCCTCCTCCTTTGATCGTTTACTGTCCTCCCTTTTGTAACCATCCAGCAAGGTCAAGTCAAGCTGCGTTGCCCGCGTGTTCACTTTTCGTTCACCTTGGCGGGCGCAGGTTCACTCGGTCGCGACCCCGGCCGCCCGGATCATTCGGCGACGAGCGCGGCCAGGCGTTCCACCTCCGCGATCGAGCCGGGGGAGACCAGCATGGTGGTCACGCCGGCGGCCTCCCAGCGGGCGATCTGCGCACGAACGTGCGCTTCGTCGCCGACGATCGCCGAATCGTCGACCACCTCGTCGGGGATGATCGCAGCGGCCTCGTCCTTGCGGCCGGCGCGGAACAGGGCCGTCACCTCGTCGACCACCTCGGCGTAGCCCATGCGCCGGTAGACCTCGGCGTGGAAGTTGGTGTCCTCGCTGCCCATGCCGCCCATGTAGAGCGCCAGGAAGGGTTTGATCCCGGCGTAGGCGGCGGCCGTGTCGTCGGTGAGGACGATCTGGGCGGTCGCGCAGATCTCGAAGGTCTCCCGGGTCTGGCGGGCGCCGGCCCGGGCGAAGCCCTCGTCGAGCCATTCGTTGTAGGTGTCGGCCATCCGCGGGGTGTAGAAGAGCGGCAGCCAGCCGTCGGCGATCTCCGCGGCCAGGGCGATGTTCTTGGGTCCCTCGGCGCCGAGGTAGACCGGGATGTCGGCGCGCAGCGGGTGCACGATCGGCTTGAGCGGCTTGCCCAGGCCGGTCGCCTTCTCGCCGCGGTAGGGAAGCGGGTAGTGGTCGCCGTCGGACGTGACCGGCGCCTGCCGCGCCCAGACCTGGCGCATGATGTCGATGTACTCGCGGGTGCGGGCGAGCGGCCGTGCGAACGACTGGCCGTACCAGCCCTCCACCACCTGCGGGCCGGAGACGCCGAGACCGACGATGTGCCGCCCGCCGGACAGGTGGTCGAGGGTCAGCGCCGCCATCGCGCACGCGGTGGGGGTGCGGGCCGACATCTGCAACACCGATGTGCCGAGCCGGAGACGCTGCGTCCGGCTGCCCCACCACGCGAGCGGCGTGTAGGCGTCCGAGCCCCAGGCTTCGGCGGTGAAGATCGCGTCGAAGCCGGCCGTTTCCGCGGCGTCGACCAGTTCGGCGTGATTGTGCGGGGGCTGCGCACCCCAGTACCCAAGTTGCAGACCGAGTTTCATGGATCTCAATCTACAAAGCCGCCGGGCCGGCCGGGACCGCTGTCCGATATCGACCGAGTTCAGACGGTCCAGGGATTGATGAGGTCGATACCGATGTTCTGAAAATCCTTGATGTTCCGGGTGGCGAGAGTGGCGTCTTCCGCCGCGCAGATCGCCGCTATCTGGGCGTCCGGGGCGCCGATCGGAAGGCCGAGTCGTTCGCGTTCGGTGACGATCTCGGCGTAGTGGACCGCGGCGACGGCGTCGAACGGAAGGATCCGTCCGGCGAGATCTTCGTCGAGCACTGCCGTGATCGCGGCGGCGAGGGCCGTCCGCCGGCGGCCCGCGGGTAGCCGGGCGGCACCGTAGAGCAGCTCGGCCGAGGTCACCGCGGTGGTCGCGGTATCCGCGGCGTCTTGATCGTCGAGCCATTCGAGGACGTGCCGATCTGGTTCCGGGCGGAACAACTCCGACAAGACGTTCGTGTCGAGGACGATCATTCGAGGTCTGCCGCCCGCGGCGCGTCGGTGGCTCGGGAGGTCTCGAAGTCGCCGAGTTCGGCGAATCGTGCATGGATCCGGCTGCCCAGGCCGGAGCGCTTCGGTGAGCGAGTCAGGTCGTCCTCGAGGATGGCGCGCACTTCCGCTTCCATGGAGCGGCCGTGCTGTGCGGCTCGTACACGCAGCTTGGCATGCAGGTCGTCATCGAAACCCCGGATGGTGAGTGTGGCCATGATCTCTCCTCGTGACGCCGTGCAGTCGATGACTGCAATGCTAGCAGTCGGTCAGGTGCGGGTGAAGAGCCAGACCTGTTCGGCCCGCCAGCAGGTGAAGGCGGCGAGGAGCAGGACGGCGAACCGGGCGACGTCGGCGAGACGCCCGCCGGCGCGCGCCGAGGCCGGGACCCCGACGGCGACCAGGGCCGCCGCGGTCAGCGCGTAGCCGGTGAAGACCTCCGGGCGCGCCGGCTCGGCGGTGTGCCGCACCCAGGCGAAGAAGCCGGTGGCCAGCCACGACAGCGCGGCCACGATGATCAGCGCCGTCGCCGTATCCGGCCAGCGCGGCGGTTCCCGGCGCAGGGCGCGGATGAGCGACCACACCGCGCAGGCGAGGATCACGCCGCAGACCAGGGCGCCGGCCGTCCGGTTCACTGCGCGTGGCGCTGGGCGGCCGCGCGGTTGCGGCGGCGTTTGGTCGCGGTGCGGAACTGCCAGGTGCTGAGCCCGGTGATCATCAGCGCGAGCGGGGTCAGACCGAAGAGGAACCAGAGGGCCCGCCACCAGCCGTTGACGGACTGCCCGTAGTGCAGGGTCGGCTGCGCCCACTGGTCGATGATCGTGTTGGACACGGTCTTCGGCGGCCCGGAGAACACTTTGACGATCGTCGGATCGTGCGCGTCGACGCCGATGCTCCGGTTTCCGTGGTAGGTCGCGCTGCCGCGCCAGAGGTCGGTGTCGCCGTCCAGGACGTCGACCGAATAGTATTCCGATCCCTCGGACGGCAGGCCGATCCAGGTGATCCGGGCCCCCGGGTACCGCGCCTGCGCCACGCCGATCGCGTCGTCGAGGGTGATCGCGGGCCCGGTGCCGTCTCCGTCCATCGAGTACTGGTCGTCACCCGGATCGACGCCGCCGGTCGCCGAGTACCACAGGTGCGACAGCGTCGGGATCTCGAAGTTCATCCCGGTCAGGCCCCAGATCAACAGCGGGACGGCGGCGACGATGCCGATGACGTTGTGCAGGTCGTAGTCGCGGGCGAACCGGCCCTTGCCGAGGCGGACGCGAAAGCCGTGGCGCCACTTCGCCAGCCCCGGGAACCAGATGACGACGCCGGAGACGGCCAGGAAGACCAGCAGCGCACCGGTCAGCGCCAGGATCACCGCGCCCCAGGTCATTCCCGCGAACGCGGTGGTGCCGGCGACCGGTGACGGCCTGTTGAGCCAGGCCGCGTAGCCCGTGTAGCCCTCGCAGGTGAGCCCGCAGTCGTGCAGATTGGTGAGGAAGCCCATCGGCCCGTGCTGGAGGTTCGCCCGGCCGTTGACCCGCCCGGTGCCGGCGTCGACGAAGTAGGCGCCACCGGAGGAGTCCGACGAGTTCAGGATGTAGACGCCGCCCTTCTCGCTGACATACGCGGGGGCGAAGCCGGGGTCGGCGCGGTGAACGGCGTCGATCGCCTGCTGAAAGGTGACCGGGTTCGGCGAGTCGGTGGCGTGGAACTGCTCGGCATGCGTGGCGCGGTCGATCTCCGGCTCGTACACGACCAGGGCACCCGAGGTGCAGATCACGACGAGCACCAGCCCCAGGACGAGCGACAGCCAGCGGTGCGCGAGGATGAGCGCCCGCCGCACCGGCTTACGTGCCGGGGACTTGCGCGTTCGTCTCTTCGGTGCGGACGCCGGCCGTGTACGTGCGGCCGGGGCGTCGTCCCCGGCGGGCTGTTCACCGGCCTCGGCGACGTCCGAATCGAGAGTCATGGCGAGAAATTAGCATTGGCTACCCTATGTAACAACTGCTGCAAAACCGAGAATCGCGGCGTCGGCAGACGACGGGGCCCGGCTCCGCGGTGTGCGGACCCGGGCCCGTCATCGGGGGTTTCGCCAGGTCAGCGACGCAGCTCGAAGCGGTCGTTGTCCATCACCTTGGCCCAGGCGGCGGCGAAGTCGTCGACGAACTTGCGGCCCGAATCGCTCTGGCCGTAGACCTCGGCCAGGGCCCGCAACTGCGCGTTGGAGCCGAAGGCCAGATCCACACGGCTGGCCGTCCACTTCTTCTCGCCCGAGGCGCGGTCGGAGCCGACGTAGGTGCCGTCGTCCGTGGGCTTCCACTCGATCTCCATGTCCAGGAGATTGGTGAAGAAGTCCTGCGACAGGACGCCCGGCCGGTCGGTGAACACGCCCAGCTCGGAGTCGCCGTGGTTGGCGCCGAGCACGCGCAGGCCGCCGATCAGCGCGGTCATCTGCGGGGCGTTCAGGCCGAGCAGCTGAGCACGGTCGACCAGCAGGTACTCCGCCGGGACGACGGCGTCGTCGGACACCCAGTTGCGGAAGCCGTCCCAGCGGGGCTCCATGGCGTGGAACGACTCGACGTCGGTCTGCTCCTGGGTGGCGTCGGTGCGGCCCGGGGTGAACGGCACGGTCAGGTCGTAGCCGCCGGCGCGGGCCGCTTCCTCGATCGCGGCGTTGCCGGCCAGGACCACGACGTCGGCGAAGGAGACCTTCTTGTCGCCGTGGCGCAGGTGGCCGATCAGGCCCTCGGTCGACGAGTTGAACTTGTCGGTGATGCCTTCCAGCACCTCGAGGGTGTGCGCCAGTTCTTCGGGCTCGTTGACCGTCCAGTTGCGCTGCGGCTCCAGCCGGACGCGGCCGCCGTTGGCGCCGCCGCGCTTGTCGCTGTTGCGGTACGACGCCGCCGAGGCCCACGCGGCCTTGATCAGCTGGGCGGGAGTGAGCCCGGAGTCCAGGATGGCCTTCTTGAGGGCCTTGGCATCGCCGTCGTCGATCAGGTCGAAGTCGACCGGCGGCACCGGGTCCTGCCAGATCAGCGTCTCGTCCGGGACCAGGGCGCCGCGGTAGCGGGAGACCGGGCCCATGTCGCGGTGGGTGAGCTTGAACCAGGCGCGGGCGTAGGCGTCCTCGAAGTCGCGCGGATTCTCCAGGAAGTGGCGGGAGATCGGCTCGTAGATCGGGTCGAAGCGCAGCGCCAGGTCGGTGGTCAGCATCATCGGCTGATGCTTCTTGGCGGGGTCACCGGCGTCGGGCACGCTGGTCGCACCGGCGTTGTCCTTGGGATGCCACTGCTGGGCGCCGGCCGGGCTCTTGCCGAGCTCCCACTCGTAACCGAAGAGCGTCCAGAAGAAGTTGTTGTCCCACGTGGTCGGGGTGCTGTTCCAGGCGCCCTCCAGCCCCGAGGTGACGGCGTCGGTGCCGACTCCGGTGCGGGTCGGGTTCTTCCAGCCCAGGCCCATGTTCTCCAGCGGCGCGCCCTCGGGCTCGGGGCCGAGGACCTCGGCGTCGCCGTTGCCGTGGGTCTTGCCGAAGGTGTGTCCGCCGGCGATCAGGGCGACGGTCTCCTCGTCGTTCATCGCCATCCGGCCGAAGGTCTCGCGGATGTCGATCGCGGCCTTCAGCGGGTCGGGGTTCCCGTTGGGGCCCTCCGGGTTGACGTAGATCAGGCCCATCTGCACCGCGGCGAGCGGGTTGTCGAGGTCGCGGTCCCCGGTGTAGCGCTCATCGTCGAGCCAGGTGGTCTCCGGGCCCCAGTAGACCTCCTCGGGCTCCCACTTCTCGGTGCGGCCACCGGCGAAGCCGAAGACCTTCAGGCCCATCGACTCCATGGCGAAGGTGCCGGCGAAGATGATGAGGTCGCCCCAGGACAGCTTGGCGCCGTACTTCTGCTTCAGCGGCCACAGCAGGCGGCGGGCCTTGTCCAGGCTGGCGTTGTCCGGCCAGCTGTTGAGCGGGGCGAAGCGCTGCATGCCGTGTCCGGCGCCGCCGCGGCCGTCGGCGATCCGGTAGGTGCCGGCGGCGTGCCAGGCCATGCGCACGAAGAACGGGCCGTAGTTGCCGTAGTCGGCCGGCCACCACGACTTCGAGTCGCGCATCAGAGCGACCAGATCGGCCTTGAGCTCGTCGAGGTCGATGGTCTCGAAGGCGGCGCCGTAGTCGAAGTCACTCGGATACGGGTCGCCCTCGGCCGGGTTCTCGGCGAGGAGTTTGAGGTTGAGCTGATTGGGCCACCAGTCACGGTTGCCGCCGCCCTCCGTCGGCGGCTTGAGCTGGTGAATCGGGCATCCGGCCTTGCTGTCATCGACTTCGGCGAGGGGCTGTTCGTCGGACACGGGGTTTCCTTTCGATGGACCGAGGATTCGGTTGTCTGCGGTGGATCGGGCTGGACGGGTCAGGGGGTCTGTGGGAGTTCGGCGGGGGTGGACGAGCGCCGGGCGCAGTCGGGGCAGAGGCCCCAATAGACCACCTCGGCCTCGTCGATGAGGTAGCCGTGCGTCTGCGCGGCCTCCAGGCACGGTGCGTCGCCGACCGCGCAGTCGACGTCGCGGACGTCACCGCAGTCGCGGCACACCAGATGGTGATGGTTGTCGCCGATGCGGGTCTCGTAGCGCGCCACATGCCCGGTGGGCTGGATACGGCGGAGCAGGCCGGCGTCGGTCAGGGCGCGCAGCACGTCGTACACGGCCTGCCGGGACACCTCGGGCAATTGCTCGCGGACCTCACCGAGGATCGCCTCGGTGACGGCGTGCGGGTGAGCGTCGACGGCTTGCAGCACCGCGAGCCGGGGCCGGGTCACCCGCAGGCCGGCCTGGCGGATCGACGCGGTGAGCGCCGTCGTCGTGGCGGGGCGGTGATCGGTCATGACCCCATGCTGCCTAGTTTTCTGTACTAAGTCCAGAAATCAGCGAAATCGGGGCCGGAAGTCCCGGATCCGGATCCCCGGCGAGGAATCGGCGCGGCACGTCGACCAGCATGGTGTCGATGGTCGACGGCGCGATGCCCTCACCGATGAGGGTGGGGATCACCCGCTCGCTGATCTGCCGGTAGTTCCAGTTCGGCGTCACCTTCGGCTGTTTGGCGGGGTCGAACCAGTCGCTGAAACAGAATGCGCTCTGCGACAGCGCGATCCGGTCGGCGTAGCCCTCGCCGACCAGCGCCAGCAGCGTCGCCATCCGGACCTCGTGGGGTAGCAGCACGTCGACGCCGAAGCGGTCGAGGCCGATGATCGAGCCGGCCGATGCGAGCCTGCGGAGATACTCGAGGTCGCCGGTGTCGCCGGAATGCGCGAGCATCACGCGGCGCAGATCGACGCCCTCCTCGCCGAGGACACGCTGGGCGATGAGCCCGGACCGGGTGTGCGGATTGGTGTGCACGACCACCGGTGCGCCGGTGGCGACGCTGGCCTGGCCCACCGCCCGCATGATCCGCTCGACGCCGGGGGTGAGGCCCTCGGCCTCGATGACGCACACCAGGAAGGCGGCCTTGGCGCCGCCGCTGTGCGGGATGCCCTCGGTCAGATCCCGCACGAAGGCCTCGACCAGCGGCTCGGCGGCGTCGAAGCCGAGCCCCGGACCGGTGTAGTGCAGCTGCAACGGCAGGTCGTTGTAGGTGAACAGGCCGGTGGCGACCGGGATGTTCAGTTCCACCTGCTCGGCGACCCGCCGGACCCGCGCCACATTGCGGCCCATCCCGGCGACCGACGCGTCCAGGAGGCTGTCGATCCCGAGCGCCTTGAGTTCGCCGAGGACGGAGATCGCGTTCGCGACCTCCGCGTCTTCGTCCCACTCGGGAAGAAAGTTCAGCCGGTAGTCCTCGTTCACGACGAAGACGTGTTCGTGAGCGAGAGTCCGTCCGAGTTCCTCCGCGTCGATCGGTCCCGTCACCGTATTGATGGTCTGCATGGCGCCCTTCGCTCGCCCCGTGGGTTCAAACACTAGGGGTCGGCGGCCCGGCCGCGGAGCCGAATCGGCCACTCGCGCACATCGGATCGGCGGCCGGGCCGATAGTGTGGGCCCATGCTTCGTACCGGACAGGACTTTGCTGGGTTGCGCGTCGTGGGATCGCTCGGGGTATCCGAGGCCGGTGAGAGCTACCTCGTCAAGGCGGCGCAGGCCGCCGCGGAAGACAGCCTGCTGCTGCTTCCCGAGTCGCGGGGCGCCGATCCCGCCTACCGCCGCGCGTTCTTCGATACCGCGGAGAAGGCGGCCTCACTCGGCCATCCGTCGGTGGTGGCGATCCGCGGATACGGCGACGAGCAGGGCCGCCTCTGGGTCGCCTCGGAATACCTGGCCGCCCCGACCGCCGCGGCGCTCGTCCGCCAGTCCGGGGCGTTCGCCCCGGCCGACGCGGCGGCCGTGGTCGTCGCCGTCGCCGGTGCGCTCGAGCAGGCGCGGGCCCGCGGGCTCGTGGTCAGCACGCTCGATCCCGCCCAGGTCTTCGTCGTCGACGGGGGTGGAGCGGGACGGCGCTACGCGATCGGCGGGCTGGCGTTGCCGCCGTCCGGTCACGTGCCCGGTCTCGCTGAACGGGCCGATCAGGGCGCCCTCGCGGACTTCGCGGCGTTCCTGCTGATCGGCGGGGAGCCGATCGGGGCGCGCGTCACCACCATGCGGCCCGAGATCCCGGCGGCCGTCGACGATGTGCTGGCGCGGGCCGGGCGGCCGGCCGCCGAACGGTACGACTCGCCCGTCGACTTCGCCCGCGCGCTGCACGTGGCGCTGACCGGCACCGAACCGGCCCCGGAGGCGTTCGCGCCCGCGCCGCCCGCCAACGACGTGCCCACCGTCGGTTCCGGCGGGATCACGGTGCCGTCGCTGACCGTGCCGTCGGCACCCGCCGCGAACCCCTACGCGTCGAACCCGTACGCCTCGAATCCGCAGGCGTCGAATCCCCACACCTCGAACCCGCAGGCGTCGAACCCCTACGGCGCGATCCCGCCCCAGGGGCCGCCGCAGACCGCGCCGTACACGCAGCAGGGACCGGCCGGCTATCCGGCCGCCGGCGGTGGCGGCTATCCGCCGGTGTACGGCGTCACCGGCGCCCCGTACGGCGGCGGGCTTCCGCCCGCCGGAAAGAAGAAGGGCGTCATCGGGGGACTCGGCGCCGGTGCGCTCGCCGCGATCCTGGGCGGCGTCGCGCTGATCGTGGTGATCGCGGTGGTGCTGGTGGTGGCGCTGGGCGGCAAGGGCGGGGGTCACGACACCGCCTCGTCGAGCGCCCCGGTCATCACCTCGTCGCCGGAGCTCAGCACCCCGCCGAGCACCACGGCCGATCCGGTGGTCGTGAACGGTGTGCCGACGCAGTGCGCCCTCGGGACGCCGACCACCCGGTCGACGACCGAAGCGAATCTCGAAACGGGCCCGATCCGGATTCCGGCGGCGGCACTGCCGGCCGGCTGGTCGCCCGATCCGGGAAGCGTGCTGCCCTTCTTCACCGATGCCCAGGGCATCGTGGTGTCCCGGCCGGTGGGGCAGCAGTGGCAGGCTCAGCTGACCGTCGGCACCCTGCCGGACGACTTCACCGGCGACCTCGGCGACATCGCCAAGAAGTTCGCCGGCTGCCTACTGGACACGCCCGGCTACTCCAACACCAACGCCCGGACGCCGATCATCAACGACACCCGCGACGGATCCATCGAGAACAGCTCCGCGAAGACCGTGACGCTCGTCGGTTCGGTACCGGTGACGCGCGGCCCGATCACCTCCGACGACTTCACGGTGCTGATCGCCGGTACCAGTCCGCGCACCATCGTCTTCGGCGTGGCCGCCAACGTCGACGCGCAGAGCAAGGGCGAGATCGACCACGCGATTCACGAGGCGCTGTTCCGGGCGAGCTGATCGCGCCAGGTCATCACGGTCTGCGTCACCACCACGGCGCCGACGACGATCCACGAGTACACGAACAGCCAGCCGATCACCACGAAGACCACGCCGAGCGTGCTGAATCGGGTCTCGGCGTTCGCCAGGATGCGGGAGAACCCGATCTGGGTGGCCAGGAAGTAGAGCGACACGGCGACGCCGATCGCACCACCGGTCGCCAGGACCGCCTGGCCCGGGATCCGGCCGGCGGTGAGCAGGCGGGTGATCGCCGCCCACACCGGCGCCCACAGCAGTGCGCTGAGGATCGTCTCGAACACCATCGCCGAGCTGTACGGCCAGCTGCGCACCAGGAAGACCTCGACGGTGATGCCGGCGACGATGGCGCCGATCACCAGCGGCCACCGCCACCAGCCCGCGATGCCGAGCTTCGGGATGCCCCACGCCTCGGCGTACATCCGGTCGAGGGCGCGGGAGAACGACGTGGCGCCGATGATCGTCATCAATGCGCCGAGGACACCGAACGACGCGGTGGCCGGGCCCGCGGTCAGCGGCTGGTTCGGGTCGAGCTCGAGCCACTGGATGGTGATGCGGTCCATCGCGTGCTCGATCGGGCCGGACACCGGGATGGAGGTCATCACGATCATCACCGGCAGGATCGAGGTGAACGCCTGCCCGGCCAGCGTCATCGCCCGGTCGGTGATGTTGGCGCGGCCCAGATTCGCGGCGATCGCGAAGAGGAGCGTCCCCTGCAGGCCGGTGACGACGGAGGCGACGCGTTCGCGCGCATGCGTCGTCTTCACGAGGTGCGCCGGAGCTTGTTCACGCGGTCCAGTATCGCGCCTGTGCGATAGGGAACAATGACTGCCATGCCCTCTGCCGTGTCGCCCCGCCGCATCGACGATTCCGCCCCAGCCGCACCGGCCGACAGTCACGACCTGATCCGGGTGCGCGGCGCGCGCGTCAACAACCTGAAGGACGTCGACGTCGACCTGCCCAAGCGGCGGCTCACCGTGTTCACCGGGCTGTCCGGCTCGGGGAAGAGTTCGCTGGTGTTCGGCACCGTCGCCGCGGAGAGCCAGCGCCTGATCAACGAGACCTACAGCACCTTCGTCCAGGGGTTCATGCCGACACTGGCCCGCCCCGACGTCGACGTGCTCGACGGCATCACCACCGCGATCATCGTCGACCAGGAACGGATCGGCGGAAATCCGCGCTCGACGGTCGGCACCATCACCGACGCCAACGCGATGCTGCGGATCCTGTTCAGCCGGCTGGGCACGCCGCACGTCGGGCCGTCGACCGCGTTCTCGTTCAACGTGCCGACGGTCAGCGGCGGCGGCGCGATCAAGGTGGCGGGCAAGAAGGCGGTGAAGAAGACCTTCGAGAGTCTCGGCGGCATGTGCCCGCGCTGCGAGGGGATGGGGACCGTCGCCGACATCGATCTCTCCGAGATCTACGACGAGAACCTGTCGTTCTCCGGCGGCGCGATCAAGGTGCCCGGCATCACCCCGGACGGCTGGTACGGTCGCGTGTACGGCGGCAGCGGTTTCTTCGATCCGGACAAGCCGATCAAGGACTTCACCGCGAAGGAACGGGACGCGCTCCTGCACAAGGAGGCGACGCGGATCAAGGTCGACGGCATCAACATCACCTACGAGGGCATCCTGCCGCGCATCCAGAAGTCGATGCTGAGCAAGGACATCGACGCGGTGCAGCCGCACATCCGGGCGTTCATCGAGCGTGCCGTGACGCAGACCGTCTGCCCGGAGTGCGACGGCACCCGCCTGGCCGAACACGCCCGCACCAGCCTGGTGGCCGGCATCAGCATCGCCGACGCCTGCCGGATGCCGATCGTCGACCTGCGCGACTGGGTCGCCGGGCTCGACGACGCCCGGGTGGCGCCGCTGCTGGAGAATCTGCGTGCCACCCTCGACTCGTTCGTCGAGATCGGGCTCGGCTATCTCACGCTGGAGCGGCCGACCGGCACCCTGTCCGGCGGCGAAGGCCAGCGCGTCAAGATGATCCGGCATCTCGGATCGGCGCTCACCGACGTCACCTACGTGTTCGACGAGCCCACCGTCGGCCTGCACCCGCACGACATCTCGCGGATGAACGACCTGCTGCGCCGGCTCCGCGACAAGGGCAACACCGTGCTCGTCGTCGAGCACAAGCCCGAGGTGATCGCGATCGCCGACCACGTGGTCGATCTGGGACCGCGGGCCGGATCGGGCGGCGGCGAGGTCTGCTACGAGGGTGACTTCGCGGGGCTCGCGGCGTCCGGCACGCTCACCGGACAGCATCTCCACGACCGCGCCGCGCTGAAGGATGCGGTGCGTGCGCCGTCGGGGACCCTTCAGATCCGCGGCGCGTCGTCGCACAACCTGCACGACGTGGACGTCGACCTCCCGCTCGGGGTGCTGGTGGCGATCACCGGGGTGGCCGGGTCCGGGAAGAGTTCACTGATCCACGGCTCGGTGTCGCCGCGGGACGAGGTGATCGCGATCGACCAGACCGCGATCCGCGGCTCCCGCCGCAGCAACCCGGCCACCTACACCGGGCTGCTCGACCCGATCCGCAAGGCGTTCGCGAAGGCGAACGGGGTGAAACCGGCCCTGTTCAGCGCGAACTCGGAGGGCGCCTGCCCGGTGTGCAGCGGCAACGGCGTGATCTACACCGACCTGGTGACGATGGCCGGGGTGGCCTCACCGTGCGAGGAATGCGAGGGCAAGCGGTTCCGGCCGGAGGTCCTCGAATACCTGCTGGGCGACGGCGAGTCGCCGGGCGGCCCGCGCAACATCGCCGAGGTGCTCGCGATGCCGGTCGACGAGGCGCGGGACTTCTTCGCCGCGGGTGGGGCGCGTACTCCGGCGGCGTCGAAGATCCTGGAACGGCTGCTCGACGTCGGCCTCGGCTATCTGACGCTCGGCCAGCCGCTGACCACGTTGTCCGGCGGCGAACGGCAGCGCATCAAACTGGCGACCGCGATGGCCGACAAGGCCGAGGTCTACGTACTCGACGAGCCGACCACCGGTCTGCACCTGGCCGACGTCGACCAGCTGCTGCGCATGCTCGACCGCCTGGTCGACTCCGGCAAGTCGGTGATCGTGATCGAGCATCACCAGGCCGTGATGGCGCACGCGGACTGGATCGTCGACCTGGGCCCCGGCGCCGGTGTCGAGGGCGGGCGTGTCGTGTTCACCGGGACGCCGGCGGATCTGGTCGCCGATAGTTCGACGCTGACCGGCCGGCATCTGGCGGAGTACGTGTCGTCGGCGGGCTGACCGAACCCCCTGCTAGAGGGGCGTTTCGACACGGTTCGTCACTTCGTTCCTCACCGGCTCAACGGGCTGATAGAGGGGCGTTTCGACACGGTTCGTCACTTCGTTCCTCGCCGGCTCAACGGGCTGATGGCGGTCGTTTCGGCACGGTTCGGCTCACCGGTTCGACGGGCTGATGGCGGTCGTTTCGACATGGTTCGGCTCACCGGTTCGACGGGCTGATGGCGGTCGTTTCGGCATGGTTCGTCACTTCGTTCCTCACCGGCTCGACGGGCTAGCGGAGACCCGGTGAGTAGCCCATTGAGCCGTGACGAGGCGCTAGCCGAGGAACGTGTCGAAATGCGCTTCTATGCCGGCGCGGTTGCGGGGCCGTGGCCGACAGGCTTTCCCGCGGCCTTGCCGGTGTACTGGCTGAGGTAGTGGCCGAAGACGATCAGGCTCAGGAACGCGGCGATGGTGCACCAGATCGACGAGTAGTCGGCGGCCTTGATCGCGGCGGCGACGCTCATGCCGATCAGATTGCCCACCCCGAGGGCGATGACCCACCGGAACGAACTCATCATCGGCGCGAAACAGGTCGCGAACACGTACGGGACGGCCATGTAGGCGGCGCTGAAGGGGGTGCCGAGGTGGTAATCGAGGTTGCTGTCGATCACCTCGACGCGGACCTCCGGCTGGACCGACAGGTAGACCATGTACGCGAAGGTGATCGCGCCGACCACCATCGGTGCGATCAGCCAGGTCCGTCGCCGCCGGTCCGGCTCCATGAGCCAGACCGACCACGGAATGAAGATGGGCAGGATGGCCCAGGCGAAGAGCACCCACAGGTGGACGCCCCAGCCGGACAACTGCGCGTCGGTGTCGTGCCCGAGTTCCAGCCAGGTCCAGCCTTCGAGTGCCTGGTGGATGGCGAAGAGGAGGGGAAGGGCGGCGAACGGTAGCTGGCGCTTGTCCTTCACCAGCGTCAAGGTGGCCACACCCGTCGCACCGATCACACCCGCACCGACAAAGCTGGCAGTCGCACTGAAGCACATGCCGGCTATCCTGACACGCCGGGCGAATCGGGCGTGGCGACACTGGGCTACCGTGTGGGTCGTGCCCGTGCTCGAGCGATTCCAGGTGGTCGCGTACCTGGGCGCGATCGCCGCGGCGCTCGCCGCGGGACTGCTTGCGCCGCAGGTGTTCTCGGGCCTCGGCCCGGCGACGACACCGCTGCTGGGCGCGCTGCTGTACGTCACTTTTCTGCAGGTCCCGGCGGCCCGGCTGCTCGACGCGCTGCGCGGCGGACGCTTCCTGGCCGCGGTCCTGGTGACCGACTTCCTGGTGGCGCCGCTCGTGGTCGCCGCGCTGTTCGGGCTGGTGCCCGACGAGAAGGCCGTGCGAATCGGCGTGCTGATGGTGCTGCTGTGCCCGTGCGTGGACTATGTGATCGTGTTCGCCGGGCTGGCCGGCGGTGACGCCGCGCGGCTCCTGGCGGCGACGCCGGTACTGCTGATCGTCCAGATGGCGCTGCTGCCGGTGTATCTGTGGCTCTTCCTCGGCGGGGGCGTGGGCGACGTCGTCGCCGCCGGCCCGTTCCTGGAAGCGTTCGCCGGACTGATCGTCGTGCCGCTGCTGCTCGCCTGGCTGACGCAGTGGTGGTCGTCGTCCGGCGGTGCGGGGCGGCGGGTGGAGCGGGTGGCGACCTCGGCGATGGTGCCGCTGATGGCGGCGGTGCTGTTCGTCGTGGTGGCGTCCCAGGTGCCGCGCCTCGCCGGCCGGCTGGGCACGCTGGCCCCGGTCGCCGGGGTGTACGCGCTGTTCCTGGTGGCGATGACGGCGCTCGGCGCCGCGCTCGGCGTGTTCGGGGGCAGGCGGCTGGGCCTGACGGTGCCGCAGCGCCGGTCGGTGCTGTTCTCCGGTGTCACCCGGAACTCGCTGGTGGTCCTGCCGCTGGCGCTGGCGCTCCCGGGCGGACTGGCGGCCACCGCCGCGGGCGTCACCGTGTTGCAGACGCTGGTCGAGCTGATCGGAATGGTGGTGCTGGTGCGCGTCGTGCCGCGGCTGGTCGGCGGGCCGTAGCCCCGCGCGGAAGCGACACCCGGCCGACGAGCGCGACACCCGGCGCCGAAGCGACGGTCGCACCTGTCGCGTCGGCTGCCGGGTGTCGCGCGCGCTGACCGGCTGTCGCGGCTACTGCCGCACGACTTCCGAGGGGGCCTCGCCGGTGGCCTGCGCGGCCACCGCGGCGAGCTCCTCGCCGATGCTCTCCGGCGCGTCATCGGTGCCGAGGGCGACCGTCGACTCCGTGGCCTTCGGGCGCCCGCCGGTGAACAGCGAGAAGATCGCGCCGAGCACGCAGCACACGACCGCGAAGGTGAACGCCGCGGACAGGCCGTCGGCGAACGGATCGGAGATCAGGTGCGGGAAGAAGTCGAGCCCGGTGAGGTGATCGACCGAGGCCTGCGGCAGCTGCTGGAGCGCCGGGCCGCCGACCATCTCGATCGGGTTGTAGCCGAGGAACGCGGCGAAGAGGATACCGACGGTCGGCAGATTCGCGATGGCGTGCGCGGCGTCGGTCGGCATGCCGTTCGAGGTGAGACCGGAGTACATCGCTGTGGGCAGGTGCGTGGCCAGGCCGGCGATCATCAGCGAGAAGAAGATGCCGATCGAGAGCACCATCGAGGCGTTCTGGAAGGTCGTCATCATGCCGGCGCCGGAGCCACGCGAGTCGGCGGGCAGCGAGTTCATCACCTCGGCGCGGTTCGGCGACGCGAACAGGCCCATGCCGATGCCGTTGATCAGCAGGATCACCGCGAACACCCAGTAGGTGAAGTCGACCGGAATGGCGATCAGCGCGACGAAGGTGCCCGCCGTGAGCAGCATGCCCAGGGTGGTGAACCACTTGGTGCCGAGCCGGTCGGACAGGGCGCCGGAGAGCGGCGCGCTGATCAGGAAGCCGATCGTCATCGGCACCATGTAGATACCGGCCCACAGCGGGGTCTGCGAGTAGTCGTACCCGTGCTGCGGCAGCCAGATGCCCTGCAGCCAGATGATCAGGATGAACTGCAGGCCGCCGCGGCCGATCGACGCCATCAGGTTGGCGGCGTTGCCGAACGCGAACGACCGGTTCTTGAACAGCGAGAGCTTGAACAGCGGGCTCTCGACCCGGGACTCGATCACCACGAAGACCGCCAGCACCGCGAGACCGCCGATGAGCGCGGCGAGGACCCACGGGTTGGTCCAGCCCATGTCGGAGTCACCGTAGGGCTGGATGCCGTAGGTCAGGGCGACGAGCACGGCGATCAGGCCGACGGCGAAGGTGATGTTGCCCCACCAGTCCATCTTCGCGCGGGTGCGGACGCCGGTGTCGCGGAGCTTGAGGTAGGCCCAGACGGTGCCGACCACGCCGAACGGCACCGAGACGAGGAAGATGTAGTGCCACTGGATGGGGGCCAGGACACCGCCGATGAGCAGGCCGAGGAACGAACCGGCGATCGCCGCGACACCGTTGATACCCATCGCCAGGCCGCGCTGATTGGCCGGGAAGGCATCGGTGAGGATCGCCGACGAGTTCGCCATCAGGAACGCGCCGCCGACGCCCTGCACGATGCGCCAGAAGATCAGCCACAGCGCCGCCTCGGAGCCGTCGAACCAGGTGATGGCGAGGAAGATCGACGACACGGTGAACACCGCGAAACCGAGATTGTACATGCGGGCGCGGCCGAACATGTCGCCGAGCCGGCCGAAGCTCACCACCAGGACGGCGGTGACCACCAGGAAGCCCATCATCATCCAGAGCAGGTAGCTGGTGTTCTCCGGAAGCAGGGGATTGAGGTGGATGCCCTTGAAGATGTCGGGCAGTGCGATCAGCACGATGGAGGAGTTGATCGTCGCGATCAGCATGCCGAGGGTGGTGTTGGACAGGGCGATCCACTTGTAGTGCGGATCGGGCTCGTCGAGAGCGGGCCCGTCGAGGTGTGTGGAAGTCATCGACCCATTATGTGCTTAGGACACCTAAGTAATCGAATCGCAAAGGAAATCCTTCGTGTGTGATCGGTTACTCTGGAAACCGGCGATGGATCCCGCCGGAGTCCCTGGGCTCGAACCGCCGGAACGGCTGATGGTTTCCTGCTGACCGATCGATGCATCGGTGGGCGGGAGCCTGTCCACCGATCGAGGCGAAGGAGATTCTCATGGCGATGTCGGGTCGTGATCTGGTGGTGGGGGTGGTGCCCGGCCAGCCGCCCGCGGTGGTCGACACCGCGGTGGAATGGGCGCAGCTCTGTCGGGCTACCCGGGTGCACTTCGTCTACGTCGATCCGTCGCGGATCAGCGTCGACGGCACCGGGCACGAGGAGCCGATCGATCCGGACTCGGCGAGTGCGCTGCGCGAGGACCGGGAACGGCAGCTGCGCGACGACCTCGACCGCCGCCTCTCCGAATCCGGGATCCCGTGGGACTTCCACTATCTCGTCGGAGCGCCCGACCGGGTCCTGGCCGCGCTGGCCGACAAGGTCGATGCCGCGGTGCTGATCGTCGGCACGCGGCGCCGGGGATTCTGGCAGGACCTGCGTGAACTGGTCGACGGCTCGGTCGCGGTGGCGCTGTGCCGGGATCAGCGACGGCCGGTGATCGTCGTCCCGCAGCATCCGGCCTCCGGCGGCGGCCGGTGAGCGCGCGCGCCTCGGCGCTGGCCGGTCAGGGACCGGCGATCGGTCTGGTCTTCGTCGGCGGCATGGTCGGCGCGCTCGCCCGCTACGGCGTCGAGCTCGCACTGCCCGCCGCATCCGGGGCGTTTCCGTGGGCGACGTTCACGGTGAACATCGTGGGCGCGTTCATCCTCGGACTGCTGCTCGAGTCGCTCGTCCTGGCCGGTCCCGACACCGGAATGCGCCGCCGCGCACGACTGTTCTGCGGAACCGGTTTCACCGGAGCGTTCACCACCTACAGCAGTTTCGCGGTGGAGATCGGCATGCTGACGCACGGCGGCAGCGCGGGCGTCGCGGCCGCCTACGCCGCGGCGAGCCTCGCCGCCGGACTGGCCGTGATGGCATTCGGACTGTGGACGGCGAACGTCGCCCGCGCAGCACTGGGAGGGGCCCGATGACGCTCTGGATGACACTCGGCGTCGCCGTCTTCGGCGGACTGGGCGCGGTGGCGCGGTTCATGCAGGACACCGTGGTGAAGGCGCGGGTGGCCGCCGGATTCCCGTGGGGCACCTTCTCCATCAACGTGCTGGGCAGCCTGCTGCTCGGGCTGGTGACCGGGCTGGTGGTGTTCGGCGGGGAGCCGGCCGGCTGGCGGACGGTGATCGGTGTCGGCTTCTGCGGCGGCTACACGACGTTCAGCACCGCGATGTTCGAGACGGTCGCCCTGGCCAGGGATGCTCGCCTGCGGGCGGCGTCGGTCAACCTGTTCGGGACCTTCGTCGCGACCGTGGGCGTGGCGGCACTCGGGCTGTGGCTGGGTTCGCTCGCGGGCTGAGCCCGGCCGCGCCGCCTGCGATAGGCTCCGGTCATGGGTGAGGTGAACGCGCTCGTGGCGCGGCAGGACGAGTCCGGCAACATCGACCTGGCGGCGGAGGTGGTCGACGAGACCTTCCTCGGCGAGGGCGAGGTGGAGATCGCCGTCGAGTATTCCGGCGTCAATTTCAAGGATGCACTGGCGGTGACGCCGAAGGCCGGTGTGGCCCGGGACTATCCGCTCATCCCCGGCATCGATCTGGCCGGGACGGTGCGCGCGTCGTCGTCTCCGGACTTCGCGGTGGGCGACGTGGTGGTCGCGCACGGGCATGACATCGGCACCGGCCGGCACGGCGGCTACGCGGAGGCGGCGCGACTTCCAGCCGACCTCGTGGTGAAGCTGAACGGCCTGACCGCGGCCGAGGCGGCGACCATCGGGACCGCCGGGTACACCGCCGCGATGAGCGTGGAACGCCTGGTGGCGCACGGCATCTCGCCCGACGACGGCCCGATCCTGGTGACCGGTGCCAGCGGTGGCGTCGGCAGTGTCAGCGTCGATCTGCTGGCCGCGGCCGGGTACGAGGTGGTCGCCTCCACCGGTAAGGAGAGCGCGCACGACCTGCTGCGTGAACTCGGAGCGGCCGAGATCATCGGCCGGATCCCGGCGGAGGGCGAGCGCGTCCGGCCGCTCGGCAAGACCCGGTGGGCGGCCGCCGTCGACTGCGTCGGCGGCACCACGCTCGCGTACGTGCTGTCCGGGCTGCGGTACGAGGGCATCGTGGCCGCGTCCGGGCTGGCCGGCAGCGCCGACCTGCCGACGACGGTGCACCCGTTCATCCTGCGCGGGGTGACGCTGGCCGGAATCGACTCGGTGCAGCAGCCGATCGAACGCCGCCGGGCGCTCTGGGCCCGGCTCGGCACCGACCTGCGGCCGCGGCACCTCGACCTGCTGACGAGCGAGGTCGACGTGTCGGTGCTGCCCGGTTCGATCCGGGAGATCCTGGCCGGTGCGGTGACCGGCCGCACCCGGGTGCGCGTCGCCGGGGGCTTCTGACGCCTGTTCCGGCGGCTCCGGGCTCAGCCGAGTGCGCGGCGCACCAGGTGCAGCGCGTAGACGGTGGCGAGGGTGCGGACCATCGCGCGGCCGCCGTGGAAGTGGCGGGTCGCCGTCGTCGTCGGGCGGCCGTCGATCGCCAGGCCGAAGCAGACGGTGCCGACCGGCTTGCCGGGAACCGCGCCGCCCGGTCCGGCGATCCCGCTGGTGGAGATCGCGATCCCGGCGCCGGTCACCCGGCGGGCGCCCTCCGCCATCGCGGCGGCGACCGGCTCGCTGACCGCGCCGAACTCGTCGATCAGCGCCGTCGGCACGCCGAGGACGCCGCTCTTGACCTCGTTGGCGTACGACACGACGCCGCCGAGCATGTACGACGACGATCCGGCGCGGTCGGTGAGCCGCGCCGCGACCATCCCACCCGTGCACGACTCGGCGGTGGCGATGGTCCAGCCGTCGAGCAGCCCGGCGAGCACGTCGTCGAGCGAGGCGCCGTCGGGGGAGTAGATCTCCTGCGGATGTGCTTGGCGCAGTAAGGCTTTCAGTGCGTCGTAGCGGTCGGTGTCGGCGCGGCCGAAACGGCTGTCGATCTCCAGTTCACCGTCGCGCATGCAGGTGGTGACCTCGAGGGCGGACAGTCCGGGGAGTTCGGTCTCGGCGCGGCGCAGGGTCTGCGCGAGGTCGGGTTCGGAGAGGCCGTAGGCGCGGATGCTCTGGTGCACCACGTCGATCCGGCGGGCGAGCACCCCGGCGACCGGGCCGGTGGCGAGCGCGTCCGGCCACATGGCCCGCAGCTCGCGCGGCGGCCCGGGCAGGATGAGGACCGGCGGCAGATCGCCGGTCGCCGGAATCGCGATCCCCGGCGCGGTACCGGTCGGGGCGATCGGCGTGGCGCCGTCGGGGACCTGGGCCTGCTTGATCACGGCGGCGATCAGCGACGACGGGAGTTCCTCGTCGTCGGGCACCCGGCGCCAGCGCCGGATGATCCCGGCGATCGCGCGCTCCAGGTCGTCGTCGACGCGCAGCGGGCGACCGCAGAACTCGGCGACGGTGGCCACCGTGAGGTCGTCGGCGGTGGGTCCGAGCCCGCCGGTCGTGATGATCAGGTCGACGCCCTGCCCGGCGAGGAAGGCCAGCTGGGCGGTCATGTCGTGCGGCCGGTCGCCGCAGACGCCGAGGTGGGCGACGTCGACGCCCAGGTCGAGCAGGCGCGCGGCGACCCACGGTCCGTTCCGGTCGGTGATCTGGCCGCTGAGGACCTCGGTACCGGTGACGATGATTCCCGCGCGTGCACTCACCCGCTCGAGTCTATGTACTCCCCGCGGCCGCGGCGTGCAAGTACGTTGTCCACAGCTGTGGACAACGTGGTGGCGGGTTCGTCGCGGCCGGATTAGCGTCCTGCGCATGACACACAACGGGGGAGATACAGAGCGTTGGGCACCGAAGGAGACCGAGCGCATCCGGGACGAGCTGGCCGGCGGCTACCGCCGCATCCAGCAGGTGATGCCGCAGGTGCGGGGGCCGGGCGCCGGGCAGGTGGACGCGATGCTCGCCGCCGTACGGGCGGCGGTCGTCGGCGCCGCGCCGACCTGGCTGTCCGGCGACGTCACGGTCGCGATCCGGGCCGGCGCGCCGCGGCCGGCGGCCCCGGGCGATCTCGCGGCGCTGGGGCCGCGGGGACTGCTGATCTTCGGCGCGCCCCTCGGGGAGACGACGCTCGGTCGCGCCGGTCCGCTCGGCCGCGCGCCGGTCAACGGTCTCGCCTGGTGGACGGCCGCGATCGACGGCGACGGGATCCACGCGAACGAGGTCGAGCCGGACCTGCTGATCGTGCACGTGCTGTCGGAGTACTTGTGCGCCGACTCGCCGTGGAGTCCGGCGGTCTGGTCGGAATCGACCGTCACCGACATCGGGATGTTCCCGCTGCCGCTGGGCGGCGAGTTCTGCGCGCCGTCACCCGAGGTGGACGACCTCGCGCCGGTGATCGAGCTGCTGCTCGGGATCGGCCGCGGCGTGGCCGACGGGCGACTGGCCTTCGAGGGCGGCCGCCCGTGGTGCGATCCGGGCGACTCGTCGCCGCGGATCATCGACACCGTGATCTCGGATCCGTTCTGACGGCGGCGGCAGCGGTGATACATGTACGGGACCCCGGCGTGTGCGATGGATCAGGAATGGGTGTTGCCGGTCGACCTGCTGGTGATCGCCCAGCGCGGCGGCATGCGGGCCGATCCGGCGCGAATCCTTGCTTCCGAGCAGTTGATCGCGTGGAACGCTATCGCACCGGACACCGCCGACGAACGGTGGCGACACTTCGAGGCGCACGAGATGGAGATTGCGCGCTGGCTGCGGACATGGGGCATCGACGTGCTGTCCGTACGTGAGTTCAAGAGGCGACGCGCGCCGGACGCAGTGGTTCTGCCGACTTTGGTTCCGGTGGAGTTCAAGACGCTGCATCCCGGTGTGGGGCGCGGGGTCGCGCGATTCAATCACAAGACGTTCATTAACCGGGTCGACGACCTCTCGGAGAAGTGCCGGCGAGGGCTTGTCGATACGCGACAAACCGACGCGACCGCGGACCGAGTGGTGCGCGCGATCGCTGAGTCCGTCTCGGCTTTCGGGGCCCGGATGTGCGAATTCGCGGCGATCGTAGGTGATTCCAGTGGTAGGGACATCGCGGTAGGCTGGCGCTGTGGGGTATAGCGAAGTTTCCTATCACGTCGGCAAAGGAGTGACCGCCGACGAGGTGAACGCTGCGATCGGACAGTTCGGCGATGATCCGGACGATCTCACGTGGGCGGACGCACGACGATCCGGCTGGCCGGCGCCGCTTGGCGAGGAGTACCCGGTCAAGGTGACGGCCAACGGGCCGAACGCTCACGGATACCTCGACCGGATCGCGCAGATGTTGCGCGACCGCTTCGCGGTCGATGTTCTGCCGATCGAAGAACTCGACGACGAATTGGTCGTGCGGTCGGGCTTCGGTGGCGCGGGTGCAGGGGCCGCAGCACCCCACGCGAGCTGACTCGCCGGCCCTGAGCGCCGGCCCGCGATTCGATTCGGCGTCGCCTCGCCATGGGCTGATTCGTACCGGGCGTCGGTCGGCTATCCGCTTCAGCCCCTTGGTGGAATACCACGCGGGGGTATACCGTTGACTCTTGTATACCCCCTATGGGTACGACGAGAGGACGATCATGAGCACCAGCGAGTACACCGTCACCGGAATGACCTGTGGTCACTGCGAGGCCTCGGTCCGCGAAGAGGTCGGCGAGGTGCCGGGCGTGCAGGGGATCGACGTGAGCGCGTCGACCGGCAAGCTGGTCGTGACCGGCGACGTCGACGACGCCGCCGTGCTGGCCGCCGTCCAGGAGGCCGGGTACTCGGCGGTGCGTGACCGATGAACGCGCCGACCCGGCTCGCGCTCTTCGGGGCCGCGCTGCTGGTCGCGTTCGGTGTGGCCTTCGGCATCGCGCGCGTCGCGGTGCCCGACAGCGTCGTGCGGGCGTGGACCGATTCGAGCCGGTCACACGGAACGCATGACGACCACGACGACCACGTCGCGCCGCCTGCCACGGCACCCGTGACGGGCACGTCGCTCAGTGCCGACGGCTATGTACTCGGGCCGGTGTCGGCGCCGGGCCAGGTGGGGGAGCCGGGCACCTTGAGCTTCCGGATCGACGACCCCCGCGGTACGCCGCTGACGTCGTACGCCACCGAGCACGAACAGGATCTGCATCTGATCGTCGTGCGCAGCGACGGCGCGCGGTTCCGCCACGTACATCCGTCGCTCGACGCGGCCACCGGCGTGTGGAGTCTCCCGTGGACCTGGGATGCGGCCGGCACCTACCGGGTGTTCGCCGACTTCGTCCCGGGCGGGCACGACACGTCGCCGCTGACCCTGAGCCGCACGGTGGCCGTCGCCGGCGAGGTCACCCCGTGGCGCAGTGAGCCGAGCCGGATCGCCCAGGTCGACGGCCTGACGGTGACCCTGACCGGCGATCTGCCGGTCGGCTACCAGGGCACCCTCACCGCGGCCGTCACCCGTGACGGCACACCGGTCACCACGCTGCAGCCGTACCTCGGCGCCTTCGGGCACCTGGTGGCGCTGCGCGAGGGCGACCTCGCCTACCTGCACGTGCACCCGCACGGCGACACCCCGGGACCGGGAGCGACCGGTGGACCCGAGATCGCGTTCAGCGCCTCGGCGCCGACCGCGGGCCGGTACCTGCTGTACCTGGACTTCCAGCTCGACGGCGCGGTCCACACGGCGGCCTTCGTGGTCGACGCGGCGTGACGACGCGCGAGGAGGAGAACACCATGACGACGGTCGAACTCGACATCGACGGCATGACCTGCGCGTCGTGCGCGAACCGGATCGAACGCAAGCTCAACAAGCTCGACGGCATCAGCGCCACGGTCAACTACGCCACCGAGAAGGCGGCGGTGGAGATGCCCGACGGCTACGACCCTGACCGGCTGATCAGCGAGGTCCGCAGCGCCGGCTACTCGGCGACACTGCCGGCACCGAAGACGACGGCCCCGGAGGACTCCGGCGAGGCGATGCCCGCGGACGCCGAACTGGCCTCCCTGCGCCGGCGGGTGATCGTCTCGACCGTGCTCACCGTGCCGGTGATCGCCATGGCGATGATCCCCGCGCTGCAATTCGAGTACTGGCAGTGGCTGTCGCTGACGCTCGCCGCCCCGGTGGTGGTCTGGGGAGCCTGGCCGTTCCACCGGGCCACGTGGATCAATCTGCGGCACGGCGCGGCGACCATGGACACGCTCATCACGATGGGCACCGGCGCGGCCTTCCTCTGGTCGCTGTACGCGCTGTTCTTCGGCACCGCGGGCACCCCCGGGATGACGCACCCGTTCGAGTTCACCGTCGCGCCGTCGGACGGCGCCGGAAACATCTATCTGGAAGCCGCGGCGGGCGTCACGACGTTCCTGCTGCTCGGACGCTATTTCGAGAAGAAGTCCAAGCGGCGGGCCGGGGCGGCGCTGCGGGCGCTGCTGGAACTCGGCGCGAAAGAGGTCGCGGTGCTGCGCGACGGTGCCGAGGTACGGATCCCGATCGACGAGTTGCGCGCCGGCGACGAGTTCGTGGTCCGGCCGGGGGAGAAGATCGCCACCGACGGCGAGGTGGCCGACGGCCGGTCGGCGATCGATCAGTCGATGCTGACCGGCGAATCGGTCCCCGTCGAGGTGGGCCCCGGCGACCCGGTCACCGGGGCGACGGTCAATCAGAGCGGGCGCCTGGTGGTGCGTGCGACCCGCGTCGGCGCCGACACCCAGCTCGCGCAGATGGCGAAGATGGTCGAGGACGCGCAGACCGGGAAGGCCGACGTCCAGCGCCTGGCCGACCGGATCTCCGGGGTCTTCGTGCCGATCGTGATCGCTCTCGCGGTGATCACCCTGGGCGCCTGGCTCGGTGCCGGGTTCCCGGCCGCCGCCGCGTTCACCGCGGCCGTCTCCGTGCTGGTGATCGCCTGCCCGTGCGCGCTCGGACTGGCGACGCCGACGGCGCTGCTGGTCGGGACCGGCCGGGGCGCCCAGCTGGGAATCCTGATCAAGGGTCCCGAGGTGCTCGAATCGACCCACCGCATCGACACCGTCGTGCTCGACAAGACCGGCACCGTGACGACCGGCGCGATGACCCTGGTCGACGCCGTCGCCGAGCCTGGCGTGAACCGCGACGACCTGCTGCGGATCGCCGGGGCGCTGGAGGGCGCGTCCGAGCATCCGATCGCGCAGGCGATCGCGGCGGGCGCGGCCGGGAAGACCGGCGCGCTGCCCGCCGTGGCGGACTTCGCCAATGTGGAGGGCCTGGGTGTGCACGGCATCGTCGACGGGCACGACGTGGTGGTCGGCCGGGAGCGGCTGCTGGCCGAGCGGGGCCTGTCGCTGAGTCCGGCGATCGCCGCGGCCAAGGCGGAGTTCGAGGCCCAGGGCAAGACGGTGGTCGCCGCCGGATGGGACGGACGGCCGGGCGGCATCCTGGTGGTCGCCGACACCGTGAAGCCGACGAGCGCCGAGGCGATCGCCGGACTGCGCGGGCTCGGACTGGAACCGATCCTGCTGACCGGCGACAACGAAGCCGTCGCCCGGCAGATCGCCGCCGAGGTCGGCATCGAGCGGGTGATCGCCGAGGTGCTGCCCCGCGACAAGGTGGACGTGATCGCGAGCCTGCAGGCCGACGGCAAAGTGGTCGCGATGGTCGGCGACGGTGTGAACGACGCCCCCGCGCTGGCCCAGGCCGACCTCGGTCTCGCGATGGGCACCGGAACCGATGTGGCGATCGAGGCGTCGGACATCACCCTGGTGCGCGGTGACCTGCGCGGCGCGGTCGACGCGATCAGACTGTCGCGCCGGACGCTGCGGACCATCAAGGGCAATCTGTTCTGGGCGTTCGCGTACAACGTCGCCGCGATCCCGATCGCCGCGTTCGGCATGCTCAACCCGATGCTGGCCGGTGCCGCGATGGCGTTCTCCAGCGTGTTCGTGGTCGGTAACAGTTTGCGGCTGCGCGGCTTCCGCGGCGTGGAAGAATCGGCGTCATGACCGACGCCGCCGAGCAGAGCGCCCACCCGGAGAGCCATCACGGCTACATCTCCGAGAAGGCCGCGTACATCAACCGGATGAAGCGCATCGAGGGTCAGGCCCGCGGCATCACCCGGATGATCGAGGAAGAGCAGTACTGCATCGACATCCTCACCCAGATCAGCGCGGTGACCCGGGCCCTGCAGGGGGTGGCCACCGGCCTGCTGTCCGATCACCTCGGCCACTGCGTGCTGGACGCCGCCAAGCTCGGCGACGAGGCCGCCCAGGAGAAGCTGAAAGAGGCCAACGAGGCGATCGCCCGGCTCGTCCGGTCCTGAACCGGACGAGCCGCGGCTCCCGCGCGGCGGATCAGTCGTTCTCGGCGGCCTTCTCGAAGAACTTGAGTGCCTGGAGGCCGTGGGTGAGTCCGCCGCCGGCGCGCAGCGCCGTCGCGATCATGACGGTCTCGGCGACCTCCTTCTCGGTGGCTCCGGCCTGCTGCGCGGCCTTGCTGTGCGCCTCGATGCAGTACGGACACTGCGTGGTCAGCGCGACCGCGATCGCGATGAGCTCGCGGTACTTCGGTGGAATGGCGTTGTCCTTGCCGCGCAGGGCCGCCTCATCGAAGGCGAGGAAGCTGGCGAAGGACTCGGGCTGTGGGCCCCGAGTTTCTTGATATGCGACCAGTCCTCGGGGTTGTGGTAGTGGGACATGACTTCCTTCCGCGGGTAGACGACGGTCCGATCATCGTCCGGCGCCGGGCGCGGTGCGGCGGACGTGTCCGCGGAGAATGTCCAGATCTAGGACGGTTCCGGCTCGCCGCCGACGCACGCCGCCGGGGTGAAACGCACCGATCGCGTGGCGGGCATCTCGTCGTCGGCGAGGGCCGGCGACGACCAGTCGAGGGACGCGGTGCCGGTCAGGTGCAGCCGCGACCCGGCGCCGTCGACGACGAGCAGCGCGGCGGCCGGGTCGACGGCGATGTTGCCGAGACTGTTGAACACGTTGTTTCCCGGGTAGTCGGGCCACCAGAGGCCGTCGCCGTCGACCCGGAGGAAGCCGGGGTCGCCGCCGCGGTGCGAGGTGTCCAGGCCGCCGGTCGGGTGCGTGGTGCCGAGGATGAACGTGCCCGCGCCGGTGACGACGTCCCGCTGGCGTCCGTCGAGGGCGGCGGACCGGGTGTACCGCAGCGGCGCATCGGCCGGGCCGGGTTCGGCGAGCTCGCGATGGATGTACTTCGGGCAGTTGCCGTACGCCTGGGCGACGGCGATCCGCAGGCCGTCACCGGAGGTCACGAGCGTGCCGTTGACGCGGAGCCGCCGGCGCGAGGCGAAATCGATGAGCAGGACCCCGATCGGCTGTCCGGCCGCGAGGGCATGCAGCGGGTCGCCCGGGAGCGGTGCGGCGCCGACCGCGAGTACCGAATCCTCGGCCCGGCAGAAGCCTGGATCACCGACGACGACCGTCGTCCACAGGGTGCCCGCGTCGTCGCGTGCGGTGAGAAAGACCGAGGTCCGCGCCGCGGCGAACCGAGTCATGCCGGGGCTGAACGCGTCCTGCTCCAGCATCCGCGCGAGGCGGGCGGCCTCCGCCGTCAGCCCCGCGCGCCGCTGAACGTCGAGTTCGCCGTCGTGGAAGACGGCCGCCGGCTCAGTCGAAGAAGCCACAGGAAGGTGTCGCACCGGCGACGGCATCGGCGGTCGGCACCCCGTCCGGAGCGCAGACCTCCAGCCGCAGGCCGTCGGGATCGAGGAAGAAGAAGCCGCCGGACGAGAACGCGTCACTGTGCGGAATGATCTCGCCGTCGTACAGCAGTTCGGCACCCGCGTCCTGCACGCGGGCCCGCAGCCGCTCGACCTCGTCGACCGAATCGACGTGCAGGGCCAGATGGTGCAGACCCGGAATCCCGGTCGAGAAGCGGCCGTCGCTCTGCTCCCAGAGCGTGATCGCGAGCTTGTCGAGGAAGACCTCGGAGGCGACGTTCGGGTCGCCGAGGAAGGCGAACTTCTGGCCGTCCTCGTCGGACCGGCCGAGCACCTCGAAGCCGAGGACGCCGGTGTAGAAGGCGATCGAACGATCGAGATCGGTGACATTGAGGCCGATGTGGCCGGTGTGCAGTGGCATGATGGCTCCTGAGATCGGGCGGGCGACTAACCGTCTTAACAACGTATAGCGGGTTAGGAATGGATCGACAGGGGAATCCGGAATTCGTCTTTCTCGCGGGTGACCCGGCGCTGGACCTGGTGAACACCGTGATGGTGATCGGCGGCGCGCCGGCCGACCTGCTCGACGGCCCCGGCGCCCTCGCCGCATGGGTGGGCGCGTCCGGACTCGCGGCCCGATTCGGCACTCCGGTGGAGATCAGCCCGGCGGTGTACGCACAGGTGATCGGGCTGCGGACGGCGGTGAAGGCGGTCGTCGGCGCGGTGGCGGCCGGCGATCCGGTGCCGAACGCCGAACTGGACGTGCTGAACGACGCGCTGGCGGCTGCGCCGGGCACGCGGCTGCGGCGGGCATCCGGCGGCGCGCTGACCCGCGAGACGGTGATCGACCTGTCCCGGGATACGCGGTGGCTTCCGTGGCTCCTGGCCGACGCCGCGGCGGCGCTGCTCACCGGTGACGCGGCCGGCCGGATCCGGCGCTGCGCCAATCACGACACCTGCGTGCTGATGTTCGTCGACACCTCGCGGAGCCGGAGCCGCCGCTGGTGCAGCATGGAACTCTGCGGCAACCGGAGCAAGGTGGCCGCGCACGCCGCCCGGTCGCGTGATCGGGTGGCGCAGACGTAAGCGAGGGGCGGGGAGGCTCAGCCCTCGCCGATCAGCGTCTTCTTGGTGACCTTCCCCATCGCGTTGCGGGGGAGCGACGGCACCATCCGGATCTCCCGCGGACGCTTGTGGACCGACAGCGTGGCGGCGACGAAATCGGACAGCACCTGTTCGCCGACCGGATCGCCGACCACGAAGGCGACGATGCGTTGCCCGAGATCGGCGTCGGGCAGTCCGACCACGGCCACCTCGGCGACCGCCGGGTGTGCGAGGAGCGCGTGTTCCACCTCGCCCGCGCCGATCCGGAACCCGCCGGACTTGATCATGTCGACCGAGGTGCGGCCGGCGATGCGATGGAAGCCGCCGGGGTCGATCGCGGCCATGTCGCCGGTGTTGAACCAGCCGTCGGCGGCGAACTCGGCCGCGGTCTTGGCGGGGTTGTTCAGATACCCGTCGAACAGGGTGTCGCCGCGGATCTGGAGATGGCCCAGGGTGTCGCCGTCGTGTGTCGCGGGCGCACCGGCGTCGTCGACCAGCCGCGTCTCGACGCCGCGGATCGGGAGGCCGACCCAACCCGGGCGGCGTTCGCCGTCGGCCCGGGTGCTGATGGTGATGAGGGTTTCGCTCATGCCGTAGCGCTCGACCGGCGGGTGACCGGTCAGGTCGCGCAGGCGCTCGAAGACGGGGACCGGAAGCGGGGCGCTGCCCGAGACGAGCAGCCGGGCGCCGGCGAGCGCTCGGGCACCGGCCTCGTCGGCCGTGATCCGGGACCAGACGGTCGGCACGCCGAAGTAGAGGGTGCCGCGGGCCCGCGCGTAACCCTCGGGAGTCGGCCGCACGGTGTGCACCAGGGGCGAGCCGTGCCGCAGCGCGCCGAACACGCCGAGGACCAGGCCGTGGACGTGGAACAGCGGGAGCCCGTGCACGAGCGTGTCGTCGGCGGTCCACTGCCACGCCTCACCGAGTCCGTCCAGCCCGGCGGCGACGGCCGACCGGGACAGGACGACACCCTTCGGCGCGCCCGTGGTGCCGGAGGTGTACATGATCAGCGCCGTCGATCCGGGATCGGGTTCGGGCCACGACGCGTCGGAGCGGGCCGCCGGGTCGACCGGCACCGCGGGGATCGCCTCACCGTCGGCTGGCCGGCCGAGGAGCAGCTCCGCGCCGGAATCGGTGAGGATGTGATGACGCTCGGCCGGACCGGAATCCGGCGGCAGGGGGACCGCGGGGACTCCGGCGGTGAGGCAGCCGGTGAATGCGATGACGGTGTCCAGTGACGGTGTGGCATCGACGGCGACGGCCGCTGCTCCGCGGACCCGATCCGCCACCGCCGCGGCGGCCCCGGCGAGCTCGGCGCGCGTGAGCGTGTCGTCGCCGACGGTCACCGCGGGGGTGTCGTCGGCCGTCGCCAGTGCGGTGAGCAGGGGAGCGGGTGCGCTGCGGTTCATCGTTGCCTCGTTCCGTGCGGGCCGGCGGACAGGGGAAGCCGCCGACGCTGACGATCATTCTGCCGGGCCGAGAGCAGATCTTGCCGAATCGGCCAAACCAAACAGTTTGGTTCGGTACGGTCGATGCCATGACCACCGAAGAGAGCGGGGACTCCACGCGGGAGCGGATCGTCGCCGCGGCGAGCGCGGAGTTCGCCCGCCACGGGGTGTCGGGGGCGCGGATCGACCGGATCGCCCGGCACGCCAAGACCAGCAAGGAGCGGCTGTACGCGTACTTCCGCAGCAAGGACGAGCTGTACGCCCACGTGTCCCGGCAAGCGCTGGACGAACTCACCGCCGCGACGCGGCTCGATCCGCTCGATCTGCCCGGGTACGCCGGACGGGTGTTCGACTACTTCGCCGAGCATCCCGACCACTTGCGCCTGATGCGCTGGCTGCGGCTGGACCAGCTCGAGCCTCAGGCCGATCCCGACGACCCGTTCCAGCGGATGATCCTCGACGCGGTCGGCCGGATCCGCGCGGCGCAGGCCGACGGCGGGCTCGGCACCGATTTCGAGGCCGTCGACGTGCTGGTGCTGGTCAACGAGATCGCCGTCGCCTGGTTGTGGCAGCCGCACGTGATCGACCTGGTCGGCGACGTCGACGATCCCGGGCCGGCGGCCCGGCGGCGGGCCGCCGTCGAGGCGGTCGCGCGGATCTTCCCGCCGGCCGGCACCCAGACTTCCGACAAGAAGTAACCCATCAAGGAGAACGAACATGACTGGAAAGCTCGACGGAAAGGTCGCCTTCATCACCGGTGCGGCCCGCGGCCAGGGGCGGACGCATGCGCTCGCGCTCGCCGCCGAGGGCGCCGACATCATCGCGGTCGACCTCTGCGCGCAGGTGCCGATGGTGCAGTACCCGATGGCGACCCCGGAGGATCTGGCCGAGACCGTCCGTGAAGTCGAGGCGCTGGGCCGGCGCATCGTCGCCCGTCAGGCGGACGTACGGGACCTCGACGCGCTGAAGGCCGCCGTCGATGCGGGGGTCGAGGAGTTCGGCAGACTCGACATCGTCGTCGCGAACGCCGGCATCTCGCACTACGACTCGACCCTCGACATGGACGAGGAGACGTGGCAGACGATGCTCGACATCAATCTGACCGGTGTCTGGAAGACGCTCAAGGTCTCGGTGCCGCGCATCCGGGCGGGTGGTCGCGGCGGATCGGTGATCCTGACCAGTTCCCTCGCCGTGCTGATCCCGACCGCCAACATCGGTCACTACTCGGCGGCGAAGGGGGCGCTGGTTCAGCTGTGCCGGTCGCTGGCCAAGGAACTGGCCCCGGAATCGATCCGGGTGAACACCGTGCACCCGGGCACCATCCTCACCGACATGGTGGTCAACGACGTCACCTTCCGGCTGTTCCGTCCCGACCTGGAGAACCCGACGCGCGCCGACTTCGACGAGGTGGCGGGCGGGATGACGCTGATGCCGACCAAGGGGCTGGAGCCCGAGGAGATCTCGCGGACCGTCGTCTATCTGGCGTCCGACGACTCGCGGTACGTCACCGGCCGCAAGCACGTCATTGATGCGGGTCAGGCCCTCATGTGAGGGACGCGGACTACGGCGTGTACTTGATCCAGTCGACGGTCGCGGTGGCATCGTTCGCGGTGTCACCGTCGACCGGACCGGGCCAGTCGCCGCCGACGGCGAGGTTGAGGATCATGAAGACGGGCTTGTCGAACACCCACTTCTGATCGGCGCTCAGCGACGACTTGGCGATCGTGTGGAACGGTGTCCCGTCGAAGAGGAAGCTGATCTTCGACGAGGTCTTGGTGACGCCGTAGGTGTGGAACTGCGACGGATCGATGTTCTTGACGTCGGATCCGTTCTCGTACCGGCCGGCGAGCGGCGCGAAGATGCCGCCGAGCGCACTCAGGTCCAGCGAGCCGGTGCTCAGGCCGCCGGTCGACGTCGGGCCGTGGATGCCCACGTGCACGAAGTCGCTGCCGGTGATGTGCTCGGCGATGTCGACCTCGCCGCTCTGCGGAAAGCCCGCGCTGTAGATGTCGGTGCCGAGCAGCCAGAATCCGGTGTGCAGGCCCTTGCCCATCGGCATCTTCATCCGCGCCGTGAGCGTGCCGTAGGTGAAGGTGAACTTGTCGAAGGTGTTCAGCCGCGCCGACGTCCAGTTCCCGCCGTCGTTCCGCGCCTGGATCAGCAGGTTGCCCTGGCCGTCGAGGCGGGAGTTCTGGCGGGAGTTGGTGTACGTCTGCTTCTCATTGTTGCCCCAGCCGCCGCCACCGGTCTCGTAGTTCCAGGTGGCACTGTTCGGGGCGGCCCCGGCGGCACCGTTGAAATCCTCGGTGAACGCGGTGTCGGCGTGCGCCGGCCCGGCGCTGAGGGGCAGCGCCGTGGCGACGAGCCCGGCGACGAGGAGGCCATGCAGCGTCGACTTCAGAGAGATTCGCACAGGGTAGGCTTACCACATTCATGGGACCACAGGGGCCTCTGGGGCCAGACCTGTTCCAGGGTCCGGGGCGGACGTGCGGTGCCGGCCGCGAAACCGTCGTATCTGTTGGTCGGCGACCGTCGAATACGGCGGTCGAGATCGCGCTGTGCGGACGGATGCGGCGGTTTCGCGACTGCCGGATCCGCCGCCGGCGATGACCGGGTACGTTTCTGGACGATGGGAACGAGTGGCGGTGTCGGCCTGGCCGCGGTGTGGGTATGCATCGCGGTGTTCGCGATGTTGCCGTTCTGCCTGATTCCGACGTTCCGGAACAAGACGATCAGCGCGGAAGAGAAGTTCGTTCGTACGATTCTCGTCGCGCTCGTCGAAGGCGGCCTGGTGGTGGTGCTGGTCGGCTTGTTCATCGTGACGATGCCGGCCGCGCCGGGATTCGCCAACTGAGTGCTTCGGCGTGGGGCGCGAGTTGCCGCAAGCGACGACCACGCCATGACGGGACATCGACCTTCCGATCGCATTGCTGAGCCGGACCCCACCTGGCGCCCGAGGTGCCCGCGGCTCAGCCTGTAGGCGATCCTGTCGACGATCGCGTCGACGCGTTCAACGATCTTCGGGACGACCGTGCGCGGTGGTTTGCGCCGCCCGGATCGCGGTATCCACCAGAACGCTCACGAGCGCGGGATCGGTGGGTTCCCGGGTGAGCAGATGCCGGAAGTGAATCGGTGCGATGACGAGTTCGATGAGGATGCGCCCGTCGACGTCCGGTGGTACCTCGCCGCGCTCGCTCGCTCGCGTGAGTATCGGCATGAGCGTCCGTAGTCGACTGGTCCAGAATTCATCTCGCGCGGATCGGGTGTCTTCCGAGTCCGGAATGGATGCGAGTGTCCGGACCAGACCGTCGCCCAGGGGAGTGTTCAGGTAGTCGATGAGATCGCTCGCGAAGGCGCTCAGGTCTCCTCGGAGGGATCCGGTGTCCGGCACGCGGAGCGCGTGCTCGCTAGCACCGAGCAGGGCGTCGACGAGGAGGTTCTCGCGAGTCCCCCAGCGTCGGTAGATCGAACTGTCCCGGACTGCGGCGCGACGGCTGACCTCGGGAATGCCGACCTTGCCCACGCCCAGCTCGATCACCGTCTCCAGCACGGCCTGATGGACGGCGTCGCGCACACGAGCGGAACGGCCACCCGGCCGGCGGAGCGCCTCGGATTCAGTCACATGCACATGCTAACGCAGAAACTATTGCGTTTGGTGGCCGCCGACCGTAGCCTCGTTAAAAGCAGAATATTCTGCGATCGAGAGTTCCGGAGGATCCATGATGTCCCTGTCCGATCTGGCCCAGCGAGTGATGGTGACCGCCTGCGCTCTCACGCACACGACCGAGACGGCGACCCGCCGGCTCGGGCCGGTGCCCTTCCTGCCGCGGCTCTTCGCCGACCGGTTCACGCATCTCGGCGGCATCGACAAGACCGGGTTTCGCCAGCAGCTCGATGGCTGCCGATCGTTCGAGGATGCCAACTGGGCCGGCTACTGGGACGCCATCGCCGACCGGCACCTGGCCGCGGCCGACGCCGCGCTCGCCGAACTCGGAGGGCCCAGCACGAGCGAACTGCTCGGCGATGGAACCGTCGATGTCCGTGCCCTGGGCGAACTGCTTGACCCCGCCGTCACGATCCTCGCCGAACGCGATGCCGCAGCCGATCCCCAAGCCGCCGAGCGCTTCTGCGCGGAGCATCCCGCCCACGCCGACGCGGCGATCGCGCTCGACAGCTTGATCAAGGCGATGACCTACGAGTTCGTCGCGGCATGGCCGGGCTGGAGCCCGCTCCGGCTCCGCGCCTACGAGCGTTCGCATGTTCTCGGCGAGATCCTGCTGACCGCCTTGGCTCCCGCGATGGATGTGACCATCGAGCGGGTGGAGATTCCCTTCGGCGACGGGGACCGGATTCGCGGCTACCTCGTGATTCCGAGCGGGGTGGAGCAGCCGCCGGTCGTGCTCGTGAGCAACGGCGTCGAGGGCACCCTGGCCGAGGCGCTCCTGCCGCTCCTGAAGTACAGGTCCGGTGGTCTGGCGATGTTCGTCATGGAGATGCCGGGCACCTACTCGTACCGGGAGCCGCTGTCGCCCGCCGCCGAGCGCGTCTACACGAAGGCCATCGACTTCCTGGCCGAGGATCCGCGGCTGGACGGCGAACGCATCGGGATGATCGGCCTCAGCTTCGGCGCCTACTGGGCCACTCGGATGGCGGCGGTCGACGCACGCCTGAAGGCCACCGTCGCGAACGGGGCGCCCACCAACCGGAGCTTCGGGCCGCTCGCGTCGATCGGGATGCCCGAGATCATGCTGTGGACGCTGAGCAACGCCACCGGTGCCACCAGTACGGCGGATACGTCCAAGAGGCTCGCGGCCATGGCGATCGCCGATTACTACGCGCGTATTCCCAACCCGCTGCTGGTGATCAACGGGGCCGACGACACGCTCGTCAGCACCCGGGATTCGATCGACATCGCCATCGGGGCACCCTACGGCGAACTCGTGCTGTACGACGGTGACGATCACTGCGCCATGGGGCACGGCGATGAATGGATGCGGCTGTCCCACGACTTCTTCCGCCGCCACCTGCTCGCCGCCGACGGGGCGGGGCGGTCATGAGCCGGACCGTCGTTCGGCGACTGCTCAACCGTGCCGACCACTGCATCGATGCGCAGATCGACACCGGTGAGGGCTGGCGGCCGGCCGAGCAGCTCGGCTGGCAGTCACCGTTCCGGCCCGACGTCGAGCTGGAGCGCTACGCGGGTATGCCCGACGGTGCCGCGGTGCTTCCGGTGTGCCCCACGTCCTTTCGCGACTTCATGCTCTTCGAGAAACACGCGATCGATGCCGCCCGCGGGATGGCTCGACGATTCCTGCCTCAGGTCTACGAGGAGGCCTGCGCCTTCGAGCGGGCGAACGGCGAGAGCTTCCCGCAGTTCCGTCCGAACGCGCTGTGGTACCGCCAGCCGATCTACTACATGTCCAACGCCCTCACGATCATTCCGTCCGGTGTGCCGGTGCGCGCTCCGGCGTACACCACTGCGCTCGACTTCGAGCTCGAGCTCGGTGTGGTGCTGGCGCGTCCCCTGCGTGATGCCACGGCGGAGGAGGCCGCGGCGGCCATCGGAGCCCTCGTCGTCATCAACGACTTCTCCGCCCGGGATGTGCAGCTCGCCGAAATGCAATCGGGTTTCGGGCCGCAGCGGTCCAAGCACTTCGCCAGCTCCATGTCGTCGACCGCGGTCACGGGGCCGGACCTCGCCGCCGATCTCGATCGGCTGACGGCGAGTGTCACGATCGACGGTGAGGTGGTCTCGGAGACGGGGACCCGGGGAATGCAGTATTCGGTCGGCGAGGCGATCGCGCACTGTTCGCAGGGCGAGCAGCTCTTCCCCGGTGAGCTGTTCGCGACGGGGACACTGCCGGGTGGATCGGGAATGGAGCTGGGGCGCTGGCTCGCCCCGGGACAGACACTGCGCCTCGAGATCGACGGCATCGGGGTCATCGAGCATCTCATCGGAGGAGAAGAATGAAGATCGACCAGGTATCCGACTCGGTCTACGTGGCGGCCGGAACGAACGTCAACTGGGCGCTGGTCACCAGTGATTCCGGCGTGACACTCATCGACGCGGGCTATTTCGGCGACACGGCCGACGTGCTGAAGTCGGTGCACGAGATCGGACACAGTCTCGACGACGTCGCAGCGGTTCTGATCACCCACGCGCACCTCGACCACATCGGCGCGATCCCCACTCTCATCGAGAAGGTCGGGATGCCGGTCTACACCGGCGAAGCCGAAGTACCGCACGCCCGGCGCGAGTACCTGGAGCAGATCACGCCGAAGGACATGCTCCGCCAGCTCACGACTTCCGCGGGCCGGCGCTGGGTCGCGCAGACGATGGTCGCGGTTCGGGGGCGCATGGACATCAAGATCCCCTCGGTCATCAGCGCCGACGGCGTGGACCTGCCCGGCGGGCTGACGCCGATCGCGACGCCCGGGCACACGACGGGGCACACGGCGTACTTCTTGGCGGACGAAGGCGTGCTGTTCTCCGGTGACGCCCTCGTGACCGGGCATCCGCTGAGTCCGTGTTGCGGGCTGCAGATCCTTCCGGATGTGTTCAATCACGACGAGGCCCGCACACGCGACAGCGCTCGGCTTCTCGAGAACCATGCCGCCCGCACGATCGTCCCCGGGCACGGGCCGTCGATCCAGGTGAATCCGGAGTCCGCATGACCGACGAGAGCGCGTACCGCGACGGGATGGCGACTCGGCGGCAGGTGATGGGTGACGACTTCGTCGATCGTGCACTCGTCCGCACCGCCGGGACCGCATCCGAGGAGTTGCAGCGGTTCATCACCGAACACGTCTGGGATGCCGTCTGGAACCGGCCGGGCCTGAGCCGCCGGGATCGAAGTCTGCTCAACCTCGGCATGCTGACCGCGCTGCGTGCCCACGAAGAGTTGGTCGGGCACGTCCGCGGGGCACTCACCAACGGCCTCACCCGCGAGGAGATCGTCGAGGCGATCATCCAGACCGCGGGGTACTGCGGCGCGCCCGCATCACTTGCCGCGATGCGCACCGTCCAGCAGGTCCTCGACGAAACCGACTGAGCAAGGAGAACTCATGGCAAGGATCACCCTCGCCGACCCCTCGGGGGTATCCGAGCGGGAGAAGACGATCTATCACCGATTCCCCTCGAACCTGGTCGCAGGCCTTCTTCGTACGACGCCGGACATCGCTGACGGCTATCTCGCCCTGGGAGCGGCGCTGTCGAGTTCACCGCTGTCGCCCCGTATTCGTGAGATGGTCATTCTCCGAGTCGGTGTCCGGTGCGGCAGTTCCTACGAGTGGATGCAGCACGTCGCTATCGCCGCGTCGGTCGGTCTGGGCCGCGACGAGCTCGCTGCGATCGAATCCGGGGACCTCAGCGCGCTGTCGCGATCCGAACGCGCGGTTCTGCGGTTCGTCGACGACATGGTGGCGCAACCGAAGGCGGGTACCGCGTCGTTCGACGGTGCGGTGGCCGTCCTCGGCGAGCAAGGCACCGCGACGGTGGCTCTACTCACCGGGCACTATCTGATGACGGCGCGCTTTCTGGAAACGCTCGAGATCGACCTGGACGCGGCGCCGACCAGCTGGGACAACGCCTGATCCAGGGGCGGATCTTCAATCCCTAGGCCTGTGTACTTCCCAGGCCGGCCTCGGTCAGCCCCGCCACCGTTCGCTGGAGTTCATCCATGTGATCGGATGCGATCGTCCGTGGTGACACGCCGTGCTTCAGGCACAGCGCCGCGGCGGCCGCGGTGGCGATGGCGTGCTGGGCGCCGTTGCCCATGAACTTGGTGACGGACCCGGCGATGTGGGTGACGCTGATGTGCTTGCCGGCCATCATGACGTTGTCGAGGTCCGCGGAGTACAGGCAGCGGAAGGGCACCTCGAAGGGCAGTCCGTCGCGGGTGTCCCATTTCCAGTCGCGGAGCCGGAAGTCGTAGTCCTTGTCGATGGGGTAGTGCAGGCAGAATGCGCCGGAGTTCAGCGCGACGGCGTCGGGGAACTGCCGGTGTTCGCGGATGTCGTTCTCGGTCAGGACGTAGTCGCCGAGGTAGCGCCGGAACTCGCCCTGTCCGGCGACGAAGGCCACGTGGTCCAGGGCGAGGTTCGCGTACGTCTCGGGCTCGGTCTGCTTGACGTTGGCGAAGGTCCCGTAGAGCGCGCGCAGGAGGTGATCGCGGATCTCCTCGCCTTGCGTGTACGGGTCCAGCCACTGCCCGTACTCCCAGAAGTGCGTGGCGGGCACCAGCATCCGCCGGCGGGTCTCGGGATCCGGGGTGCGGAAGCGTCCGGCGACGGGACCGGGACCGTTGTCCTCACCGGGCTTGATGAGCTGTCCGTTGAGGTTCGCGTAGTCCTTGGCGACCTCCTGCGCCCACGGAACGTCCGGGAAGGTGACCGGCGCATCCGACTCGCGCGTCCGGAAGAAGACGGTGTGGCCGTGGTGCTGATCGAGGTGCTCGGGCGGCGCGGACGGCTCGCCGTACTCCGCCGCGGACTCGTTGCCGAACAGTGTGCGGGCTCCGGCCAGGAGGCCGACGATCGCCGTTCCGCTGCAGTCGATCACGAGCGGGGCCGCGAACCGGTACTCCGCTCCGGTGCGGGTGTCGCGGGCATCGACGGCGGTGACCCGCCGTCCGTCGACGACGACGTCGAAGACCTCGTGCTCGGTGAACACCGAGACGTTCGCCTCCCGGTCGAGGACGTCCCGGGCGAGCAGGTCGCCGTCGGGATGCCGGGCGGTGAGTTCGTGCACGAGAGGACCGGTCTCCCCGCGGGGCGTGAGCCCGATCTCGACGCTCGCGTTGCCGCCCAGCACCGGCCGGCCCTGGATCAGGGCCACGCGGAGACCGAGCCGTGCCGCGGCGAGTGTTCCGGCGGCGCCGCTGACTCCGCCACCGACGACGATGACGTCGTAGGCGCCGGCATCCATCGGCGCCGCCGGGAGCCCGCGCAGGCGGCGGCGCCACGCCCGGGTGACGGCGTTGTTCCCCTCCGGTGGCGGGACGTCGCTGAGGCTGAGGTAGATCGCTTCGCATCGTCCGTCGAAGCCGGTCAGATCGTGGAGGTCGATCCGCGTTGCACCCGCGGGGAGGTCTACGGTGCCCGCGCGCTCCCACGACCAGTCCTGGCCGTTCGCGCCGAACTCCGTCTCCGGGGTCCGACCGCCGATGGTGACGGTGAAGCGCCCCGGATGGTGCGCCGGCACCCAGTCCTTGGCGCGCACCCAGACGTGGTACTCGCCCGGGTGCGTGACCTCGACGGCGGCCGAGGCGTCGGCGACGGGGCTCCCGAGCCCGTGGGCCAGGAGGTACGCGCCGCCCATCTGGGACTGGAACTGGGAGTCGAGGACCCAGCCGCCGCGGTCGAAGTCGGTCGCCAGGACGAGGAGGTCGGTGTCCGTGGCGGGTCGGTGATCTCGCTCGGTCATGACGACACCTCACCCACGGTCGTGCGCTCGCGTGCGGACGCGCCCGGGCTGACGGCCACCTGATCGCGCCCGATGGCGCCGTGCCCGTCGCTGCATTCGACGACCACGCGAACCGGTGCGCCGCAGTCGGAGTGACGGACGTCGAGGAACGGCCCTTCGGGATCAGCGGTGTACCGGTCACCCCACTGCATGAGCGAGACGATCACCGGCCACAGGTCCCAGCCCTTGTTCGTGAGCACGTACTCGTTCCGTGTGCGGCCGCCCTCCGGCCGGTACGGGCGGGTCTCGAGGATCCCCGCCGCGACCAGCTTGCGGAGCCGGTCCGACAGCACGGCCTCGGACATGCCGAGGTGGTCCCGGAAGTCGTCGAACCTGCGGACGCCGTTGATCGCCTCGCGGATGAGGAGCAGGCTCCACTTCTCACCGACGAGTTCGAGCGTGCGCTGTACGGGGCAGTTCTGAGTGTCCAGACGGAGCCAGTCCACGTCGTACCTCACTTCGATATTGACAGTCAGGTGGAGTCTAGCTAGCTTTTAACAAAGAAGCCAGAGTGTGGCGGAATTCCCGATCCACGACCGAGATCACCGAGGTATCACCATGTTCGAGACCATCACGCACCGCCTCGTCGACGGCATCCTGACCGTCACGCTCAACCGTCCCGACAATCTCAACGCCTTCGTCCTGACCATGGGGGACGAGCTGGAGCGCACCTTCCGCGAGGTCAACGACGACGACGCCGTCCGCGCGGTCATCGTCACCGGCGCGGGCCGCGCGTTCTGCGCGGGTATGGACCTGAGCGGCGAGGGGAACGTGTTCGGGCTCGACGAGTCGAAGAGCCCCGGCCTCGCCGACCTGCAGGATCTCGACGACCCGGAGGTCGCCCACGTGCGTGACCCCGGCGGCAGGGTCACGCTCGCCGTCCATGACTGCCGCAAGCCCGTGATCGCCGCGATCAACGGGGCCGCGGTGGGAGTCGGTGCCACGATGACGCTGGCGATGGATCGGCGGATCCTGTCGACGGAGGGGCGGATGGGCCTGATCTTCGGCAGGATCGGCGTGACCCCCGAGGCATGCTCGAGCTGGTTCCTCGAGCGGATCGTCGGGCAGTCCGCCGCGCTGGATCTCGTACTCCGCGCGGACATCCTCGATGCCGGCGCGGCGGCCGCGGTCGGCCTGGTCGACGAGGTGGTGGGGCCGGAGGACCTGCTGGCCCGCGCCGTCGACGTCGCGAACGCGTGGACACGTGGCAGGTCCCCGGTCGCCGTGGCCCAGGCCAAGCAGATGCTGCGGCGCAACGGCGCGCTCCCGAATCCCGCCGACGCGCACCGCGTCGAGTCGCTCGCGCTGTTCTGGGCGAGCGTCGGCGATGCGAAAGAGGGCGTGGCCGCGTTCCTCGAGAAGCGATCGCCGGAGTTCACCTCCCGGGCCTCCGCGATGCCCGCCTACTACGAGCAGTGGATCGCCGGCAGCGCGCCGTAGCCCTGATCGGATCGAACCCACACACGCGAAGAAGAGGACGACGATGACCACGACATTCCCGCAGTTGGACCTGTCCGTCGACGAGGTGCTGACCACCACGCGCTCGGTGCGCAAGCGCCTCGACCTGGACCGGCCGGTGCCGTTGGAGGTGATCACGGAGGCGCTCGAGGTGGCGCTGCAGGCGCCGTCGGGCAGTAATGCGCAGGGCTGGCATTGGATCGTGCTGACCGATCCCGAGCCGAAGCGGATCGTCGCGGAGCACTACCGCAGGGCCTACGCCGCCTACGCGGCGGCGGGCGCTGTGGCGCGGGCCGCCAAGCCGCCGAAGGATCTCGCGACCGCGGAGAAGGTGGCCTCGAGCGCGACCTACCTCGCCGAGGTCATGGACCGGGTGCCGGCACTGGTGATCGGCGCGATACATGTGCCCGGCGGCGAACTGCCGTCTGGGAACCAGGCGCAGACCTGGGGCTCGTTGCTTCCCGCGGCGTGGAATCTCGCGCTGGCGCTGCGCTCGCGCGGCCTCGGATCCGCCTGGACGACACTGCACCTGGAGTACGAGCGAGAGGTCGCCGAAGCGCTGGGGATTCCGCCGAACGTCCGGCAGGGCGTGCTGCTGCCCGTCGCCTACACCAAGGGCACGGACTTCAAGCCCGCCAAGCGCGCTCCGCTGGAGTCCGTGCTGCACGTGAACGGCTGGTAGGCGATGACGAGCATGATCGATTCCGCTCCCGCCGGCGACGATGCGGTGAGGACGAAGACCGTCCGATGGCACGACCCGAGCGCCACGGCGGAGCGCAGCCGCGGACTATCCGGGCGCGACTTCCTCACGCAGTGGATGCGCGGTGACGTCCCGGGCGCGCCGATGGGCGAGCTGATGGGATTCCGGCTGGTCCACGTGGCCGACGGCGAGGTCGCCTTCGCCTGCACGCCCGACGAATCCGTCTACAACCCCATCGGCATGGTGCACGGCGGACTGGCCTGCACCGTGCTCGACTCCGCGGCCGGCTGCGCGGTCCACTCGATGCTCCCGGCCGGTGTCGGCTACAGCTCGATCGAGATCAAGGTCAGCTTCCTGCGGCCGATCCAGGCGTTCGACGGTGACATCGTCGCCCGCGGTTGGGTCGTCAAACCCGGCAAGAGGGTGAGCTTCGCCGAGGCCGACCTCCGCGACGCCCACGGCACCGTCCTCGCCACCGCGAGCAGCAGTTGTCTGATCACTCCTCTGCGAGACTGAGGTCGGTGCGTTTCGGCAGGCTGGCGTGTCGTTCGATGGTCGCGGGGGAGTTGCCCAAGACGCCGGCCAAGATCGCAGCCGGCGCACTACGGTGCGATTGCGGTCATGTTCTACCGGATTCCGGCCGGGGGTTGGCTGTCGAACACAACCGATAGGTGACGACCGACCCAAGGGGTCGACGCCCAACGAAGGTGGTCACTCACGGCGGCCGGGCCAAACTCCGATGGTTCTGTGCTGGGCCGAACGGTCGGCGAACCATACGCACCAGAAACCCGAAGAACCGATCTTTGACCACCTCAGTGTCTCTCGTCACGCCACCACATCAGTTGCAGAGCCGCGCCGATGGCGACAGGATTGTCGTCAAGAGGGAGAGGCAGGAGTTCCTCGCAGCGCGCTAGTCTCCGCACGACTGTGTGGCGGTGGGCGTAGAGAATTTCTGCGGTTCTCGCGGCGTTGCTTTGCTGTTCCAGATACACGCGCAGCGTGGTCCGGAGCTGCGGATCTGCAGTCACAAGATCTCCCAGCGTGTCCGCGACGAACTCGTCGGCGCGGCCTACATCGGCACTCAGCATCGAGACGAGCTGGGCGTCTCGGTAGCTGCCGACCTGTCGCTCGGTTCCGAGCCGGGCCATCATCTGCTGGACTGTGGTTGCTTCCAGATGGCTCTGCCTGAACCCATCGATTCCTGGGCGTGGTCTGCCGATCGCAATACGCACGTTCGGAACCGCGGCGATTGCCGGCTCGAGGTCGCTCACGGCAGGCGCGCTGTCGACCGGCAGCCACAGCCACAGCGACGCACGCGTGGCAAGCACGGTGAGTCGGCGTGTGGCACCCGTGGCGCGCATCAGCTGCTCGGCGGCGAACTCCAAGTCCTCGCCGGTCGCAGTGCCTGTGGCCCAGATGACGGCGGCGAGATGGCTGCCGGTTAGTCCGTAGCCGAGTCGGCCTTCGGCCCTCGTTCTCGGGATCGGGGCACCCTCCAACAACAGAAGAACCGTTGTGAGCCGGTCGGAGTGCGAGCCCTGGGCCAAATCCTGACGCTCCTGTCGGATGATTCGAGCCACAGCCGCGATGGTGTCGTCGACGAAAGCCGCAATCGAACGTGAGGTGACGGCGAGGACTTCCTGCAGTACGTGGGTATCCGAGGTCAACTCGAAGCAGATCTCTATCCACCGCTGCCAGCCGGCATTCTGACCAACCCGCCATAGGCCCAACGCCGTTTCATCGAGATCGCGGCGAAGTAGATCGCGGGTGGCCTCGAGAATCGTCGGGCTGAGGTTGGCTGAAACGCGCGCACCTGGGTTCCGGATGTTCGCTCCAGCCCAATGCTGCAAGCTGTCCAGATTGGAGTTCCGGGAGCCCTCCACCAACACTGGGTCCGAGAGCATGGGCGCGACCGTTCCGTCGCCGTGCTCGACTGCGTGGTTCCATGTGTCGAGCCATTCCGCGCGAGGGTCGAGGAGTTGCGTAGCGCCGAGTCGGATGATGTCTTGCGCTGCGGCTGACGGCAGTGGCCATTGATCCTCCATGGGTCCATTTTGGACCATTCGCGGGCGCTACTAGGGCCGAACTAGACCTAGGCTCTGCCCTGCGTTGATGGCAACGTGGTCACGGTAGCAACGCTCCGGGCAGCGCTACCGACAGCCGAACAAGCCGGCGAACGATTGGAGACCCCCATGACGATACTCAAACCCGCCGCCGCAGGGTCAAGCCCCAAGTAGTGGTGTAACTCGTTGTTGATCCTTCGGTGGTGGTCAGGCTGGTATTTGCATCAGGTCATCGGTGGTCACCTCCGTCGTCGAGTCGGTGTTTGTGTCGGTGGTCAGGGTCA
>NZ_JBPSDN010000034.1:0-48273 GCF_052036135.1 Gordonia marina
CTGTACCTCGAAGCGATCGCCCGCGAGCTCAACGAGCGGCCACGGCAGTGCCTGGGCTTCTACACTCCACGGGAAGTCTTCGAACGCCTACTGAAGGACAACGTTGCTTCCACGAGTTGACACCGCCGTCGTCCAGAGTTCGCGGAGCTGCCCGGGCAGCGCCCGATCACTCCAAACGCGCTCAACCTCGTCCCTGTCTAGCGGAGGATCGATACGCGTCACTGCAACGTACGGGTGACCTTTCACTATTTCATATTCGACTTCACGCGGGTACGAGTCGATGATCTCCACAATTGAACTACTATTCGATTCCAAAGTACCTAGGCCGATCTGTGAACAGGTGGTGATCGTCGACTATATCGGCGCTCACCGGGAAGAGTTCTCCGGTAGTCCCGATCTGCCCGTGTACCAGCACGGTATAGCGATCGGCGTGTTCTGAGCTGATCGACGTCGTCCGGACCCGGTCGTGGACCGGCAGGGCCGAGACCGAGCGCGAGACCGCGTTGCCGGCACTGGCACAACACCGAGCGTCTGCGCGCCGCAATCGGCTGCACCGGGCTGATGGGCGAGGGTGATCTCGACTCCGCTCGACCGGCGTGTACCTCGACCGGTATGTCGGCGGGCCGCCGACAACGCCACTCGATGCGCGGGGCCCGATGCCGCTGAAGATCGGGTAGTGCACTACTCGATCCGCCGGGGCCGGGGGATCCAACACTTGAACCAGACACGGCGACCACGCCAGGTTCGAGGAGGAATCTCATGCCCGCTTTCGAGATGCAGTTGTCGAATCCGATCCGCACGGGCGGCCGGACCCAGAACTACGGGGGTCCGGGCGTCGGCGGACACAGCTTCGCCGCCGAGTGGTACATCGGCTACGGGATGGACCTGGGCGCGCCGGGCGGGACGCCGGTGTACGCGGCGTTCGACGGGCACGTCACGCGGTTCAACACCGGGAACATCGATAAGACCTCCGGCAAGTTCTTCGGCGCGGAACTGTTCGTCCGCTCGCCCGACGACCGGATGGGCGGCTTCTACACGCACTTCCGGGAGGTACCCGCGGAGGTGAAGCCCGGCGCGACGATCTCTCGCGGCCAGTACCTCGGGACGCTGGTGCCGGTCGCGGGCTCCCCGCACGTCCACCTCGCGCTGGTCGAGATCATCGGCACCAAATACCAGGGCGTCAACCTGTACTCGTGGTTCGACCGGACGGTGGGGTCCGATGCGGAGTGCACGGTGACCTTTCACCAGGACGGATCGGCGCCGTCGATCGACGGAGAGGGTTCCGGCCCGTCGTCGGGTCCGACGCCGTCGTCGATCATCGACCTGCGGACCGTGCTGGGTGTGCAGCTGGCGCTCGTCGCGCTCGGCTACGACCCCGGGACGCCCGACGGCATCCCGGGCCCGCGGACGACCGCGGCGGTGCGCGCGTTCCAGTCCGGCGCCGGGCTCACCGCCGACGGCGTGGCCGGCCCCAACACCCGTGCCGCGCTGAGCGCGGCGCTCAGCGCCCGCGGCATCACCAGCCAGTCGTAGCAGCCCGACACAAGCGGCCGTCGCCGCGCAGAACCACCGAATTCCAGGAGGACCCCGAAATGGCTTCATTGCAGAGCAAGATCTTCGCCGGCGACCAGGATCTGGCCCGGGTGCTGGACGGTTCGCTCCGGCTCGCCGCGAAAGGCACCCCGCCGTCGCCGGCACCGGTGTTGTCGAGCGGCCCCGCCGTGACGAAGGTTCAGCAGGCGCTGATCGCCCTCGGCTATCCGATGCCGAAGTACGGCGCCGACGGCGGCTTCGGGGGTGAGACCGGCAGCGCCGTCGCCGCATTCAAACGGGACTGGCACCTGTCGCCCGCCGACCCGGTGGTGGGCCCCGGAACGATGGGTGCACTCGACCGGGAGATGGTCGCCTACGAGAAGTCGTCGCCGACGCCCGGACCGGTGAATCCGGTCAAGCCCGACGGCCCGACACCGTCCGGCACGTCGAAGACGAGCCATCTCTCCGACCAGTTCTTCACCGACCTCAAAGCGCTGTGCGCCGAGATGAACTGCTCTCCGGTCGACCTGCTCGGCGTGATGAACAGCGAGAGCGGGGTGAAGCCGTGGGCGCAGCATCCGACGTCGAAGGCCACCGGGCTGATCCAGTTCATGCCGGACCGACTCAAGGAGTACCAGTTCGCCGGAGGACCGGACGAGTTCAAGAAGCTGAGCGCGGTGGCCCAGCTCCCGTACGTGCGGCGCTACTACTGGGGCTACCGGAAGTACCTGACGTCGGCCGGCCGGATGTACCAGGCGACCTTCCTCCCGGCGACGCTCGCCGGTACCGACGAAGACGCCGCGATCTGCGGAAAGGCGGGCCCGTACGCGTGGGCGTACACGGCGAACCCGGGTCTCGACACCAACAAGGACGGCGTGATCACCGCCCGCGATCTCAGCGACCGGATCGGCAGCCTGCAGCGCGGGCCGTACTGGGACGAGCTGATGCAGCGGCTCGCCCGGGCCTGAGCGATACGGAGCCGACCGATGAACGCCACGCCGATCGAACGCCCCGAAGACCTGGGTGCGGTGGTGACCGACCTGCTGTCGTCGATCGCCGGGCAGGCGGCGCAGGCCCCCGACCGGGTCGCCGAACTGTTCGACGCGGCACGACAGGACGCCGAGAAGACCGCAGGCGACACCCTCCAGGCACTGCGCGACGCGGTGGAGCATCCGGACTGGGTGTCGTTGCTGATCCTGATTCTGGTGAAGGTCGCCGAACTCGACCCCGAGCACATGCGGGTCGAGGTGATCGACGGCGGCGACGTCGCCGGGACCGCCTGGGCGCGGGCCATCGGCATCACCTACACGCCGGACGACGTCGGGCCGGGCGGGGGGAGTGCCACGCTCGCGGTGGCGTTGCGCGAGACCTCGACTTCCCAAGCGGCGCAGGGGATCATCCTGCGTACCAGCGCGCAGATGACCGCCGGCGTGCCGCACACTGAGGCCCTGAGCGTCACGTGCAGCAGCACCGGAAAGGCGGAGTTCCGGTGGCCGTTCGGCGGTGCCCTCGCGGTGCCGGACCCCGGCGGAGACCTCACGGCGTCGATCTCCTGGACACCGCTGACCGATCCGATCAAGGCACCGCCGGACGTCGCGCACCTGCTCGTCGGCCCGCTTTCGGCCCGCGTCGCCCTGACGGCGGGCCCGGACGGCCCCGCGTACGCGGTGACGCTGGGCATCGGCGACGACCAGCACAGCGGAGTTCACGCCGACGTCGACCCGTCGGCGCTCCTGGGACCGTTCGGCTCGATGGTGAACATCGCGGCGGTCGACTACTCGCCGTCGCTGGAACTCGCGTCGCAACACTCGCCGAGGTTCTCCCTCGGCGCCGCCCACTGACGAGGAGAGACCGATCATGAGCGGATCACACGCACACGCCGAACTCGAACTGGGCGGCAGTGTCGCCGGGACGTCGTCGTCGCTGGAGGTGGCCCTGGTGGTCGGGGCCGAGGTGAACGAGATACCGGGGATCACCTTCGCCGTCGACCGGATGGGCGCGAAGGCGGTGCTGCTGCTGGTGCTCGACGACGACGGACCGCGGCTCGACGCCCGCGCCGAACCGATCTACCCGTCCGGGGCGCTGGCCTCGATCGCGCTGCCGCCGGTCACCGGTGGCGGCTACTTCAGCCACGACGGCGACACGTGGAGCGGGGCGCTCTCCGCCGACCTCGGCCCGCTCAGTGTCGACGGCTTCGGCATCCTGACCCTGCCCCACGACGGGGCCCCCTCGGTCCTGGTGATGCTGACCGGCACGTTCACCCCGCCGATTCAGCTGTCCTTCGGCTTCACCCTCGTCGGGGTCGGCGGCATCGTCGGCATCAACCGGCGCGCCGACCGCAACGCCCTGGAACAGGCGCTGCACGCCGGCGTCCTGGGCGACCTGATGTTCCCGCGCCACGCGGTGGCCGATGCGCCGCGACTCCTCCCGGCCCTGGGCACCTGCTTCCCGCCGTCGCCGGGCTCGACCGTCGTCGGGCCGATGCTCAAACTCGGCTGGGGCACCCCGACTCTCGTCTCCGCGTCGGTCGCCGTGCTGATCAGCGACGCGAACGTCTACCTCCTCGGCAAGGTCGCCATCACGCTGCCGCACGAGGACCTGGCGCTCATCGACCTGCGGGCCACGATCCTCGGCTCCATCACCGGCGCCGGCCTGTCGATCCAGGCCAGTCTCGCCGGTTCCAGCATCGTCGGACTCGCCGTCACCGGCGACCTGTCGCTGCGCATCCGCGGCGGCGACGACCCGCTCTTCGAACTGTCCGCCGGCGGATTCCACCCGCAGTACCGCGAACCCGGCCGCCCGGAACTGGCGCGGATCGGCGCGGAACTCTCACCCGGCCCGTTCCTGCGTGTCCGCCTCGGCGCGTACCTCGCGGTGACGTCCAACTCGGTCCAGTTCGGTGCCGCCGCCGACCTGCATGCCGGAATCGGCGGCTTCGGGATCTCCGGCGGATTCAGCTTCGACGCGCTGATGACGCTGAGCCCCTTCGCCTTCACCGCCGATCTCGAAGCGCACGTCAGCATCGATTGCGCGGACTTCAGCGTCGGCAGCGTCACGCTGTCCGGGCACTTCTCCGGGCCGGCGCCCTGGCGTATCCGCGGCCGCGCCAGCGTTCACGTGCTGTTCTGGAAGGTCACCGTCACCCTCCCGGAGATCACCTGGGGGTCGTCGACCGCCGACGCCCTGCCGCCCGGGCGCGACCCGCTCGCGGCCCTGCGCGACCAGGTCGGGGTGCCCGCGAACTGGACCGATCTGAGCACCTCCCAGCCCGAACTGGTGCAACGACGGCCCCGGCCCGCCGAGGCGGCGCTGCTGCATCCGATGACGACGCTGAACTTCCGGCAGAACGCGGTCCCGCTGGGCACGCCGATCACCCGGATGGACGGGCTACCGCTGCCCGAGGAGACCGTGCTGAACGCGCAGACCGCCGGTGACACGACGGTGAGCCACGGCAAGTTCGCGCCCGGCCAATTCCTGGCGCTCGACGACGACAAGCAGTTGACCAGTGCCGGATACGCGACCTACCCGGACGGCTTCGTGCTCAACCATCAGGAAGCGCGGACCGGGACGATGGTGGCGCGCGACGTCAGCACCGTCGAGACCGAGGTGCACGGCCTGCCGTCCGGCCTGCTGGCCTTCGACATGGTGGCGGTCGGCGTCGCTCTCCCGACCCGGCTCGCCGAGTCGGCCGGCACCTACCTGACCGTGCGGGATCCGGCGCAGTCGACGATCGCGAACAAGCACGATCTGGCGGCGGCAGAGCACCTCGCCACCGCGGTCACGACCCGCGACACGGCGAGCCTCGGTGCCGCACTGACCACGATGCCGTTCACCGCCGCAGCCCGGCTGCAGGTGGTCCCGATCTGGGAGACGCTGTGATGGAGACCTATTCGACGCTGCAATTCGGGTCGTGGTCCCGGCGTGGACTGGGCGCCGCCACGGATGCCGGGATCACCGCGAGCGGGGTGAACCGCCGGGTGCAGATGGCGGTCACCGTCTCCGCGCACGCCGGCCCGAGCGACCGCACCGATGTCGCGCAGTCGCCGTCGTTCGCGCTGCTCGGCCCGGCCGACGTGATCGGAGTGGCGCCCGGCCAGATCGTCCGCCGCACACCCGAGGAGGGGGATCAGCGCCAGGAGCCCAACTATCTCGCGGCCATCGAGTTCGCCCACCCGGACATGCCGTGGCTGCTCAGCCTGGCGCCGACCGGGCCCGCCGACGCGCTGACGCCCTGGCTGATGCTGATCGTGCTGCCGCGCGACCGGTTCGGGCCGATCGGGCCTGCACCCGTCGACGCCCCGTGCCGCCGGATGATCACCCTGCCGTCCGCGGACTCCGTTCCGGCACCCGCAGCGACGGCGGCCTTCGCGCACGTGCAGGCCAGAACCGAGAACGCCGACCTCGGACGGGGCGCCGACATGCTGTCGCGCGCGGAGCCGGGCGCCGCGTCCAGGATCGTCTGCCCGACGAGGCTGCTCCCGGACACCGAATACGTGGCGGCGCTGGTGCCCACGTACCAGGCCGGGGTCGCGGTCGGCCTCGGGATTCCGGGGACGCTGTCCGGCGACCTGTGGCAGCCGTCCGCGGGGCTGGAACTTCCGGTGTACGCCGAGTGGACCTTCCACACCGGCGCCGCGGGCGACTTCAAGACGCTGTGCCGCCGGCTCCACCCCGTCGGCTCCGCGGTGTCGGCACAGATCGGCACACGATCGGTCGCGATCGAAGCGGTGGCCTCCCGCATGTACACCGAGGCGCCGGAGGCCACGTTCGACGGCGTCGCCACGGTCCCGACCGTCCTGACACGCATCCCGCGCGATCCGGAGACGCACCAGGCGCTCGGGTCGATCCCGCGGTCGTCGTTCGATCCGCTCGCGGTGACGCCGCCGGCGTCGGCGCAGATCCTGCACAGCAAGCTCGCCGCCCTGGTCGACGTCGGCGCCGGCCAGACGAGCGACGATCCGATCGTCGGCCCGCCGCTGTACGGGCAGTGGGCGGCGTGCGCCACCGCCGTCCGGCAGTCGCCGCTGTCCGGTACTGCCGATCCGGCCGGACGGCCGACCTGGCTGGAACAACTCAATCTCGACCCGGCCGCGCGGATCGCCGCGGGCGTCGGCGTCGGGGTGGTGCGCCGCGACCAGGAAGAACTGATGACGCAGGCGTGGACGCAGTTGCAAAGCGTCGTCGACGCGAACCGGCTGGCGCGCTGGGCCGGGCTGTACGCGCTGTCGGCGGCGCAACTCCACCGCAGGGTCACCGCACTCCCGGAAGGTGAGGCGTTCGCACTGCTGTCGCCGGCCGCGGCCCGCATCCGCGTCGACGGCGGCGAGACCATGCTCGCCACCCTCGACAAGAGCACCGTCTCACCGGCACTGGTGTCGCCCGCGATGAGCCGCGTCGCCCGTTACGGCGTCGCCGCGATCGCGAAGACACCCGCGGCGGCCCTCTCACAGAACAGCATCGTGGTGGCGCTCGCCGGCAAGTTCGCCACCGGCGCCGACACGGTGCTGCCGGCCACGATCACCGGCACCCGCGGCATCGACCATCAGGTGCTGGTCGACCTCAGCGAAGACCCCCGGATGCGCGACGACTTCCGCAAGCAACTCGGCGGCGAGGATCCGCGAAAACTGGTCGACCAGGTCTTCGACGTCGCCGCGACCATCAAGGAACTCGGCGGCAAGATCAACCCGGCGGCGGAGCCGGGCCTCACGCCGTTCGCGCCGGGCATCGTGCTCACCGACGCGGTGAAGGACCGGATCGGCCTGGCCGGGATCACCGTCGACCGGTCACAGTTCGCGGTGCCCGACCTCTTCCAGCGGCCCGAACTGGCCGCCGCAGAAGGCTCCAGCGTGCTCACCAAAGTGGTCACCGTCAAGCTGGCCGGCGCGGCGAAGATCGACACGGCGCCCACCACGAAGATCGGGCACGCCGCGACGATCGAGACGGGGCACGTCACGAAGATCGCCGGAAAAGGGGCGTTCACGGAGGGGCCGGGGCTCACCGAGGGCGCGGGGTTCACCGAGGGTACGGGGGTCACCGGTACCGACAAGATCGGCACGAAGATCACCGGATCGCATGTGATGACCACCGGCCGGATCGGCACCGGACTCGACCTCACGCGCATCGGACCCAAACTCACCGACCTCGGTGCGTGGGAGTTCCCGACGTTCGCCGCCAGTCCGCTGGTCGGCATACACACCATCACCGGCTCGGGGCCGGTCCCGGCGTCGGGCATCTTCGATGAGATCATCGCGCAGGGCCAGGACGCCGACGCTTCGGTCGTCGTGGTCAAGGCCGGCGAGCACCACGCCGACACCGTCCAGCTCGACCTGGGCAAGGTGTCGCGGGCGCTCCGCTCGGTCCTCGACGGATCCGACGGCGACGCCCTGCCGGTCGCGCAGGTGGTGGCGCGGATCGACCGCGCGCCGGTCTCCGCAGCGGCGTCGTCGATCACCCGTGTCGCCTGGGGGGACGACTTCGACGAGCAGCTGTCGGTCAGCACCGCCCTGCAGTCGAGCGCGATGAGCCTGCTCGGCCTGCCCGACACCGAAACGCGCACGCTGGCGCTGCTTCCGCAGTTCGATGCCGGCACCGCTCGCCGGCTCGGGGACGCGGTCGCGAGCGTGGTGAAGTGGGACGTCGCCGCCGCCGCGCTCAGTCCCGGCATCGGCGACCTGGAGACGGTGACCCCGGTGTCGGCGGCAGCCACCCTCACCGCCGGGATGGAACCGCTCGCCGCCTACACCAAGATGATCGACTGGGCGGTCCAGATCGGCCCGGCGGACGGGGCGGTGCGCCGCGCCTCCGTGTTCCATCCGGCGCAGGCCGCGCCGCGTTTCGCCGACCCGGTCGCCGCACGGCTGACGGAACTCGACAAGAACTGGATGCTCGGCGGCGTCGACCAGGTGCCGTCCGATTCGGTGTCCCTGCTGGCGGTCAACACGCGGTTCGTCGAGAGCGTCTTGGCCGGTGCGAACCACGAAATGGCCCGTGAACTGCTGTGGCGCGGCTATCCGACGGACCAGCGCGGCACCTGCTTCCGGTCGTTCTGGCCGGGCGTCGAGGACATCACCGCCATGGACGGCTGGGGTGGTCGCGATCTGGGGGAGCATCGCGCGGGCGGAGGCGGCCCGCTGATCGCGGTGCTGGTCCGCGGCGAGCTGCTGCGCCGCTACCCGGGGACGCTCGTCTCGCTGGTCAAAGGCGAGGCGGCCGTGCACGACGGCTCGGCGGCCTTCACTCTCGCCGAGGAGATCCGACCGATCTCGTCCGGCCCGATCGGCGGTGACGTCTTCTACTTCGTGCTGCCGCTGGATCCCGCGCGGCTGACCGCCGAACAGAACTCGGTGAGCCCGACCGGCGCGGACGGCTGGTTCATCTCCCTGCAGGAACCGGCGCACGACGCCCGGTTCGGTCTGGTCGAGTCGCCGCGCGGTGCGCCGCACGTCGCCAACAAGCAGCGGGACACCGCCGCGAAAGACCCGTGGGAGAGGTCGGACGACTGGTCGTGGGCCGGGGTCGCCGGCCCACACCTGAGCAGCGGCGACGGCTTCCTCGGCGCCAGTAGCGCCGAGGTCGGCGCCGCGCTGTTCCGCAAGCCCTTCCGCATGCTGTTGCTCGCCACCCAGTACATCGCCTGACAACCGTCGATCCGAGGAGATCCCGATGAAGCCGACACCGCCCCCGGACGGACTGTGGACCGACCTGGACCCGGCCTATCCCGTCACGCTGCTGCCGATCCGCCTCGAGACCAGATTCTCGTCGCGCCTCGCCGAGGGTGCGTCGCCCGGTACCGCCGCGACGCGGACGCTGCTCGTCCGGATCTACCCCGACGACCTGACCGTCGCGCAGACCGGTGCCGGGTACTGGCCCGCCGAGGTGGCCGCCGGCCGCGAGTACTGGGACGCGCTCGGCGCCGCACCGGCCGTCGCGGAAGCCGAACTGACCGCGGCCGGTGCGCTCACCGGCCTGACCGACGCGGAGCGGGCGGCGCGCCTGAGCGTGGAAGCCGATGCCCTCGGTTTCCGGGCCTGGGAGGTCCTGGTCCGCCACGTCGGCCTCGAACGCGCGGTGCCGGTCGCCGAGGCCACCCGGGACGGCGCGGCACCCGTCGAGGAGCCGCGGCACGGTGCGCCCGTCGCCCGGCTGCTCCCGGACGCCTGGGTGATCACCGGTCAGGTGGACGGCCGGACGGTGTTCACGCACTACCTGCCACGCGTGCCGGGCGATCTGAAGACCGGTCCCGACCCGGAGGCGCCGGGCCTGTCGGCCACCGATCCCCGGCCGCTGGGCGACGACGAGGAGATCGCGTGGCTGGTCGACTTCCGGCGGGCCTGCGAGATCGGCATGGCCGCCGAGATCGACCTGCCCGATCAGTCGCCGGCCACCCGGCTGTCACGACTGACCGTCGTCGGCGTGGTCTCCGAGAGCCCCGACCGCGGGCCGGTCCAGCTCGCCGACGAACTGGCCGGTCTGCTGACCCGGGACGCCGCCGCCGGCCGCTGCGGACTGGTGCGGCAGGGCACGCCCACCAACCAGCTCGACGATCGCCGGTCCGGATACACCTCCACCCCCGACGTCTACACCGGACACCGGCTGCTGACGGGGCGGTCCGCGCCCGATGAGCGCGGCACCGCCGTCGTCACCGGCGACGGGCCCGACGGCCGGCGGCTCGAACGCGCACTCGGCCTCGACACCGGCGTGCTCAGCGGTGTCGACGGCTACGCCAACGCCGACGGGGACGCGGCCGGCGCGATGAACACGGCGCTCTTCCCGATCCTGCTGGGCGAGGCGATCGCTCACCTGGGCCAGCCCAACGCGGCGGGCAAGGGGAATCCCGTCCTGGCGCAGGGACGCCTCAACACGCTGCGCGACTTCGCCGCCGGACATGTGGCGCAGCACGTGCGCGCCCGCGGTCCGCTCCCGGTGGTCCGCGTCGGCGCGCAGCCGTACGGGGTGCTGCCGGTGCTGGCGCCGCGCCGCTGGGAGCCGCTGCCGTCCGACCCGGCCGAACTCGCCGGACTGGTCGCCCTGCTCAAGAAGTTGCGGTGGTTCTTCGAGCAGGCGGCTGCCCGGAGCCTGGTGACCGTCGCCGGGTCCGCGGCCGGGACCGGCGACGTCAGTGACCGCATCGCCCAGATCCTCGGCCGGTCGCCGGTCGCGCATCCCGGCGGATACCGGGTACGCAGCATCACCGACGGCATCACCGCGGCCTTCGGACAGGCCAAAGCGTCCGGGAGCGGCTCGGGCCTGGCCGCCGATCTCGCGAACCGGGACGACGTGACGGAACGGGTCCTCGAGGTCGCCCGGCGCTTCATCACCTCGCTGAACCTGCTCCCGATCCTCAACCAGACCCTGTTCGCACCCCTGCACGTCGGCCGTGAACAACAGATGATCCAGCACGTGGCGACCGGAGTCGACGAGGCGACGGACTCGCGGCCCGGAACTGCGGAGTACCTGCGGGGACTGCTCGCCCCGGCCGGGAAGGAGGGGCCGGCGTCGCCGGATCTGCTCTACGTGCTCGCCACCAAGGCACTCGACGTCGGCATGGGCCTGGACCTGATGCGGCTGGCCGTCGAACTGGTGGATCTGCCGGGTCTCGAACCGCTCAGCGACGCGCCGGCGGAACTGGTGACGACCTACGACCTGATCGGCGACCGCAGCGTGTACCGGCCGGTGGCCGCGGCGCCCGGTCACCCCGCGGCGATCGGATCCAGCCTGGCGTTGTCCGCTCACCTGAACGTCGACCTCACGCACCTCACCGCCGACCCCGAGATCCACCACGCGGCGGAGAAGTACGGGGCGTCGAGCCCCGCCGATCTGATCGACAAGGTGGCCCGCGCCACCGACGCGGTCGAGGTGGGAACCGCGAAGCTCGCGGTGAACAACGGCTCCTCGCGCCGGGCCCTGACCACGCTGTGCACGCTCGCCGAGGCGCACGGCTACACCACCGACGACTGGGAACGACTGGTCGGTGAGGCGCTGGACATCACCGCGACCCGGCTCGACGCCTGGTACACCTCCCTCGCGTCGGCCCGGCTCACCGCGCAGCGCGCCACCGCCGCGACCGGCACCCACCTCGGGGCATGGGGAGTCCTGCTCGACCTGGCCCCCGAGCCGGTGGTGCCGGCGACGGCACCGAACGGCTGGGCCGACCACCTCGCCGGTGGCGAACCGGCCGGCCCGGCGTCGCCGATGCGTGCGCCCCGTGCCGGCGCCGGCTTCGTCCACGCGCCGTCGATCCCGCAGGCGATCACCTCGGGAGTGCTGCGCGCCGGGGAACTGGCGGCATCGGACGCGGCCGACCCGCTCGCCAAGATCGACCTGACGTCCCGGCGTACCCGGCTGGCGCTCGACCTGTTCGATGCCCTCGCGCAAGGACAGAGCCTGGACGCGCTGCTCGGCTACCGCGCCGAACGCGTGCTGCAGGAGCGGAAGGCGTACGCGCTGATCGCCGACTTGCGTGCGCGATTCCCACGGACACCGCCGTCGGCCACCACCCCCGATGCGGCCCCGTCGGCGGTGCTCGACGGCCTCGCGCTGCACCGGGCCACCGATGCCGAGATCGCGGCGCTCGGCGGCGACCCGTCGTCGGCGGCCGCGCTGCGCGCGGCCCGCGCCGAACTCACCGAGGTGGTGGACTCGATGTCCGACCTGCTGCTCGCCGACGGCGTCTACCAGCTGGCCAACGGCCGGATCGAGAACGCGGCGGGGTCGTTCACGGCGCTGGCCCAGGGTGCCCACGCGCCCCGCCCGCAGGTCGCCGACGAGCCGCGATCGGGTCTCACGATCACTCACCGGGTGATCCTGGCCCTGGACCGCCCGGCGTCGCCGGACGATGCGGGCTGGCGCGACGACGCGCCGCGCGCCCGGCTGGCCGCGGAGACCGAGCGCTGGGTCCGCTCGATCCTCGGTGCCGCCACCGGGATCCCGATCACCCGCGGTACCGAACAGTCGACCCTCGACACCCTCGGCCTCTGCGCACTCGACGTGGTCTGCGAGTCGGTCCGCGGCGGTGAGCGGCGGCGGATCGCCGCGCGGGCCGAACTCCCGGAGACGACGCTGGCCATGGCCGAGGCGATCTACCGGACGCTGTCGACGGCCCGGCCGGTGATCCCCGCCGACGTGGTCCTGCCCGATCAGCCGGCGACCGCCGAGACGGCCGGCGTGGTGGCCGAGGTGCCGGGACCGGCCGTCGGCGAGCTGACCCGGATCGCCGGCGAGATCGCCGCGCAGGTGAGCGCGCTGGCGGCCGCGGCAGCGGCGGTGTCGACGGCCACCGCACCCGGCCCGGACGGACAGCAGCCGCCGCGGGTGCCCGTCGCGCTGATCGCGCCGCTGCGCGGCTGGGCGATCCCCGGAGCACTGCCCGCGGCCGCCGAGGCCACCGGCGGCACCGTCACCACCGAGGCCGCACTGACCTGCGCGATCGCCGCGCAGCAACTCGTTCTCGATGTGCTCGACGAGGTGCAGCGCGCCCAGCCGGACGCCGCGGCGCTGCCGCCCGGGGTGTCCCCGCTCGACCGGGCCGTCGACACCGCGAACGCGGCACGCGGCCTGGAACTCCTGGCCCACCATCCGTCGGCGCTGACTGTCCTCACCAAGATCGTGCGCAGGCTCGGCGGCGAGGCCGTGGTCCCGGCGATCGCGGTGGACCACGGGCTCGCGGAGCGCCGGGTGCCCGGCGTCGCGCCGCACGAGGTGAGCGAATGGCTCGCCCGCCTCGGACGGGTGCGCGGTCCGCTCGCCGCCTACGACGACCTGCGGCTCTTCCAGCAGGCCGCCGGGCGGGCGGCCGGTGGCCTGATACCGCATCACCTCCCGTGCGAGGACGGTCTCGCGTGGCTCGGCGGGCCGCTCGGGCCGGCCGAGAACGACGGCGACGGCCCGGTCAACGAGCTCCGCCGCTGGCGCCGTCCGGCCGAGCCGACCGCGCACGTCGTCGTCGCCGGCGATCCGGGACCCGGCACGCTGCACGGCCTGGTGCTCGACGAGGTGGCCGAGGTGCTGCCGGAACCGACCGTCACCACCGGGCTGGCCGTGCACTACAACGCGCCGAACGCGCGCCCGCCGCAGTCGATCCTGCTGGCCGTCCAGCCGGCCGCCGCCGGAAGCTGGGGGAGCGACCTGCTCACCGAGACCGTTCACGAGGCGATGGACCTGGCGCGGCTGCGGTCGGTGGATCTGACCGCGCTGGAGACCGTCGGACTCGACGCCTACCTGCCGCTCACCTACCTGCCGGTGGGCAACCCGGACCCGAGCATCGACTCGCTGGTGCCGACCACCTCCGGGCCGCTTCTCCGCCTCGACATCCCGAACGCGGTCCGCAAGGCCAATCTCCTGAAAGGAGTCCGGTGATGAGCTGGGCCCGCATCGAACCGCACTGCGCCACCACCGCCGTCGACGAGGGACTGGCCGCGGCCGTCGCCGATCCGCTCTGGTTCCTGCTCCGGCAGTGGCAACTGGGCGAGCTGACCGGCGACGACGGCGGCACCCCCGTTTCGCTCGACGTCCAGGCGAGCTGGTCGCCGTTCGCACGCTTCCGGGCGTCGGGCAGCGGCCCGGCCACGACGGTGGACCTCGCGGAGGACGGCGAACCCGTCGAACGGCTCGTGGAACGCCAGAACACGCTCACTCCCGACGATCCCGCGCGCACACCGTGGGCGGCGGCGGTCCGCGCGGGCCGGGCGCTTCTCGACCGCGTCGCCGAAGCCGATCCGGCCGCCGCCGAGCGGATCCGGGACTATCCGGCGTTCGCCTTCATTTCCGAGACCACGCGCCCGGCGGAGGCCGCCGGCCCCGATGACGACCTGTACCGCACCCTTCTGACCGGATCGCGGACCGTCGACGGCGTCCGAGTCCTCGCGTACCTCGACCAGCACGGCGGCCTGCCCCCGGAAGTGACCGGCGACAGCGGCGCCGACCTCGCGGAGGTGGTCGCGCGGTGGCGGACGGCGATGGACGCCGAATGGGGCATCGGTGCCGTCGCGGCGCCGGACAGCTGGATCGGCGACCGGCTGGAGTACTCGTTCGCGCTCGCCGCCCCGCCGCTTCCCGACGGCGGAACGGGGGTCGCCGAGCCGACCGGACCGGTCGTGCTCGCCGGAAGCGAATACGACGGCAGCGGAGTGTCGTGGGCGCAGGTCGACGCCGTGGATCCGGTGCCGGACTGGGCCGCCGACCTGACCGGCGGTCCCGGTACCGGGACGCGCATCGTGTCGCTGCTGCCGGCACCGCTGAGCTATCCGTCGATGCCCGCCGACCGGTTCTGGGAGTTCGAGGACCGCCGGGTGAGTCTCGGCCGGGTCGGTGGCGGGTCGACCGACCTGGTCAAGATCCTCGCCGTCGACTTCGCCACGGTGTTCAGCCCCGACTGGTATCTCGCACCGGTGGAGGTGCCGGTCGGGGCGGTCGCCCGGGTGGACTGGGTGGTGGTGCGCGACACTTTCGGGTTCGCGACCCTGGCCGGCACCGCGGCGGGCGAGCAGACGAGCCGCTTCGGGCGGCAGTACCGCGCCGAGCCCGACGGTGGGGCGGGCTCGGCGCCGTCGTACATCGCGGTGCTCCCGAGCGTGCTCGCCTCGCTGACCTCGGCGCCGAGTGAGGACGTGTGCTTCCAGCGCGACGAGGGGGCCAACCTGGCCTGGGCCGTCGAACAGGCGGTGCCGGGGCCGAGTGGACGGCCGGTGACCCGGGACTGGTCGCTCGCCGACTTCGAGCCACCACCGGCGAACAGCGCGGACGCCGAACTGGTGTGGCGGCTCTCGACGCCCGTCCCGCGGAGCTGGACCCCGCTGGTGGCGACCCAGCCGAACGACGGCCGGTTCCTGCTGCCCGCGCGGATGTTCGACACGGCCACCGACGAGCTGCGCTCCGCGTTCGGCGACCTGGTCGCCGAACTGCGTGGCCGCGGAATCCGGGACGAGGAGATCCCGCCGGAGGGCATTCGCGTCCGGGTGCAGGACCAGCTCTGCCGCACCCCGGACGGCCGGACCTGGGTCTGGCGGGGTCGGCAGAAAGACCTGTGGCGCGGGGAGGCCTCGTCCGGCCTGCGCTTCGACGACACCACACCGAACAACCGGAACAGCTGAATCACCAGGAGGAAGACATGACAACGATCACCATTGCGGGCAGCGTCGGGCGCGGCGGCAAGAACTTCCCGGCGGACGTCGAGAGCATCGGAGCGGCGTTGGCCGAGATCGGGCCGGATCGGGGCGGGGCGGCGGAGCAGCCGTCGACGCCCGATGAGCTGATCGCCGCGATCGAACGATTCCAGGAACTGCAGGACCTGCCCGTCGCGGACGGCCGGGTGGACCCGGGCGGAGCGACGCTCGCGAAGATCGGTGCGGTCATCGATGCGACGGGTCAGCCGCCCGTGCCGCTCGTGGCCGGCGATCACCTCTGGTACTACGACGGCCAGGGCAACGACCGGGCCATCGCGGGGCCGCAGGTCTGCACGGCGCGGAACATCCCGCGCCGCACCTGGTTCCCGACGTCCAACCCGGGCGACCGGAACGACTACTGCGACAACGGCAAGCACATCTTCAACGTCGTCCTGTACGACACCGAACTGCGCATGGGGCAGCCGCAGTTGCTCGGCGGGAAGGGGACCTACGCGTGGCTCAACAACAATCCGGGGAACCTGACCAGCGACGGGGGCTCGTACGATCAGTTCCCCGGCAAGCTGAACTGGCACGACTTCATGATCTTCCCGGATCACGACACCGGCTTCGCGGCGATCCGCCCGTGGCTGCAACGGAACGGCTACCTGCCCCGCACCATCGAGGCGACGTTCCAGAAGTACGCGCCGCACGGTGACGGCCGCAATTCGCCCGAGCAGTACGCGGCCGACGTCGCCGCTGCCGCGGGAGTGCCGGCGTCGACCGTGCTCGCCGACCTGTCGGACGACCAGTGGCAGTGCCTGCTGAACGGCATCGAGCGGGTCGAGGGCACGGTGGAGGGCACCCGGTTCACCTACGACGATCCGGACATCCCGGCGCTGATCGCCCAGGTGGCGCTGGAGGTCTGAGTTTCCGTGCGACCGACCGCCTTGTGCGACGGCGGCGTCCGTGATGGGATGGCGGAGCGACACGGGGTGCCGGTCGCGCTCTCTCCGGAGCGTGCATCGGCTGAGATGACACCCGTCGAACCTGATCCAGTTAGCACTGGCGAAGGGATTGTCACGTTCGGCGTTCCGCGATGATCTGCGGGTCGTCACTGCGGCCCGGTCGGCGCCGGGCGACACGGCAGTCTCTCGCCCGACGCCCGAGAGGCACCCGATATGGCATTCCCGGTACGGTCCCTGTCTGAACAGATCGTCGTCGTGACCGGCGGCGCGCGAGGACTCGGCGCCGCCCTGAGCCGCGCCTTCCTCCGCGAAGGCGCCCGCGTGGTGATCGACTACCACTCGTCGAAGCGTGCGGCCGAGGCGCTTGCCGCCGAGTTCCCGGCGTCGGCGCTGCCGGTGCGTGCCGACGTCCGCGACCGCGCGGACGTCGAGGCGATGATGGCCGGCGCGGCCGATCACTTCGGTGAACCGGTGACCACGGTCGTCAACAATGCTCTCGCCCACTTCACCTTCAACGGCGACGCCCGATCACCCGCGGACACCATCGGATACCCGGAGTTCGCGGCTCAGTTCGCCGGTTCCGTGGAAGGCTCGCTCAACGTGATTCAGTCGGCCGTGCCGGCTATGGCCGACGCGGGCTTCGGCCGGGTGATCAATATCGGCACCAACCTGTTCCAGCATCCCGTGGTGCCCTACCACGACTACACCGCCGCGAAGGCGGCGCTGCTCTCGCTGACGCGGACCTTTGCCGACGATCTCGGACCGCGCGGAATCACGGTCAACATGATCTCGGGCGGACTGCTCCGCACCACGGATGCGTCGGCGGCCACCCCGGAGCCGGTGTTCGATGCCATCGCCGCGGGCACCCCGCTGCGTACGGTCACGACGCCGGAACAGCTCGCCGACGCCGCACTGTTCTTCGCCTCGCCGTGGGCGCGCGGAGTGACCGGTCAGAACCTGATCGTCGACGGCGGCCTGGTGAAGGGCTGAGCCGGGTTCAGTGCGCTTCGGTGAGACCGAACGACGGGAAGAACACGTACGTGGTGCCGCCGCGTTTGACGGTGCCGTAGATGGCGCAGAGCACCAGGCCGGGACCGGTTTCGACGACGCCGCCGCGCACCCCGTTCGACGGGATCACCGCGAGGGCGCGTTTGAGGGCGCTGACGGGCGTGGAGTAGGCCGTCGCCGGGATCGGGGCGGCCTTGGCATGGCTGACGACGGCGTCGAGCACGGTGTCGATGAGACCGCCGAGCGGGGTGTCGAACCCGCCGCGCAGCGTGTTCAGGTTCAGCCAGGCGACATGGATGCCCGACTTGTCGCCGAAATCGGCGAAGATCCCGCCGACCGGCACGAATCCGCAGAGGATCTCACCGCGGCGGACCGCGTTGAGACTGAAACCGGCGACGCTGAGGTTGCCGACGCCCGGCGTGTACGGGCCGGCCACGGCGCCGCCGACGCCGATCGGGAGCGTCAGATCGGTGCTGAAACCGAGCGTGGGGGTGAAGGCGTTGATGCCGAGCTGGCGGAGCAGCTTGTTGGCGGCGCTCACGCCCTCGGCGGGAATCTGCGGCGGCTGCACCGGCGCGTAGGAGCGGGCCACCTCGAGGGCCTTGCTCGCCGGGCGCGCTGCGGCCTGGGTCGCCGCATCGGCGGCACGGTTGACCAGTGACGATGCCTGATCGGCGACGGCGGAGAGTCGTCGAGCCCCGAGGTCGGCCACGCTGCTCATGGCCCAAACGATACAACGAACGTTGGCATGATCGACAATCGGTGACGGCGGACACGCACAATGGAGACGCACACCACTCGAGCCCGGAGGCCGCCATGGCGAAGATCGTCCCGAACATCTGGTGCAACGGCACCGCCGAAGAGGCCGCGGCGTTCTACGCGTCCGTCTTCCCCCGCACGCGGGGCGCGGTGATCGCCCGCTACCCCGACGAGGGGCTGCCGGACTTCCAGCGCGAGATGGCCGGGAAACCACTGATGGCCGAGGTGGTGATCGACGGCTACCAGCTGATGCTGATCAACGCCGGGCCCGAATTCAGCCCCAACGAGTCGATCACCTTCCTGCTGAACTTCGACCCCGACCGCGACCCCGACGCCGCCGGCACGCTCGACGCGGTGTGGGCCGGCCTGGTCGACGGCGGCGAGGTGGTCCGGGAACTCGGCGAGTACCCGTTCAGCCCGCGCCACGGCTGGGTCCGCGACCGCTACGGCGTCACCTGGCAACTGCTGTTGAACAATCCCGACGGAGAGACGCGCCCGTTCGTGATGCCGTCGCTGCTGTTCTGCGGCCCCGCGCAGAACCGGGCGCGGGCGGCGATCACCAAGTACACCGGTCTGTTCCCCGATTCCGGGATCGGCATGGTGGTCGACTATTCGACGACCACCGGTGCGGTGCGCCCCGATTCGGTGATGTGGGGCGACTTCCGGCTGGCCGGCCAGTGGTTCACCGCGATGGACTCGATCGAGCCGCAGGACTTCTCGTTCACCTGCGGCGTGTCGTTCCAGGTGAACTGCGACGGCCAAGAGGAGATCGACCGGCTCTGGGCGGCGCTCTCGGCGGTCCCCGAGGCCGAGCAGTGCGGATGGTGCGCCGACGAGTTCGGTGTCAGCTGGCAGGTGGTGCCGGGCGACCTGGGCGAGCGGATGGTCACGCCGGAGGCGTACCGGGCGATGCTGGGCATGAAGAAGATCGTGCTGGCCGATCTCCCGCTTCCCTGAGCGCTTCGCCGGTATGACCGACGGCCGCGCGAGTCGGCGCGGCCGTCGGTCATGGGTGGTTCCGGGAGCCGTCAGACCCGAACGGGTTCGCGGGCGCCGTCATCGGCGGACGCGCCGGTCGCCGGACCGCCGAAGGCGGTGATGCCGTCGCCGTCGTCGACCATCTCCAGCAGCTGGCCCTCGGCGAGGGACTCGGCCGGCGCTTCCTTCTGCACGCTGGTGGCCAGCGGCTTCGGCTCGATGAACAGCAGCGCGATCAGTGCGATCACCGCGAGCGGCACCAGGCACAGGAAGATCGGCAGCAGCGCGCCGTTGTAGGCGTGGATGATCGGCTGGCGTACCGCCTCGGGCAGGCCGTTCACCACCGAGGGGGTGAGCTGCTTCAGGGTGCTCTCGCCGCCCTCGGCGGGCAACTCGCCGGAGGCCATCCGCCCCATGATGGCGTCGACCAGGCGCGAGGTGAAGATGGAGCCGACGATCGCCGAGCCCAGGGTGGCGCCGACCTGGCGGAAGTAGTTCATCGACGCCGTCGCGGTGCCGACGATCCGCAGTGGGAACGAGTTCTGCACGATCAGCGTCAGGATCTGCAGAGCGAGGCCGATACCGACGCCCAGAACGGCGAGGTAGGTGCACATCAGCCAGGTCGGGCTCTCGACGCGCAGGGTCGACAGCAGACCGAGGCCGACGGCGATGATCACCGAACCGACGATCGGGAACGCCTTGTACTTGCCGGTGGCGCTGACCACGCGGCCGGAACCGATGGAGGCCACCAGCAGGCCGCCCATCATCGGGATCATCAACAGACCGGCGTGTGTCGCGGTGACGTGGGTGACCATCTGGATGTAGGTCGGCATGTAGCCGAGCGCGCCGAACATGGCGACGCCGATCATCAGCGCGGCGATGGTGCTCAGGGTGAAGTTGCGGTCGGTGAACAGGGCCAGCGGGATCACCGGATTCTCGGCACGGGTCTCGGCCCAGCAGAAGGCCGCGGCCGCGGCGACGGTCGCCACGATCAGGCCGATGATCTGCGGGGAACCCCAGGCGTACTGTCCGCCGCCCCAGGTGCAGACCAGGACGAGCATGGTGGTGGCCGCGGCGATCAGGCTCATGCCGAGGTAGTCGAGCTTCGGGCGCTCGGTGCGCTCCACCGCGGGCAGCTTGAGGAAGACCAAGCAGGCGGCGAGAGCGAGGACACCCAGCGGGATGTTGACCCAGAACGCCCAGCGCCAGCCGGGGCCGTCGGTCAGCCAGCCGCCGAGCAGCGGTCCGGCGACCGAGGAGACGGCGAAGACGGCACCGATGGCGCCCATGTAGCGGCCGCGGTCGCGGGCCGGGACGACGTCGGCGATGGCCGCCTGCGACAGGATCATCAGACCGCCGCCGCCGAGTCCCTGCAGGACGCGGGCGGCGATCAGGACGTCGATGTTCGGCGCGAGGCCACCGACGATCGAGCCCACGATGAAGATGCCGATGGCCGCGAGGATCACCGGTTTGCGGCCGAGGAGGTCGCTGATGCGGCCGTAGACCGGCATCACGATGGTGCTGGCGAGGATGTAGGCGGTGATCACCCAGGTCATCTGCTCGACGCCGTTGAGCTGTCCGACGATGGTCGGCAGTGCGGTCGATAGCACGGTCTGGTTGAGGGAGGCCATCAGCATGGTGATCATCAGGCCGATGAAGAGGAAGAGGATGTTCCGGTTCTTGCCGGATACGGGCTGGGTCATGCGAGATCTTTCAGAGCGTTGCGGAAGGCGGTCATGGCGTTCTTGACGGCGGCGGGGTCGGGATCGTCGAACGGTCCGGGGTCGTCGCCGTGCGCGAAGCGGAGTACGGCGCCGGAGAGCAGGATCAGGGCGCGGGCGCTGTCGGCGGCGCTCGCCGGGCTGTGCTGCTGGGCCAGGCGCTCGGTGAGCGCGTCGACGAGCAGTTGTTGCGTCGCGTCGCGATGGGATCGGATCCGGTTGATGAGTTCCGGGTACCGGCCGACGATGACCGCGATGTCCTGACTCGGGCGGGGTCCGACGGAGGCCAAGGTGGTCACCGTCAGTTCGAGGGCCTGCGCGAAGCGATCGGCCCCCGCGTCGTCGCCGGCCGGGGGAGCCGGGTGGAGGAACGACTCCAGCGCGTGCGGTGGAATGCGCGGCTCCGAGATGCCGAGGACGGCGTCTTCCTTGGTGGGGAAGTAGTTGAAGAACGTACGACGGGAGACGCCGGCGCGTTCGGCGATGTCGCTGACCGTCGCGGCGGCGAGCCCGTCGCGCAGGGTCAGCTCGACGGCGGCGTCGTGAATGCGCCGGAGTGTCTCGGCGCGCTTCTGTTCACGCGGGCTGGTCGTAGTTTCTTGCACTAGTGCAGTATTGCACTAGTGCAAGAAACTGGCAAGTAGGCTGTTCGTCATGCCCGGATTGGTTCTCGACGTCTGCGTGGTCCATCGATTGCGGCCCGACCCCGGCGCGGTCGGCGTGACCGCCATCGACAAACAGCCGGTGACCGGGCCGGTGAAGGCCGGACCGTACGGCCTGTACGCGGACGTCCAGGCCGACCGCAAACACCACGGCGGGCTCGACAAGGCGGTGTACGCCTACGCGGCCGAGGACGCCGAGTACTGGTCCGGCGAGCTGTCGCGCCCCACGCCGCCCGGCTGGTTCGGTGAGAACCTGCGGGTGTCGGGCCTGGACGTGTCCGGTGCCCGGATCGGTGACCGCTGGCGGATCGGTGAGCGGCTGGTGGTCGAGGTGACCGGGCCGCGGATCCCGTGCCAGACCTTCGCACGTTGGGTCGGCGGCGCCGACGAGCGCGGCTGGGTCAAGCGATTCCTGCAGGCCGGGCGTCCGGGAGCCTATCTGCGGGTGGTCGACGCGGGGCCGGTCGCGGCGGGTGACGCGATCGACCTGATCGCCCGCGTGGACGGCGCGCCGACCGTCGCGGAGGCGCTCGTCCCGGGGTGAGTGCCGGATTCGGCTGACCTGCGCCCTACGCTGGGCAGAGGTGACCGGCGAGGCCGGGCGCGCGGAGAGGACGAGGGCGTGACCAATCCATACGGTGGACAGCCGGGGCAGTACGACCCGACGCAGCAAGCGGGGATCCCGTCGCAGCCCGGCTGGTCGAGCCCGCCCGGGCCCGCCGCGGGCGGCGGCTATCCGCCGATGGGCGGGCCGCCGGCCGGCCCGCCGATGCAGCAGCCCGGCTACCCGCAGGCCGGCTACCCGCAGCCCGGTTATCCCCAGCCCGGCTATCCCCAGGCCGGTTACCCGCAGGCCGGCTATTCCGCCGGGGGGCCGCCGCCGAAGAAGTCGCGCACCGGCTTGATCGTCACGGCGATCCTGGTGGTCGCGGTGCTGATCGCGGGCGGTATCACCGCGGCGATTCTGCTCGGCGGGGACAAGAAGAAGGACGATACGTCCGCGACGGGCTCGCCCTCGACCAGTGTGCCGACGAGCGGGTACCCGTCGTCGGAGTCCCCGAGTGCGTCGGTGCCGGTGCCGCTGCCGGGCGGCAAGTTCAGCTACACCGAGTTCGGGCAGGACTGGAATTTCCGGCTGGGTGACATGTCGGCACAGGCCGACTGGGTCCGGGGTACGGACTACCCGAGCTGCTCGGCCTTCGAAGAGGCCGGCAAGATGACCGACCTCGGCTGTCGCTATGGATCACTGCTGGTGTGGAAGGCGCAGGGCGGCGACCTGATGCTGACCCAGCTCGTGATGACCTTCACCGACTCCGCGGCGGCCTCCGCCTCGGACGGCAAGTTCACCGACGACGACCTGGATCTTCCGTCGGGCAGCTACCTGACCGGATTCGCCACCGGCAAGTGGCGCAACGGTGCCGCGCGTGAGTTCGTGGTGGTCACCGTGGCGACCGCGACGTCCGCGGTGCCCGTCGACACGGTGCAGAAGTACCTTCAGTACCGGCAGGCAGACACGATCGGCGCGCTGGCTCTGCGCTGATCTCTCGCGGGGATCTCTTCCGGGCTGCTCTCGGCTCAGTGCTGCGCGTCGGCGCCGAGCAGGGCGGTGACGATCAGGCGGGCGTCGTCGGCGGGCGTCGTCCGCCACGGCGCCTCCGGCTTGTGCAGGCGCAGCGAGGCGATGCCGTGCACGACGCTCCAGACCCGCAGGGCGAGGGCGTCGTCGGCGGCCGGGGCGACGGCGGCGAGGGCATCGCGCAGACGGCCCAGCAGATCGAGGCCGGGGCCGATGCCGGTGTCCGGCGGCGGGTCGGGGCGTTCGAAGAGTAGCTGATAGGCGCCGGGATGCTCCTGTGACCAGTGCAGATACGCGTCGATCATCGCGTCCAGGCGCTCTCTGGGTTCCGCGCCGGGGGAGTCGGCGGCATCGAGGGCCGTGCGGAGCCGGGCGAAGAGCTGGTCGACGACGGCGTACATCAGCTCCGCCTGCGAGGGGAAGTGCATGTACACCGCGCTCGGCGCGACGCCGCATGCGCGGGCGATCGCGCGGAGCGACGGCGTGCCCGTCGATGCGGGGTCGAGCAGCAGGGTGATCGCCGCGTCGACCAGTTCGGCGCGTAGACGCTCGCCCCCGCCGCGCTCGGAACGGCGCCGTGTTTCGGTCACCGGGAGTCCTCCTCTTGACAGCTCTATCTGAACGGGTGTTCAGTGTATATCACTGAACACCCGTTCACTTAGGAGGATGACATGTTGGATGTTCATGGTTCGACCGCGGTGGTCACCGGTGCGAGCAGCGGGATCGGTGCCGAGTTCGCCGAACGGCTCGCGCGCCGGGGAGCCGATCTGGTGCTGGTCGCGCGGCGCGAGGATCGGCTCCGGGCACTCGCCGCACGACTGGCCGCGGAGCACGGCGTCGGCGTGCGGGTGGTGGCCGCCGATCTCGCCGGCCCGGCGGGGCGGCAGATGCTGCTCGACGCGCTGGCGGGCACGGACGTCGACGTGCTGATCAACAACGCCGGTTTCGCCACGCACGGCGCCTTCGCCGAGCTGGATCCGCAGCGGGTGCACGACGAGATCGCGGTCAACGTGGTGGCCGTCGCGATGCTGACGCGCGCACTGCTGCCCGGCATGCTGGCGCGTGATCGCGGGGCGATCGTCAACATCGCGTCCACCGCGGCCTTCCAGCCGATCGCGCACATGGCGGTCTACGGGGCGACGAAGGCGTTCGTACTGTCGTTCACCGAAGCGCTGTGGGGTGAGACCGAGCGCGGGGGCGTCGACGTCGTCGCGGTGTGCCCCGGTGCGACCGACACCGAGTTCTTCGACGTGGCCGGCGAGTCCGCCAGCGTCGGCTCCCGCCAGACGCCGGCGCAGGTGGTCGAGACGGCGTTGGGTGCGCTCGACCGGCGCTCGACGCCGCCCAGCGTGGTCTCCGGCGCCGCCAACCGCTGGGCGTCGCGGCTGCCGCGAATCCTGCCGCGCCGCACCACGCTTCGCGTCACCCGCAACCTGGTGGCGCCGAAATGACCATGCACGGCCTCCGGCCCGCGTGCCTCGGCGACATTCCGGAGATGACGCACCACCTTCGCACCGAGCGCGTGGTCCGGGCGCCCGCCGACCGGGTCTTCGATGTCTTGGCGACGGGGGAGAATCAGCGGGAGTGGGCCGAGGGCTACCGCGCGACCACCTGGTACGGCACCGCGCCCCACGGGACCGGTTCGGTGCGCGACATCCACCTGCGATGGATCACCGTGCGCGAGCGCTTCCTGGTCTGGGAGCCGGGGCGGCGCTTCACCTTCGGCGCCGACGCGATGTCGATCCCGCTGGCGCGCCGGATGATCGAGGACATCAGCGTGGAACCGGCGGAGGCCGGGAAGTGCGTGCTCCGCTGGTCGGTGCATCTCGACGTCGCCGCCGCGCTCCGGCCGGTGGCCGGCACGATGGTGCCGAAGGTCTTCGCGCCGATGTTCGACGGCTTTGCGGCCGGGCTGGCGCACTATGCGGAGACTTCCCGGGACTGATCGTGGCTACGACCGGTGGGTGGGTCGCGGTGCAGAAGGCCTGCCGGTCGGCCGTCACGTGCGTGCGTTCAGCGCGGTCGGTGACGGCGTTCGGTCCTCGGATCCGCGTGGCACGATGAGGGCCGTGACTGAGGACACCTACCTGCATTGGCCGCCCGGGTTCCGGCGCCAGCCGGACGGTGGCTGGATCGACGACGACGGCGCCGCGGTCACCGATGCGGCGACGCTCGCTCGACTGCGCGCACTCGTTCTCCCGCCCGCCTGGCAGCACGTCTGGGTGGCCCCTGATCCGCAGGCGGAGATCCAGGCGCGCGGGATCGACAGTCGCGGCCGGGTGCAGTACCGGTATTCGGTCGAGCATACCGAACTCGCTGCACGGAATCGGTTCCACGACATGCTTCGATTCGCCGCCGGACTGCCGGACCTGCGCGCCGATGTGGCCATGCAACTGAGGCGACGTCCTGCCGAACCCGACGCCGGGCAACTCACCGCCCTCGCCGTGCGCATGCTCGATCTCGGCCTCTTCCGCGTCGGCCACGAACGCTACGTCCGTGACGACCACACCTACGGGCTCACCACTCTGACCACGGACCAGGTGAAGGTGCACGACCGGCAGATCCGCTTCGATTTCATCGGCAAAGAACACATCCGGCAGATCCACTCGGTCACCGATCCGCACGCCGCTCGAATCATGAACCGGCAGTTGGCGGTCCGGTCGGCCGATCCGACGGGACATCTGTTCGTGATCGGTGCCGACGGCAGCCGGATCAACTCGGCGACGGTGAACACCTACTTGCATTCGGTCGGTGGCGCCGCGGCCTCCGCCAAGGTCTTCCGGACCTGGGGCGGCACGATGATCGCCGCCTCGATCATGGGCGGTGCGACCCTCCCGGGCGGTCGGCCCCACCGTGATCCGGCATCGACAGCGTTCGATGCGGCGGCCTCGGTCCTCGGCAACACTCCGGCGATGGCTCGCAGTTCCTATGTCGATCCGGCGGCGCTCGACATCGGAGGGTCGGCGGACATCCGCAGCGCGGTGGCAGCCGCGGCACAGCTGGCAGGCACCGATCACGTCGACAGGGTCTTCACCGACCCAGAACTTCAGGAGACGGTGCGTACCGCCCTCGCTGGCCGGTGACGACGGCGACGGGTGCGGGGACCCATCGGTTCGCCGTCGTCAAGTCGCCACGGCGTCGAGATGCAGAAAGCCCGCCACCGGCGATCACGCTGGTAGCGGGCTTTCGTTGCTCCCCCAATTGGACTCGAACCAATAACCTGCCGATTAACAGTCGGCTGCTCTGCCAATTGAGCTATGGGGGATGGCGTGGCGATTCGGGCGAGTCACCTCTTTCCGAACCGAGATGAAACTCTAGCCCATCGGCCCCGGGCTCACAAAACGCGTGGTCAGTGCGCTTCGGGAGCCCAGATCGCGGTGGTGTCAAGGTGGGTGATCAAGCGTCGTGCGCCGTCGTCGAACTGCAGGCGGATGGCGGCGGCCGCCGCTTCCGCGTCGCCCGCCCGATAGGCCTCGATCAGCCGCTCGTGGCTGTCCAGGGCGACCTCACCCCACGCCGGGTCCGCCGCGTACATCTGGTGCGGGGTGTACCGGGTGGCCGAGAGCAGGAACCAGGCCAGCTTGTGGCTCTCGCTGATCCGGTTGTGGGTGCGGTGGAAGGCGAACTCGGCATCGGTGATCCCCGGGACGTCGCGGGCGTCGAGCGCCCGGCGCAGGCGGTCGTTGGCGTCGGCGAGGGCGGCAAGGCCGTCGTCGTCGATGAGGCCGGCGGTGCGGCGGGCGATCTTCGCCGCCGCCTCGCCCTGCAACCAGAAGATGTCCTCGACGTCGGTCCGGGAGAGCGCGGCGACGACGTAGCCGCGGTGCGGGGCGCTCTCCACCATCCCCTCACCGCGCAGGGTCAGCAGCGCCTCCCGCACCGGCGTCACGCTGACGCCGAGCTCCACGGCGGTCTCGTCCATCCGGATCGGCGCACCGGGCAACAGCCCGGCGGTCATGATCTGGTGCCGCAGAATGGCGGCGACCTCCTCGGACAGCTGCGGGCGGCGCCGCAACTGGGCGACGGGGGAGTCAGAGGCCATAGGTCTTTCCGATGATGTCGCGCTGGATCTCGTTGGTGCCGCCGTAGACGGTGGAGATGATAGCGCCGCGCATCAGCCGCTCGGCATCGAACTCCGTGGCATAGCCGTAGCCGCCCATCATCTGCATGCCGTCGATGGTCATCGCCTTGCTGACCTCGGTGGCCTTGAGCTTCACCATCGACGCCTCGCGCGGCATCATCTTGCCGGGATTGGCGTCGCTCGCCTGGGCGAGCGCGTAGATCAGCTCCTTGGTGGCGGCGATCTCCGTGGCGTGGTCGGCCATCCGGTGCCGTAGCGCCTGGAAGGTGCCGATCGGACGGCCGAACTGCTTGCGCTCCTTGATGAAGGCGAGAGTGTCGTCGAACGACCGCTCCGCCACGCCCAGCTGCATGGCGGCCAGGATCAGCCGTTCGGTGTTCAGGCCCGCCATCAGCTGGGTCCAGCCGTTCCCGACCTGGCCGACCACCGCGGAGTCGGGCACGAAGCAGTCGGTGAAGTAGAGGTCGTTGACCTCCTTGCCGCCGAGAGTCGAGATGCCGCGGATCTCCAGGCCCGCCGTGTCGCTGGGGACGTGGAACTGGGTGAGGCCCTCGTGCTTGGCGCCGGAGGCGTCCGTGCGGGCGATCAACAGGATGGACTTCGCGAAGTTGGCGTTGGAGCACCAGGTCTTCTGGCCGTTGATCTTCCAGCCGCCCTCGACCTTCTCCGCGCGGCAGGTCAGCGCGCCGACGTCCGAGCCGGCTTCCGGTTCGGACATGGAGATCGACAGCGAGTCACCGGCGACGACGCCCGCCAGCACCTCACGCTTGAGGTCCTCGCCGGCGAACTTCTCGTAGGCCGCGGCGGTGATCAAGGTCGGGCCGACGCCGCCGATCGGGGCCTGCCCGCGCATCGCCTCCTCCAGGAAGATGCACAGCTCGACGTTGCCCGCGCCGGCGCCGCCGTACTCGTCGGCGACGTTGATGCCGGCCCAGCCGAGTTCGGCCATCTTGCGATAGAGCGGCTCGGAGTGATTCAGCGTTCCGCCGTCGGTCCAGGCGTCGCGCTGCGCTCGCGTACCGGTCTCGCGTTTGCAGAAATCCGCGACCGAGGCGGCGAAGTCGGACTGTTCGGGGGTGAAGGCGACCATCGGGGTGTGCTCCTTGGTGTCATCGATGTGGGACGTTCCGTTGCATCTGTTCCTATCACATATATGTGATAGGAAGGCGATCGGCAAGGCTTCACGGGATTCTCGCGGTCGCGGCGCTAGATTGGTGCGCATGCCGACGAGCCCCGACGACCAGCCCGACGTGCCGACCGGAGAGGTGCCCGCGGACGCGGACGCCGACAGCGGCGCCACCGTCGCGGACTCCGGTGACGCCGACGCGACCACGGCACAGGTCACGACGATGTCGCCGGAGCAGCGGGCCGAACTGCTCGCCGACAACCGGAAGACCCGGGAAGAACTGCGCGCCCGCGAGACCGCGAAGGACGCCACCGACGACGAGTCCGACGGCGAGTCCGGTGACGAGCAGCCGGCCGCCGGCCCGGTGGATCCCGCGCGTGTTCCCGGCCGGGTGCCGAACCGGCCGGCCGGCCGGCCGAAGAAGCTGGTCGGAGTGCTCGTCGCGCTGGTGGTGGCGCTCGCGGTCGCCTGCGGGGTGCTCGGCTACCTCTATGCCACCGCCGACCAAGGCGGCGAAGGCATCGATTCGGCTGCCGCGAAGTCCGCGCTCGCCGACGCGAAGAAGTACGCGGCCGAGGTCGTCACCTACTCGCCGGGGAACTACTCCGATCTCGACCGGCGGATCCGGGAGATCTCCACCAAGGAGTTCGCCGACCGCTACGTCGAGTCCTCGCAGGACGCGCGCCGCGGGAACGACGAGGCCAAGGCGTCCTCGGTCGGCACCGCGGTGAACGCGGGCCTGACCTCGCTGACCAGCGATCAGGCGGTGGTCCTGGTGGCGCTGGACCAGAAGGTGACCTCTCCCGAGGTCCAGAGTGGGAAGGACGGCATTCCGTACCAGACGCGGGTGCTGCTCACCCTGAAGCGCGACGGGGATCGCTGGCTGATCGCCGATCTGGAGACGATCTAGGCGACCGCTTCCCGGCGCGGTCGTCGGCGGGGGTCCGGCGCGCGGCTGCTCGGAGTTGTCGAGGGCGGTGGCTTCGACTCGGGTCGTCACTTCGTTCCTCACCGGCTCACCCTGCTGAACCGGGTCGTCACTTCGTTCCTCACCGGCTCAGCCGGATAACGGGGAGCGGACGGCCGAGGCCGGCGGAAGCGGGACGGTCCGGCTGGCGAGGGAGGCGGGCTCGGCCGGCGGGTTCAGGCCGGGGTGTCGCGAAGGACGGCCAGGGCGATCACCGCGGCGGTGCGCGGGTCCGTCGCGTGCGGGCTGCACGTCAGATCGGTGATCACGTCCAGCGCCGCGTGGACCAGGAAACGCGCTGCGCCGCTGGATAATTCGGGCCGGGCGTCGCGGAGCCAGGTGGCCCACTCGTCGACGTTGATCCGCTGCTGACGGCGCAGATCGGCGCGCTCCGCGTCGCCGAGCGCGCCGACGCAGCGGCGATAGACGGTGATGATCGCGGGGTCGCCCGCGCAGAGGCGCGCGTACTGCTGGGCCAGGCCGGTGAGCGCCTGGTCGCGCGAATCGGTGCGCGCCAGTCCGGTGGCGACGGCGGCCGTCGTACGCTCGGACGCCCGGTGCAGCGCCGCCACCAGGATCGCCTGTTTGGACCCGAAGTGCCGGTACACGCCGGACGGCGGCAGGTCCGCGGCGGCGGCGATCTGCTCGATGGTGACCTCGTGGAACCCGTGGTCGGCGAACAACCGCACGGCCTCGGTGAGGACGGTCTCCCGGCGGGCCGTGGGTGAGAGACCCGGTGGCGGGACCGGGACGGTCGCCGGTTCGGGCAGTTCGGCGGCACCGGCGGTGAGTGCGGCGTCGCGGATCAGCATCTCGATCTGCTTGCGGGGCAACGACACCCGGTGGTTCGACGGGCTCGCCGCCACCGCGAAGACGGCATCGGTGAGCACATCGGCATCGCGCTTGCCGAGTCCCGGGCGGGTGGCGCGCAGCAGGCCGCGGACCCGTCGATGCAGGGCGAGCCGGATCTCGCGGATGAACGCGCGATCATCGGGGCTCAGCGCGCGCCACTCCCACCGGTACAGGTCCCCGGTTTGCCGCTGTGTCAGCACGCCGGCGGTGAACGCTTCGAGGAGCGCGGTGAGCTCACCGGCCGGGTCGTCCGGCCGCGGTGGAACCGAGTCGAGGATCTCGGCGGTGCTGACCGCCATCTGCCGTGTCACGGCACTGAGCAGGTCCGATTTGCCCGCGAAATGCCGGTACAGCGCGGGTGCGGAGACCCCGGCATCGTCCGCGATCTCGGTCAGCCGGGCGCCGTGGAAGCCGTGCCGGCTGAACGCCGAAGCGGCGGCGGCCACGATGCGGTCGCGCCGGTCCGGCGGGCGCACCCGCGGATCCCGGGCCGCCGACGACACGCGCGCGGAACTCATGAAGGGCCATGCTAGCGGAAGACGGTAGTGGTGTCGTCGTTTGCCGAATCTGGTCATAGTCCCAGCTGGCAGGCTTCTCAACAACACATAAGTTAATCAGGATTCACATGACACAGATCACGTTCAGTGTTACGGTGGCCCGCAATGACGGTCTCCGCGGAGAGGAATCGATGACGCTGCACGACGAGGTGGACGGGATCCGGAGCGGGATCGACGACGCCGGGGTGGCCCGGTTGGTGATCGACCGGCCGGGCCGGATGAACGCCCTCGACGGAGCCGCCTCCCGGCGCGTCATCGGCCTCTGCGCCGACTGGGCCGCCGACGATCGCGTGCGGGTGGTGGTGCTCTCCGGCCGCGGCGGGGCGTTCTGCGCCGGTGCCGATGTCGCCGGGATGGCCTCCGATTCCGCCGCTTCGGGCGGGTTCGACGAGGCGGCGTCGCGGGCGATCATCGAGAACGGCTCCCGCCTGATCGGTGCCGTCCGGGCGCTGCCGATGCCGGTGATTGCCGCGGTCGACGGTCCCGCCGTCGGGATCGGGGCGTCGCTCGCGGTGGCTGCGGACCTGATCTATGCGACCGCCCGCAGCTACTTCCTGCTGAGCTTCGTCGGTATCGGGCTGATGCCCGACGGTGCCGCGACCGCCACCTTCGCGGCCTCGTTGGGCCGCGCGCGAGCCAACGCCATGGCCCTGCTCGGCGAGAAGCTGTACGCCACCGAAGCCGCGGAGTGCGGCCTGATCAACGGCTGCGCCGAGGAGGCCGAAGGGCTCGCGTGCGTCGTCGACCGGGCGACGGCCCGGCTGCTCGGCTCGTCGCCCCAGGCGTTGGCACTCACCAAGGCGGCTCTCGACGGGGCCACGCTCGCCCAGTACGACGCCGCCGTCGACCGCGAGATCGCCGGTCAGACGCGGCTGCTCCAGTCTCCCCAGTTTCAGGCGGCCATCGCCGCCTTCGCCGCGTCCGGCCGCTGACGGCGGCATGTCGTTTCCACCCGCAGACCCATCCGAAGGAGAATCCGTGACCAACGCCCTGGGCCTCGAGCCGAACTCGGAGCCGATCCGATCGCGCCGGAACCACTGGAACAACCAGGTGCGCCGCCACGCGGCGATGACCCCGGACAAGCCGGCCCTCAAGTTCCTGGGCGAGGTGACCACCTGGAAGGAACTCGACGACCGGACGCATCGGCTCGCCGCCGCGCTGCGCCGCCGCGGGGTCGGCTTCGGCGACCGGATCCTGGTCGTGATGCTCAACCGCCCTGAGTACGTGGAACTGGTCTTCGCGGCGAACCTGATCGGCGCGATTCCAGTGCCGGTGAACATCCGGATGACGCCGCCGGAGGTCGGGTTCCTGGTGCAGGACTCCGGCGCCGAGGTGATCGTCACCGAGACGCTGCTGGCGCCGCTCGCCGACGCCGTCGCGGGGATGACCGGCGGGATCCGGGATCTCATCGTGGTCGGGGAGACGCAGAACGACGCGCACCTGGCGTACGAGGATCTGGTCGCCGAGGAATCCGATCTACCGGAGATCGACATCCCGGAGGACACGGTCGCGCTCATCATGTACACCTCGGGCACCACCGGAAAGCCCAAGGGCGCCATGCTGACCCACCAGAACATGCAGTCGCAGGCGCTGACCACCATCCAGGCGCTGTCCACCAATCCCGACGACGTCGGCTCGTGCGTGGCGCCGCTGTTCCACATCGCCGGCCTGGGCGCGATGGCGCCGTTGTTCCAGACGGGTGCGCTGTCGGTGATCCACCCGCTGGGCGCGTTCGACCCGGATCAGCTTCTCGACGTCCTGGAAGCCGAGGGGACGACGTCGATCTTCCTGGTGCCGGTCCAGTGGCAGGCCGTCTGCGCGGCGCAGCAGGCGCGGCCGCGCGACCTGAAGCTGCGGGTGATCTCATGGGGCGCCGCACCGGCGTCGGACACGGTGCTGAACGCGATGAACGAGACCTTCCCGGACGCGGTGAACGTCGCGGTCTTCGGGCAGACCGAGATGTCGCCGATCACCTGCGTGCTCGAAGGCAAGGACGCGCTGCGCAAGATCGGGTCCATCGGCAAGGTGGTGCCCGCGGTGACCGCGCGCATCATCGACCCGGCCGGTGAGGACGTGACTCCCGGAGAGGTGGGCGAGATCGTCTACCGCGGCCCGAATCTGATGGCCGGGTACTGGCGGAACCCGGAGGGCACCGCGGAGGCGTTCCGCGGCGGCTGGTTCCACTCCGGCGACCTGGTGCGGCAGGACGAGGAGGGCTTCCTCTACGTCGTCGACCGGGCGAAGGACATGATCATCTCCGGCGGCGAGAACATCTACTGCGCCGAGGTGGAGAACGTGCTGTTCGGGCACCCGTCGATCCTGGAGGCCGCGATCATCGGCCGCCCGCACGCCAAGTGGGGCGAGGTGCCGGTGGCCGTCGTGGTCCTCATGGAGGGCGTCGAGTCCCTGACACTGGCGGAGATCGAGCCGTACCTGAACGAGAATCTGGCCCGTTTCAAGCACCCGAAGGATCTCGTCGTCGTCGATGAGCTGCCCCGCAACGCCGGCGGCAAGGTGGTCAAGCCGAAGCTCCGCGATGCCTACGGCGGCAAGGACGAGGGGCTCGCAAACTAAGAACTGGAACGTGTTCCAATTTCGGCGCGCGGTGACTACGCTCACAAGGAGAGCGGGTCACCGCGCGTTTCGTATCGGTGCCGCCGGATTCGGAGTTCGGCGGCAAGGACATTCGAGTGAGGTCGGGAAGTTGAAGACTAAGGGTGCAATCCTCCGGGAACTGAACACGCCGTGGCGGATCGAGGAGATCGAGATCGGCGACCCGAAGGCGCACGAGATCAAGATCCGGATGGAAGCGGCCGGGATGTGTCACTCCGATCATCACCTGATGACCGGCGGCATCCCGATGGCCGGCTTCCCGATCCTCGGTGGTCACGAGGGCGCCGGCGTGGTGGAGCAGGTGGGCGAGGGCGTCACCGACTTCGCGGTGGGCGATCACGTGGTGCTCAGCTTCATCCCGTCGTGCGGCAAGTGCGCGTCGTGCCGGGAGGGCGTCGCCAACCTCTGCGACATGGGCGCCATGCTGCTCCAGGGCGAGGCCGTGTCCGACCACACCTTCCGCATCCACACCGCCGCCGGTGAACCGGTCTACCCGATGACCCTCCTCGGCACGTTCTCGCCGTACATGGTGGTGCACGAGGCGTCCGCGGTGAAGATCGACGACGACATCCCGTTCGAGGTCGCCGCGCTGTGCGGCTGCGGCATCCCGACCGGCTACGGCAGCTCGACGCGCAGCGGCGACGTGCGGCCGGGGGAGGACGTCGCCATCGTCGGTGTCGGCGGCGTCGGCACCGCCGCGCTGCAGGGCGCGGTGATCGCGGGGGCACGCAACGTGTTCGCCATCGATCCGGTGGAGTGGAAGCGCGAGCAGGCCCTCAAATTCGGGGCGACCGCCGCGTTCGCGTCGGTCGAGGAGGCGATGGGGGCGATCGGCGAGGCCACCGGCTGGCGGATGTGCAAGAAGGTGATCGTGACGGTCGGCGAGGTGCACGGGTCCGACGTCGACACCTGGATGAGCATCACCGCCAAGAACGGCACCTGTGTGCTGACCGGCATGGGCAACATGGCCGAGAACCAGGTGACGCTGAACCTGTCCATGCTGACCCTGCTGCAGAAGAACCTGCAGGGCTCGATCTTCGGCGGCGCCAACCCCAAGCTCGACATCCCGAACCTGCTGTCGATGTACCGGATGGGCAAGCTCAACATCGAGGACATGATCACCCGTCAGTACACGCTCGACCAGATCAACGACGGGTACGCGGACATGCTGGAGGGGCGCAACATCCGCGGCGTGATCAGGTACACCGACGCCGATCGCGTCGGCTGAGCTCCATTGCCGGCTGAGCTCGTCGAAGCCCCCGCCCCGCCGGCTGAGTTCGTCGAAGCCTCCGGCGGCGCGGCCGGGCGGTGTTCCGGGGCTTTCGCGAAGTGCGGGTCGAGGGGTGGATTTCGCGGGCATTACGCTGATCGGCGACCACCGACCTGGAGGAAGAGATGGCCGAAGAGAAGAAGCCCACCCGATCACGCGCCCAGCGGGGCGCGGACATCGCCAAGCAGAACAAGACGACCGGGGGCGGCGGCTTCGAGGCCTCGCCGGAGGCCAAGTCGACCGCGCTGAAACTGCGCATCGTCGCGATGGTGCTGTGGCTGGCCGCGATCGGGCTGGAGATCTTCACCATCGTCTGGGCGCTGCTTCCGGACAAGCCGGTCAACACCTGGCTGATCATCGGCCTGATCGTCGCGATCGGTGCGCTCACCCTCGGCGGCTCGCTCCTGTGGAAGAAGGCCAACCGCTACGACCCGGCCTCGGAGAAGGACAAGACCAGGTTCTTCATCCAGAACCAGCTCGGCGTCATCATGACGGTGCTGGCGTTCTTGCCGCTGATCGTCCTGATCTTCCTCGACAAGAACATGGACGGGAAGCAGAAGGGCATCCTCGGCGCGGTCGCGATCGCGGTGGCGATCATCGTCGGCGTGTTCTCCTACGACAAGGATGCGCCGTCGAAGGAGCAGTACTCGGCCGAGATCAACATCGTGGAGCAGCTGACCGACAAGAACGAGGTCTGGTACTCGTCCAAGGGCGGCACCGTCTTCCACGTCTGCAAGGAGGCCGCCCTGGTCACCGGCCAGATCAAGCCGGAGAACCTCGTCTCCGGCACCGTCCAGGACGCCCACGCGGCCGGGATCGATCAACTCACCACGCGGTGGGTGGGTGAAGCGCTCAACCGCTGCGATGTCCCGCCGGAGCGGGTGAACGCGATTCTCGACGGCGACGTCAAGGACCTGCCGGCGGATGTGGTGAAGGGCACCGTCGACGATCCGGAGCTCGTCAAGGAACATCCGGAGGAGACGGTCGAGTCCTTCGAAGCGCCCGCCGGATCGACGGTGGCGCCCGCCGCCCCGGCCACCACGACGCCCCGCGCGACGACCCGGACTCCCGCGACCAGCACCCGCTGACACCCGCCGCGGGTAGGGTGCGCAGCGTGGAGGCTCTGCAGCAACTCGCCGACTGGCCCGTCGACCACGTCGCGGCGGCGGTGATCGCACTCGGCCGGGAGGTCGCCGCCTACGGTGACGCCGATCGCGTGTTCGCGCTGGCGTCGGTGACCAAACTGCTTGTCGCGCAAGCGGTTCTGGTCGCCGTCGAGGAGGGTGCGCTGGACCTGGACACCCCCGCCGGGCCGCCGGGCGCGACCGTCGCCCATCTGCTGTCGCACGCGTCCGGGCTTGCATTCGACCGGCGGGACGCCGTGGCCGAGCCGGGGACACAGCGGATCTACTCGTCCGCCGGCTACGAGGTGCTGGCCGAGACCGTCGAGGACGCGACCGGCATCGCGTTCGGCGACTACCTGCGCGAGGCCGTGTGCGAGCCACTCGGGATGACCCGGACGTCCCTGACCGGGTCGGCCGGGCACGGGGCGTCGTCGTCCGTGGCCGATCTGACCCGCTTCGCCGCGGATCTGCTGACTCCCCGGCTGCTGTCACCGCGGACCGCGGACCGCGCCCGCGAGGTGTGGTTCCCGGGGATCGACGGCTTCACGCCCGGTTACGGGAAGTTCCGGCCGAACGACTGGGGGCTGGGCCCCGAACTCAAGGGGACGAAGAATCCGCACTGGACGGCCCCGTCGCACTCTCCGGATACCTTCGGGCACTTCGGCCAGGCGGGGACCTTCCTGTGGGTCGATCCGGTGCGGAACGCGGCCGCGGTGGTGCTGACCGACCGGCCCTTCGGCCCGTGGGCCAAGCCGCTGTGGAGCGAGACCAATGAGGGCATCCTGGCCGATTTGTCCGCTTGACCCGGCGGTACTCTGAGGATGCGGTCAGGATCGGCCCGCGGGGCCGGAAATGGCAGCTCAGCGGGCTGAACGGTGCTCGCTGGTCACCGCACTAGGAGGCACGTCTCGTGGCACGTTACGAATTCCCGACCACCGCCGAACTGCTCGAGATGGGGGAGCCGAGGCAGGACGCGATCACCGTGTACCTGCCCGCCACCGCCGCCGAGTACGAGGTGGCCCGCACCACCGTGAAGAGCTCGATGGATCAGGCGATCCGGACCCTCCGCGAGCGCGGTGCCGATAATGCGATTCAGGAATCGTTTCACGCGATCACCGAGTGGATCCTGAACGACGACTGCTGGGACGTGCTGTCGCAGTCGCTCGCGATCTTCGCCACCGCCGACGGCGCCGAGATCTTCGTGCTGCCGAATCATCTCGAGCAGCAGCTGCAGGTGGGCAAGTACTGGGATCTGGGACAGATCGTGCGATCGGTCGCCAACCCGCAGCGCGCGTACGCGGTGACGCTGTCGGCCAACGAGTGGCACCTGTGGGCGGCGTCGGGCACCACCGAGGCGCACGAGCTCAAGGTCGCCGACTTCGGCGACGCCCGGGCGCACGGCGACGACCGCACCCAGACCCTCGAGGCCTACGTCAAGCGCGTGGTGGCCAAGGTCGAGTCCGTGCTCACCCACGCCGATCCGAGCGGCGAGCGCCCGCTCTTCCTGTTCGCGACCGACCCGCTGGAGGGGATGTTCCGCGAGTACTACGGCGGGCGCCGCGAGGTGGTCGTGGTTCCGGGCAACCCGGACGAGTTGCGTCCGGACCAGGTCGACGCGGCGATCCGGGCCGGTCTGGCGGAGATCAACGCGCGCCGGGCCACGGCGACGGTGAACACCATCGCCGACGGCCTGGGCAAGGGGCTGGTGGCGACCGATCTGGCCGACATCGGGCGCGCCGCGGTCGCCGGTGCCGTCGACACCCTCGTGTACGACTTCACCGTCGACACCCTCGGCCGACTGGACGGGGTCACCGGAGAGGTCGTCTACGCCGACGACGGCTACGACCTGATGAGCAGGCTCGCGGTCGTCGTGCTCGGCAGCGGCGGCACGGTGGTGCCGGTGCGCTCGTCGGAGATCTCCGCGGAGATCTGGAACGACGTCGCCGTCGCCCGCCTGCGGTATCCGCTGGCCCGCTGAGCGAGTCCGGGGGAGGCGCTTCGGGTGACCGGTCCGGTCGGTTAAGGTCGCGCTGGGCCGGTCGCCGGACCGGCCCAGCGGCGCGCCGTCCGCACACACGAGGGAGAGCCGATGCGTGACCTGACCCCCGACGATTTCGGCATTCTGCTGTCGCTGTTCGCGGTGCTGCTGCTCGCGTTCGCCGCGAACTTCCAGTTCTCCAGCAAGGCCGTGCGGCGTCACCGGAAGGTGGCGATCGCCTTCGTGGTGGTCAACTTCATCGGGGAGATCTCGACGGTGATCGCCCTGCTGCTGACCTGGGTGGCGCTGTGGAGCCCGAAGGCGTGGGAGCAGATCGACGACCTGCTGGTCCTGGTGCCCGGTTCGCTGGCGATCGTCTGCGGCGTGGTCCTCACGATCGAGTCGGTGATCGCGCGGGCGCTGCACATCATCCACGCCGAGCGCAAGGCCCGGGAACAGGATGAGACCGAGCGCCGGGCCGGGCTTCCCGTGGACCCCGAGCGCAAGCACAAGGGCGGACTGCCGACGCGCTGATCCCGCCCTCGCCGGGCCTCCGGTCCGGCCGGGGCCCGGGTCAGCCGACGCGCTGGCGCAGCCAGGTGACCTCGGCGCCGACGCCGCCCATCCGGTACGACTCCAGCGCCTCGTCCCAGGCGGTACCCAGCGCGGCTTCCAGCTCGCCGGCCAGGCCGAAGCTGTCGGGCTGGGCGTCGATCATCGCGCGCAGCTGCAGCTCGCCGAGGATCACGTCGCCGTTGGCGCTGGTCGACCCGCGCCACAGGCCGAGGCCGGGCACGTACGCGAAGCGCTCACCGTCGACGCCCTCGCTCGGGTTCTCGGTCACCTCGAAGAGGAGACCGGACCATTCGCGCAGCGCGTTGGTCAGGCGGGCACCGGTGCCGACCGGGCCCACCCAGTCCACGGTCGCACGCATGCGGCCGGGTTCGGCGTCCTGCGCGGACCACTTCAGGTCCGCGCGGGCGTTCAGCGTCGACGCCAGAGCCCACTCCACATGCGGGCACAGCGCGACGGGTGCGGCGTGGACGTAGACCACACCGCTCGTCAGGTCCGCAAACTGGTTCAAGTTGCGCACTTGTCATCACCTCCGGTTCGACGAGGAACGTCTTCCCCAACGCCTTGTCGTCCGGATAGCACACTGTTGCTACAAAGTATGCCTTGAGTGACGTGTGTTGCGCCAGTAGTTCATCGGGATTGTCGGCGTGTCGTGCGTCGGGTGTGTCATGGCGAGATGGTAGTCGAGTGACTAGTGGGACAAAAGTGCCTCAAGTTGCGATGGCATTGGAGGTGTGGTTTCGACACACGCCTCGCCCTGGCGGGCTCGGCGTGGCTCAGCCGGCTATGCGAAGTCGGCGACGTTCGGCCAGTGGCGGAGAGTTGGCGTCGCTCGGCACGGAATCGGTGTGAAGAGAGACGGGCGCGGCCCTCCGTAGCAGCCCGGAAGCGCAAGAACTCAGCTGAAGCGAAGATCGGGACGGCCTATGGCAGCTCGTTGAGCGAGAACGGAGCGTTAGCGGAGTTCTGTGTCGAAACGCCGCGACAGACGACTCGCCGCCCGCCTCCGAGTGGAGACGGGCGGCGAGGGTGCTGCGGTGGCTCAGGCGCGCCCGAAGGCGAGCGCCACGTTGTGGCCGCCGAAACCGAACGAGTTGCTCAGCGCGTAGTCGATCTGCCCGCGGCGAGCCTCACCGTGCACGACGTCGATGTCGCCGCACTCGGGGTCGAGGTTCTCCAGGTTGAGCGTCGGCGGGATCACGCCGTCCTCGACGGCCTTGATCGTCAGGATCGCCTCGAGGGCGCCGACGGCACCGATCGAGTGACCCAGGGCCGACTTGGGCGCGTAGATGGCCGCGTGGTTGCCCACGGCCGCCTGGATGCCCAGTGCCTCGGCGGTGTCGCCGATCGGGGTCGACGTCGCGTGCGCGTTCACGTGCGCGATGTCCGACTTGGCGAGGCCCGCGGTCTGCATCGCGCGGAGCATCGCCCGCGTGTTGCCCTGACCGCTGGGATCCGGGGCCACCAGGTGGAAGCCGTCGGACGTGATGCCCGCGCCCATCACACGTGCGTGGATGTGCGCACCGCGCGCCTTGGCGTGATCCTCGCGCTCGAGGATCATCATCGCCGCGGCCTCGCCGAAGACGAAGCCGTCGCGATCCTTGTCGAACGGCCGGGAGGCCGCCGCCGGATCGTCGTTGCGGGTGCTCATGGCGCGCATCATCGAGAACGCCGCGATCGGGATGGCGTCGATGTGGCCTTCCACGCCACCGGTGACCACCATGTCGGCGTCACCCATGACGATGTGCCGCCACGCGTGCGCGATCGCCTCGGCGCCCGACGAACACGCCGAGACCGGGGTGATGACGCCGGCGCGTGCGCCCACGTTGAGGCCGGCCACGGCGGCCGGGCCGTTCGGCATGGCCATCGAGACGGCCAGCGGCGACACCTTGCGGTAGTTGCCGGAGGTCTCGATCGCCTTGACGGCGTCGACCATGGCGTCGCCGCCACCCTGTCCGATGCCGATCACGACAGCCAGGCGCTCCGGGTCCACCTCGGGCTCGCCGGCCTGCGCCCAGAGGCGCTTGCTCATCACGTGGGAGATCCGCTCGACGTACGCCATCCGGCGCGCCTCGACCCGGCTGACCTCATTGGCCGGATCCTCGATGAGGCGTCCGCCGATGCGGCACGGCAGTTCGCCGTACTGGGTGACGAAGTCGTCGGTCAGTTCCCGGATGCCGGACTCACCGGCCACGAGCTTCTCCCAGGTCGAGTCGAGATCGACGCCCAGGGAGGTGGTGGCGACCATGGAGGTCACGACCACACTGGGGAAATCTCCACCGCGGGTGGAGAAGTCACGCAGCTCGGTCATATCAGGCCTTTTCGGCCTCGATCTGGGCCGCGATGGCGGCGGCGGCCTCGGGGTTCTCGGCCTCGAGCTTCTGGATGTAGGCGATGGTGTCGCCGACGGTGCGCAGGCTGGCCAGGTCCTCGTCCGGGACCTTGATGCCGTACTTGTCCTCGACCTGCACGGCGATCTCGACCATCGACAGCGAGTCGATGTCCAGGTCGTCGACGAACGACTTCTCGACGGTGACTTCCGACGGCTCGATGCCGGTAACCTCTTCGATGATCTCGGCGATGCCGGCGATGAGCTGTTCCTGAGTGGCGGCCACGGGGGTCTCCTTCGTAGTTGTGACGTGTCTTGCTGTCCGGATGCGGCCGGTGGGCCGCGTTGGACGGAGCCGCGGGGTTGCGGCTCTCCGGAGGGTCGGGTTACCGACCGCTATCCAAGTCCTGGGAGGTCCTCCAGATCGGCGGGGACCTTGACGGCGCGCGTGGGCACGCCCTTGAGCTCGCGCTTGGCGATACCGGCGAGCGTTCCGCCGGGAGCGAGTTCGATGATGGCGGCGACGCCCGCGTCACGCATGGTGGCCGAGCAGAGGTCCCAGCGCACCGGGCTGGTGACCTGGGAGACGAGCCGGGCGAGGGCCTCGGCGCCCGAGGTGACCGGCCGGCCGTCCGCGTTGGACAGCAGGGCCAGCGTCGGGTCGCTGGGCGTGATCCGCGCGGCCGCGGCGGCGACGGCCTCCTGTGCGGGGGCCATGAAGTGGGTGTGGAACGCGCCCGCGACCGGGATCCGGCGGACCCGGGCCTTGTCGGGGGCGTTGTCGACGAGCTTGTCGATGGCTTCGACAGCACCCGCGGCCACGATCTGGCCGACGGCGTTGCGGTTGGCCGGGATCAGCTCGTACTCGTCGAGGCGCTCGAGGACGGCGGCCTCGTCGCCGCCGAGGACGGCGGCCATGGTGGTCGGGATCAGCGCGCAGGCCTTGGCCATCTCGGCTCCGCGGATGGCGGCCAGGCGGACGGCGTCGTCGTCGGAGATGACGCCGGCGATCGCGGCGGCGGCCAGTTCGCCGACCGAGTGCCCGGCGACGAGGGTGTCGGCGGGCAGATCGCCGTACACGCCGCGCAGGCGGTCGTACGAGAGCAATGAGGCGGCGACGACAAGCGGCTGGGTCACCGCGGTATCGGTGATCTCCTCGGCCGTGGCCGTGGTGCCGAGCGTCACGAGGTCCAGGCCGATCGCGTCGGACCAGGCGGTCACGCGTTCGGTGGCCCCGGGCTCGGTCAACCACTCGGTCAACATGCCGGGCTTCTGTGAACCCTGTCCGGGCGCAAGCAACGAAAGCACGTGATCAGAGAACACCGTCGGAGGCCCTCCGCGGGGTGTTGAGCCGTCTGAACCTTTCGGCCAGATTTTGTAGGGTTCCTACAAATGGGCGTTGGGTGACCCCCGGGCGTTGCCCCCATCGTTGCCGCGCCGAGATCCGTTACCGAATCGTTGCCAAATCGCCTCTGCCTGCACAAATGGGGGACAAGGTCTGCAACGACTGTGACTCACGGGGTTACTGAGGGTGATTCTTGGCCGAATCGTGTCAATCGGCCGACGGTGGCCGCGACACGCAAGACGTAGGCGTCACGCGGGTTACTTGGATCACGTCCGGTCGCATCCGCGATCTTTTTCAAGCGATAGCGGACCGTATTGGGATGAACGTACAACGCGCGGGCGCACTGCTCGATCGAGCATCCGGCGTCCAGATAGGCGTCCAGAGTCTCCGACAGAGTGCCCGCGTCGTCCACCGGCAGCACGAGCCCGTCGGTCAGCGTGCGGACCGCGCTGCGGTCGCCGTTGAGGGCTCGTTCCGGGAGCAGATCGGAACTGAACGCGGGCCGCGGAGCGCCCGGCCAGCCGACGACGGCCTCGATCCCGGCGATCGCCTCGGTGGCGCTGATGTGCGCGCTCGCCAGGTTCGGCATCGTCGGCCCGACGACGACGGGGGCGTCGGCGAAATGATCGAGGAGATCGGAGAGGAACCGGTCGGTGGGCGTCAGCGCACCGGACACGATCGCGACGAGGCGCCGCCCCTGCACCACCGAGAGGGCGGCGCGGTCGTACCGCTTGGCGGTGTTGTGGATGGCGAGCGGCACCGACACGTTCTGTTCCGGGGGCGGCGATCCGACGAGAACCGTGGCGGGGGCGGACGCGTCCCAGCTGAGGGCGGCGGCCCGGGAGACCATCTCCGGACCGGTGTCGCCGCGGACCACGCCGTCGACCACCAGCGCTTCGAGACGGGAGTCCCAGGCGCCGCGCGACTCCGCGGCGGAGGCGTAGATGGCGGCCGCGGCGAAACCGATCTCGCGGCCGTAGCGCAGCACCGATTCGGTGAGCGCACGCAGCTGCGCGTCGTTCCGGGCCAGCAGGGGCAGCCACTTCTCGAAGAACTCCATGGCGACGCGGACCATCTCGACGGTCTGCAGCAGCGTGACGCGCCGCGCCAGGTCCTGCGGGACCACCTGGAACGCCTGCACGGTGAACTTGACGTTGCCCTCGGGGTCGGAGATCCACTCGACGAAGTTGACCACCGCGGTCTGCACGACCAGCTGGACGCTGGCGCGCTGGGCGGCGTCGAGGTCACCGAAGTAGGGGAGCTGGTCGGACATGGAGTGCACGGCCTCGGTCGCCAGCCGCCCGCTGTACTGCTTGATGCGGCGCAGCAGCGTGTCGGGCAGCGCGTCGTGCACGGACGACGACGTCGGGATGTGCGCCCCGCGCTCGCCGATCAGGTCGGCGACTCGCTCGGGGCTCAGTGGATCATCGGGCACCTGTTCAGGGTAACTGGCCTGGGGATTCGTGCCGCGGGTGACGGAGACCCGTCTCCCGGTGTGGCCGCGAGGGGATCAAGCGGGGAAGCCGACCTCCACGGGGGTGTCGGCGGGGTGGTTCGTGCCGTCCCCGACGTCGCCGAACACGTTACTGCCCCAGCACCAGGCGGCGCCGTCGGAGATGACGCAGGCGGTCATGAGTCCGTTGACGGCGCCGACGCTCAGAGACGTCACGCCGTTCGGGGCTCCGTTCACCCGCGCGGGTGGGCGCGAATACCTGCCCGTGCCCCAGCAGAAGACGTCGTCTCCGGCGACAGCGCACACCCTGGACGAGACGCCGATCGCCGTGACATCACCGTTGAGGGCGCTGTTCACACCGGGAGTGCTCGGCCGCCGGGTGTCGGTGTTCAGACTGGTCCCCCAGCAGTAGAGCCGCTTGGCCGAGATCGCACAGGTGGTACCCCAGCCGGTCCGAATCGCCTGTGCGGTCGGGAGGTCTTTCACGTGGACCGGGCGCGGCCGGTTCTCCGTGGTTCCGTCGCCGACTTGGCCTGCGAGGTTGTCACCCCAGCAGTACGGTGCACCGTTTGCGATCGCGCAGACCGTCGAACCGTCCTCGGATGCTCCCTCTACGGAGACGTCGGTGACGCGACTCAGGCCGGCGACGCGCGCGGGAGTCGATCGGGCCGCCGTGGTGCCGTCGCCGAGCTGGCCGCGGGTGTTGCCGCCCCAGCAGTAGAGACCTGCATCGGCGATAGCGCAGGTGGTGGAACCGTCGGTGCTGATCGCGGTGACGTGGCCGGGCAGGCCCGGTACCGGGGCAGGCTCGGCGCTCGGGGTGGTCGTGCCGGTGCCGCCGCCCCAGCAGTAGGCCTTTCCGTGGTCGACCGCGCACGCCGTGCCGCCGGATACGGATACCGCGGTGGCGCCGTTCAGCGTGCCGATCCGGGCGGGCGTCCGGCTGCCCCCGCCCCAGCAATAGACCTCGCCACCGCGGATCGCGCAGGTCCGCCCCTGATCGGTGCTGATCATCGATACGCGTGGATCCGCGGCGCGGGAGCCTCGCACGAGGAAGTACCCGGCGACCCCCGCGGCGATCAGCGCGAGGACGACGATGGCGACGATTCCGGCGATCAGCGGCCCGCGCCCGCGGCTCGAGGAAGGGGGGTGGGGCGCCGGGGCGGAGGGATGCCGGACCGTCGGTGCTGCCGTTGCCGGAGTGGCCGCCGTGACCGGTGGCTCGAGCGTGGGCGCCATCGTCGGTGAGGATGCGGCGGCGCCGAGCGCGGTGGCGAAGGTGCGGCAGTCGGGATAACGCTCGGCGGCGTCCTTGGCGAGGGCACGACCGAAGACCGGGTCGAGACGGGCCAGATCGGGGCGGCGGCTGCTGATCGGCGGCACCGGCTTGTCGGCGTGGGCGCGCATCAGGGCGATCGGCGTGGGTCCGGTGAACGGCGGTGCACCGGTGAACAGTTCGTAGAGGGTGCAGGCGAGGGAGTACTGGTCGGCGGCGGCAGTGGGTTCGCGGCCGTCGATCGCTTCGGGTGCGCTGTATTTGAGGGTGCCGATGAACATGCCGGTGCCGGTGAGGCCATCCGCATCGTTCGGGCGGGCGATGCCGAAGTCGAGGACGGTGGCCGTCTCGATCTGGCCGCGGGTGTCGCGGGTCAGGAAGATGTTGGCGGGCTTGATGTCCCGGTGGATCACGCCGTGATCGTGGGCGTAGTCGAGGGCGGCCGCCGCGTGCTGGGCGACGGTGAGGATCTCGGTGTCGGGCAGGCGGGCGCCGTTCAGGTCGTTCCCGTCGAGGTGACGCATCGTGAACCAGGGGACGCCGCCGGTGACGCCGTAGGCGTAGACGGTGATGATCGACGGGTGGTGCAGGCCGGCGGCGATTCTGGCTTCGCGGGCGAAGCGTTCGGCGAAGTCGGGTGAGGCGCCCGCGGTCACCACCTTCAGGGCCTCGCGCCGGCCGAGCGCGGGATTCTCCACGAGGTACACGTGTCCCATGCCGCCGCGACCGAGGAGGGAGATGACGGTGTACCCGGCAAAGGCGGTTCCGGGCGTCAACTCCACGGTGGGCGTCCTTAGCGTCGGTCGAGTACGGCCGGCTCAGTGTATCCGGCGCCGGGCCGGGGTGGGTTAGAAGGGCGGGTCCCCGAGGGAGTCGAGCCACGCTTGCCCGGCCTCGTTGCGGACCTGTTCGTCGGCTTCGGCCTGTGCGGCGGCGGACTCGGTGGCTTGCCGGTTTCGGCGGTTGCGGGCGCGTTCGGCGCGGCGGCGGGCGTGCTTGGCCTCCGTGCGGGCCATGGAGCGCTCGGGGGCTGGGCCGTCTGAGGGAGTCGCTGTCCCCGCGTGCCGGGGGTGTCGGCAGTGCCAGAAGGCCAGTTGCGGGATGAGCCACTGGTTGGGGGCGACGGTGTCGGTGGTGAGGCCGCCGGGCAGGGTGGTGGTCGATCGGTAGTGGCCGTTCTGGTCGATCCACAGGTCGTCGATGAATCCGTCGAGGAACGTCTTCTGCAGGTGATGCAGGCGGCAGCGGGGGAACAGGTTGCACAGGCAGGTGGGGCCGCCCGATGCCGGGCAGGTGTGGTCGAATTCGGCACAGTGATCGAGATCGCACGAGTAGGCGGGCCGCCCGCAGCCGGGGGTCACGCAGGTGTGCCAGAGGAACCGGACGGTCAGGTCGGTCAGGGCCGTCGGGCGGTAGGGGTCGCCGGGCTGAGCGGTGTTGACGATCGACGGCGGCGGCTGCTCGGCCGTCGTTTCCGGCTGCTGGCTCGGGTCCGCTTCTCGCGCAGCGTATTCCGCCGATAGTGCGGTTAGGGCGGTGTCCCAGTCGTCGAGCCATTCCGGTGGCGGCCCGGGCGGTCGATGCTGTCCATCCCGGTCGGGGTCCGGGCCGTCAGGGTTGGCGCGGTGGTGTGCGCCGGGTTTCGACTCGGCCTCGGCTGGCGCCTCGACCGGCTCAACCGGCGAAGTGGCCGGAACGTCGGCTGCTGGTTCTGTGGGGTTGGCGCGGTGGCGCGGGGCGGGTTTCGACTCGGCCTCGGCTGGCGCCTCAACCGGCTCAACCGGCGAAGTGGCCGGAACGTCGGCTGCTGGTTCTGTGGGGTTGGCGCGGAGGCGCGGGGCGGGTTTCGACTCGGCCTCGGCTGCTGTCTCGGGGCCGGTGTCGAGGAGTTGGTTCAGGTCGTGGAGGCGGACCTTCGCGTCCGGGCGGGCGGCGAGTTCGCGGACGTGGGCGGCCGAGACCGGGCCGTGTCCGTCCATCACTCCGCATTTCTGGCTGCTGCCGTCCAGGGTGGCGGCCTGGCACAGAACGTGCACGATCACCCGTGCCGCCCGGCCCGCCAGTTCCTCGGGACTGATCTGCGCCGTGCAGTCGGCGCGGGCGCACAAACAGGCGAAGGGGACGCCGTGGAGGCCGGCGATTGCCGCATCCGCGCGCGCCGCGGCTTTCGTTCGCGGATCGTGCGGGCACAGGCCGGCGACCTGGGCATCGAGCCAGCGGTCGGCGATGCGGATGTCTTCGGCGGTCGCGGTGACCGTCATCTGTGCCATCCCGTGCTCCAGCACCCGGGTCCGCACGCACCGGCCGGCTTTGGCGTCGTCGCGGGCACGCCGGACCGCGTCGGGGTCGATTTCGGCGACGTGGCGGGCGGCGAGGTCGACGACCTGTTTCTCCGGCAGGGCGGTTCCGGCGCCGAGTGCGGTGATCTCAGCGTGGATCGACGCGTCCACCAGCGCCAGCTTGAGTGGGTCGAGGATCAGATCGGTCGCGACCACGATCTTGTGGAATCGGCGGCGGTCGATCCGCCCGGTCCGCAACAGCGACGCGCAGAGCGGGAGGCGGTCGCGGGCGGCGAACGCGTCGTCGAGGAGCATTTCGGCGAAGTACCGGGTGGATTCGAGGGCGAACTGCAGCTGCAGGGCAGTCTGGGCATACACGTCGAGAACGCTGCGCTCGACGGCCGCCAGCTGGGATTCGCCGACGGCGGTTCGCACCCGTTGGTACACGGCGAGGGCGAACTCCAGTTGCCGCCAGTCCAGGAACGCGATCCCGTTGCGGCAGGCGTTCAGCCCGCGCGCCAGGTCGACCAGGGTGCCGCCGTGTTCGGTGGCGGTGCCTTCGGCGCAGATGCCGACGCCGGTCAGGTCGGCGTCGGGCCAGGTGGAGACGAGGAGTCGTTCCATGCCGGTCACCTCCCCCGAGGTTGTTGATCACTTGCTGATCGCTGCTGTGTTCTATATCTCTTTCAGGATAGCTCGCCCCGACGCATTCGCGCAAGTGTTCGATGAGGGCAGTTCTTGCGGGTTTCTGGGCGTGTCGCGCCGGGTTGTTATTGCAGGTCAATGCTGGTTTTGTGGCGCGTGTCTGGGTTGTGGTTTCGACTCGTTCTCGCCCTAGCGGGCTCGAACGGCTCAACCAGCTAACAGGGCTCGAACGGCTCAACCAGCTGACAGGGCTCGGGCGGCTCAACCAGCTGACGGGGCTCGGGCGGTTCAACCAGCTAGCGGGGCTCGGGCGGTTCAACCAGCTAGCGGGGCTCGGGCGGTTCAACCAGCTAGCGGGGCTCGGGCGGCTCAACCAGCTAGATGAGTGATTCCTGGGGTTAGTGGTCGTAGGCGGTGAGTGATCGGCGGATTTTGGCGGCGATGGTGTCGTTGTGCCAGATCGCTGCGGTCATGGCGAGGATGCGTTGGGCGATCCGGGTGCAG
>NZ_JBPSDN010000035.1:0-47421 GCF_052036135.1 Gordonia marina
TGACCCTGACCACCGACACAAACACCGACTCGACGACGGAGGTGACCACCGATGACCTGATGCAAATACCAGCCTGACCACCACCGAAGGATCAACAACGAGTTACACCACTACTTGGGGCTTGACCGATCGAACCGGGAATCACCATCGCGACGCCGGTTCCCGTGGACTGCGAGCAGTCGGCCATGCCCTGTTTGCTCGTGCCGCCCGATGCGCAGACCTCGGTGCGCCACTGCGCCGCGACGTCTTGGGCCGCCGAGTTGTTGACCAGCCCACCGACGACCTTTCCCAGCATCGTCGCCGGATTGAGCGAGGACGGGCTGGGCACCTCGATTCCCGCGACGCTCTTCGCGTTCGCCTGCGGAGCGGGGGCCGCGACCATTCCGGCGCCGAGAACGACCGACGCCGTCGCGGCGACGGCTCCGAGCCGCAGAGCACGAGCTCTCGGCGATACCGAAGAAACGGAAACCATGAACAGACCCCTCAGAATCTGGCAGTGCGACGTGTCACATATCGGACAACCGCGTCACTAGATCACAGAGCGAGGCGCCGGTGCAACTCGCCGGTAGCGCCGGCCCGACGGAACCGCTCGCCACGCGATCGACCGCCGGATGCACGACGCCCGGTGACCCACGAGGGGCCACCGGGCGTCGTACCGCTGAGGATCAGGCCAGAGCCTTGGCCTTGATGGCCGCGAACTCGTCCTCGGTGATGGTGCCGGCGTCGAGCAGCGCCTTGGCCGTCGCGATCTGATCGGCCGGGGTCGCGGTGCCCGCAGCGTCGCGGATGTACTCGCGGGCCTGCGCGTCGGCCGCGTGCTGCGCGGCCGCCGAGCGCTCAGCCATACCGGGGCCGCGCGCGATGATGTACACGAACGCCGTCAGATACGGGAAGACCACCAGGAAGAAGATCCAGACACACTTCCAGCCGGTGGCGAGCTTACGGTCACGGAACAGATCCGTCAGGACCATGAACAGGACGATCAGGTACGCGATGAACGCGAAGACCACGATCGTGTACCAGAGAACATTCCACCAGTTGCCCCAATCCATGTGGGACCTCCTCAATCTCTTACCGGGCCGCCTCACAGCGTGCGGCCGCAAGCAACCGCACCACAGTTCGGGCCGCTGGTCAACAGGGGACAAACGCCATGGTCACGGCGACAAACACGACACCGCGAAACTGTCGACGCCGACGATCACCCGGCCCGCCCGGCACATCCCCCGGCAGGGGTGATTTCCGCGACACGGGGGCCGCCGGCCGGAGCGACGTTCCCGCAGGTGCCCGGCCCCGTCGCCGTCCCCGGAAGCCGGATCGTCCGGGGCCCAAAGTCCCGGCGTGGGATTGGACGCGATCGAACGGGTTACGCTACCGTACTTTCGTCATTCCCCAAGGTAGGAGAGTCACCGATCATGGCAGCAGTCATTCTTTACGGTACCGAGACCGGCACCGGCGAGCTGGTCGCCGATGCGATCGCCGACGTTCTGGCCGCTGACTTCGATCCGTCGATCTACGACATGACCGACTACGCCGCCGAGGATCTGGACACCGACGACTTCCTGGTCGTGGTCTGCTCCACCTACGGCGAGGGCGAACTCCCCTCCGGTGCACTGCCGTTCGCCGATGAGCTCGACGACGTGAAGCCGGACCTGTCGGGCCTGCGCTTCGCCGTGTTCGGCATGGGCGACTCCGTGTACGACGACACCTTCAACCGCGGCGGCGAGATCATGGCCGAGATGCTGACCAAGCTCGGCGCCACCGAGGTCGGCGAGCACTACCGCCACGACGCCAGCTCCACCGAGAAGCCGACCGCGGCCGCCGAGGGCTGGGCCGAGCGCCTCAAGGACGTCATCGCCGAGGGCTGAGTCCCGGCGCGTCGTACCTACGACTCCGCGGCCGATTCGGCCGTCACACCCACGCCGCGACGACTCCGGTCGTCGTGCGATCCGGCATCGCCGCGGATCGCCGCGTGCTGAGCCAGTTTGACGACGGCCACCGCCGCCACCAGCAGAATAAGGATCAGCAGCGTCACGGTGCCGATCCCGACCTTGAGGTTCTCACCGAGCAGGATCACCCCGAGGGCCATCGAGACGGCCGGTTCCATCACGTTCATCGCCGGGAACGACGTCTGGATGTCGCCGGCGCCGAAGGCCCGCTGCTGCGCGACGACGGCCAGCGCGGCCACGACCACCAGCAGATACAGGTCGGGGTGCCGGAACACCTCCGTCGGCGACGCGATCACGTGCAGTGCCACCGATTTGATCAGCAGCGCCGCGACACCGAACAGGGCGCCCGCCGTGATGCCGTAGCACAGTGCACGGTGGTGAGCGTTGTGGCAGCGCTCGGCCAGGATCACCAGCGCGATCAGCACCATCACCAGCACCGTCACCGTGACGGCGAGCAGCGTCGGCGCCGCGCGACGGTCGGAAGGGTGCGGACGCGCGATGACCAGGAACAACACCACGGCCGCGACCAGGACACCGCCCCACACCCAGTCCATCCGTGACGGCTTCCGGTGATCGACGCGCGCCTCCAGCGGCAGCGCGAACAGCACCGCGAGCACCACGAGCGGCTGAACCAGCAGGATGGATCCGAGACCGAGCGCCCACGCCTGGAAACCGAAGCCGACGATCGCGACCACCGCACCCAGCCACCAGCCCTTGGTGATGGACCCGTTGCGCGCGGACGCACGCTGGCGCAGCACAGTGCCCGTCGCGATCATCGCCGCGGCGAGCACAGCGAGAAGCGCCGGAACCCAGGAATGCATGGTGCTTCCAGAATATCCGCCGAACGTCGCTTTCGTCGGCGCGACGCCCCACTACGCACCCCGTGCGGTGGGATACGGTCGAGGTGTGATCGTGCGCACACCCGAGCCCGGCGACCTCCCTCACCTGCGCCGCTGCGTCGCGCTCGCGCGGCACGCGGTGAAGGTCGGCGACGAACCGTTCGGGTCTCTCCTCGTGCTCGACGGCGACGTGCTCTTCGAGGACTTCAACCACGTCTCCGGCGGCGACAACACCCGCCATCCCGAGTTCGCGATCGCCCGGTGGGCCGCCGAGAACCTTTCGGCGGATCAGCGGCGCGCCGCCGTCGTCTACACCTCCGGCGAACACTGCCCGATGTGCGCGGCGGCGCACGGGTGGGTCGGACTCGGGCGGATCGTCTACGCCGCCGGCGCCATCCAGTTGTTGCAGTGGCGCCGCGAGTGGGGACTGGACGACGCCCCGGTGGCGCCGCTGCCGATCAGCGCCGTCGCGCCGGGTGTCGTCGTCGCCGGGCCGGCGCCGGAGCTGATCGACGAGATCCGCGCCCTGCACGCCCGGGCGGCGGGCGTCGAACTGGACTGACCGCGGACTGCCCACCCACCACATCGCCGGACGAAGGGTAAGTCGAACCGATGACGGCCGCTACGGAATCGTGCGGATCTCGTTGGTCCCGGCGGTGCCGGTGCCGACGCCGTTCTTGCTTCCGCCGAGCCCGCCCGCCGGATGCACTCCGTCGACGGTCTGGCCGGGATTGACCGTCAGCGACGCGTTTCCGCCCTTTCCACCCACGCCGGAGTTCGTCCCGCTGCCGCCGGCGCCACCGGTGGCGGTGGAGTCGGACACGCTCGAACCGGTGACGGTGATCGTCGCGCTGCCGCCCGTACCACCCTTGCCTCCGGCCGAACCTTCACCGGCCGCGCCGCCGTAGGCTCCGCTGTCGGTCACCGTCGCCCCGGTGTAGGCGTTGATCTGCGCTCCGCCGCCCGCCGCGGTGTCGGTGGCCCCGCCGACGATCGCCTCGCTTCCCTCGATGACGCCGCCGTACGCCTGGATATATGCGTGGTTGCCGTCTGCGACGACGCCCGCCGCGTCACCGCCCTTCGCGGTGCTGTCGACGACGCTGCCACCGGCGGGCTGGATCCGGATACGTCCCTCACCGCCCTTGCGGCCGGTCACGCCGGCAACGCCGTCACTCCCGTTCCCACCGGTCCCGGTTCCATTCGTGATCGAACCGCTCGTCGCGGTGGGCGCGGTCCAGACGCCGCCCCACCCGCCTTGGCCGCCGGTGGCCGCGTCGCCGACGCCACCGTCACCGCCGGTCGCGGTGCCGTCGGCGGTCGTGTTCGACCCACCCGCGTAGACCTGGCCGTTGTTGCCCCCACCACCGAGACCACCGTTCTTGCCGTCACCGCCATCGCCGCCGTAGCCGTGGCCGGTCGCCGTGCCTCCGGTGGTCAGGACCGGTGCCGCGATCGTCCCGTTGTTGGCGCCGACCAGCAGATGGCCCTCGCCGCCGCTTCCCCCGCGGCTGCCGTCGCCGATCCCGTTTCCGCCGGTGCCGCCGACGGCCGTGCCGGCGGCTTTGCCGCCGATACCGCCCAGGGCGCTGCCGGAGACATCCGTCCAGCCGACTTGAATGAGTCCCTGGCCGCCACGACCGCCGGTCGCCCGGTTGGTCGTCGCCCCGGCCACGACGCTGCCACCGTTCGCGGTTCCTCCGTCACCGCCGGTGGCACTGCCGGATGCCTCGCCTCCGTCGACGAACGCACGGATGCTGCCGGCACCACCGGCACCGCCCGCACCCCCGTTCCGGGCTTCGCCGCCGGCTCCGCCGACGGCGTCACCGTGGGCGTACGCGCCGTCGGGCTGGTAGGTGTTGTTTCCGGCGAAGACTCCTGCCGCACCGCCGGTACCGCCCTGGCTGACTGTGGAGACCGCGGTGGACGACACACCGTAGGCGTCGCCGCCCGCGCCGCCGGTCGCGGTGCCTTCGGCTCGGCTGTCGGTGCCGCGGGTGACGATCTCGGCCGCGCCGCCGAGCCCGCCCTTGCCGCCGTCGTAACCGTCACCGCCTGATCCGCCGATCGACTGCCCGCTCGCGGTGGTTCCCGCGCCGTTGGCGGTCACCGATCCGTTCTGGCCGTTGCCGCCGGTACCGCCGCGGACGCCGTCACCGCCGTCGCCCCCGACCGCACCGTCCCCAGTACCGGTCGCCGTACCGCCGTTGGACGTCAAGACCCATCCAACGGCGCCGGCGCCGCCGGTACCGCCGTCACGACCCGCGCCACCGGCTCCGCCCTGAGCGATGCCTCCGGTGTGGCCGCCGGACGCCGACTGCAGCGATCCGGTACCTCCGGCACCGCCGATGCTGGACGCACCGGAGCCGAGGCCACCGGTGCCACCGGTCGCCGTACCCTGCGTCGTACTGCCCGTTCCGGCCGAGATCAACGACGCCGATCCGCCCGCGCCTTCGGTACCGCCGTCAAGACTCTCTCCGGCGGAGCCTCCCTGTGCCGTACCCTGCGTGACGGTCCCGCCCGTGGTCGCCGAAAGGGTTGCCGCACCGCCGGCCTTCGTCCGGCCGCCGTCGCCACCGGTCGCGGTGCTCTGGGAGATCGTTCCGTTGTCGGCGGTCGCCGACGCGGCTCCACCGGCTCCACCGGCTCCGGCGTCGCCGCCCGTCACATGGGTGCCGGTGATCGACGCACCGTTGCCTGCCGTCAGCGTGCCCTTGCCGCCGACCGCGGAAGCGGACCCGCCACCGTCGCCACCTGTCGCGGAGCTGCCGGCGATGCTGCCGCTACCGCTGGCCGCCACCGTCGCTTCGCCGCCCGCACCGCCGTTGCCGGCGTTGCCGCCGGTCGCCGTCGTACCCGCTACGGAGCCACCGCCCGACGCCGAGACCGTCGCCGCGCCGCCGACCGCATTCGCCGAGCTGACGCCCGCGACCGCGGTGCTACCGGTGACCTTGCTGCCCCCGGTCGACGCGAACGGGGTGGAGACCTCGGCGTTGCCGCCGTTCGCGCCGGTGGTGCCGTGCCCGGCCGTCGCCGTCGCTCCCGTCACCTCGTCGTTCTTGCTGCGCGCGACGATCTGGCCGGTGCCACCGGTGCCACCGGCGACACCGCTGACTCCGTCGCCACCGTTGCCGCCCGTGGCCACGCCCTCGGACTTGCTGTCGACGCCGCCGGCCTGCGGGTTGTTGCTGGGCGTGGACACGAGCCCGCGGCCGCCGTTGCCGCCGGCCGCCGTCCCGTCACTGTCCCCGCCGTCTCCGCCGATCGCGGTACCGGAAGCGTCTCCGCCGGACACACCGGCCCAGATCTGACCGGTGTTGCCATTGCCGCCCGTCCCTCCGGCGTACGCGTCGCCGCCTCGTCCGCCTTTCACGTATCCGCTCGCGGATCCGTCGGTCACCGCACGTCCGGAGACGGTCGAGCCGACCAGGATCACGGCCGTGCCACCGACGCCGCCCTGGCTGTTGTCGCCGTACGCGTCGCCGCCGTCGCCCGCGACGGCGATCCCGTCCGCCGTTCCGCCGGTGTCCGCGTTGGCGCCGCTGTTGTTCAGGTAGCCGACCTGGATCGAACCGCCGCTGGAGTGGGCGTCGCCGCCCTTGGCGTTCTTGCCGTCGGCGTTGCCGCCGCTACCGCCGGTACCGCTGCCGCTCGCGGCCCCGTCCTTCGTGAAAGCGAACACTCCGCCGTTGGCTCCGGCGCCCCCCTGGCCGCCGCTCTTCGCGCCGCCACCGTTGCCGCCGAACCCGACACCGCTCGCCGACGAGCCCTCGCCTCCCGCCCACACGCGGCCGGCGGCGGCGTTTCCGCCGATGCTGCCCGCGCCTTCCGCGGACCCGCCGGTGCCGCCCTTCGTCACGGTGCCCGCGGCGGAACTCGCGGTACTGCCGACTCCGCTCGCCCACACCTCGGCATAGCCGCCGTTTCCGCCGTGACCACCGTCGGTTCCTTCGCCACCGGCACCGCCTTCGACCGCGCCGGCCGCGGAACTGCCGGCCGCAGTGGCATGAACGTCGCCTCGACCTCCGTCGCCGCCCCGGCTACCTGAACCGGAGCCGCCCGCGCCCGCGCCGCCCTCGGCGGAGCCCGTCGAGGTGGCACCGGCGCCACTCGCGTGCACCTTGCCCTCGGCTCCGGCACCGCCCTGGCCTCCGTCGATGCCGGCACCACCGGCGCCGCCGACCGCGCCGTCACCGATCGCGGTGGCCTTGCCACCGTTCTGGCCGAGGACATAGCCCTTGCCGCCCGCACCACCGGTCCCCGTGCCCGTCGCCGCGCCACCGGCACCACCGGTCGCCGTACCGCCTGCGGTGGTACCCGCGACCCCGCCGCCGGACGCGAAGATCTCGGCGTTGCCACCGGCAGCGCCGGTGCCGCCCGCACCTGCCGCCGAACCGTTGCCGCCGTGACCGCCGCCACCCGCGTTCGCGGTGCCGGAGGCGGAGCCGCCACCGTCGGCACCGACCAGTGCCTGGCCACCCGCGCCACCCGCGCCGCCGGTGTTGCTGCTCGCGCCGTCGTCGAAACCGCCGTCGCCACCGGCGCCGCCGATCGCGGTGCCACCGGTGACCGCGCTCCCGGCGGCGCCGGCGTAGTCGTAGACACCGACCCAGCCCTGCCCGCCGTCGCCGCCGTCGCCGCCCCGGCCCTGGCCGCCGGCTCCGCCGTGCGCGGTGCCGCCCGTCGTGACGCCGTTGAACCCGGTGACCTGGGCACTACCGCCGGTACCGCCCTGCGCCCCGGCCGCCGTCCCGGTGCCGCCCGCACCGCCGGTCGCGGCACCCGACGACGATGAACCTGCGCCCACGGCGAAGATCAATCCGTAACCGCCGTCGCCACCGGTGCCACCGTTCGACGCGCCGCCGCCGGCGCCGCCGGTCGCGGTGCCGCCGGCGTTGCTGTTCCCGTCTTGGGCCTGAATCCAGGCGTCACCGCCGTGGCCGCCGACGCTGCCCGCGCCGTCGCCTGTGCCACCGGCGCCGCCGGTGGCCGCACCGGAGGCGTTGTCGCCCGGATCAAGTGCCAGGATGGCGCCCTCTCCGGCGTTTCCGCCGGTGCCCGCGCCGATCGCATTGCCACCGGCACCGCCGGTCGCGGTCCCGGTCGCTTCACTGCCCGCGCCGTTCGCTTCGATCACACCGTTGCCGCCGGTTCCGCCGTGGCCGCCGGTCAGGGTCGACGACGCGTCGCCGCCCTGGCCGCCCGCGCCGCCGATCGCCGAACCACCGGCCGTGCCGCCGGACATGCCGATGACCGCGGCGCCGCCACCGCCGCCACCGCCACCACCACCGAGTCCGGCCGCGGTCGTGGTGCCCGCGCTACCGGCACCGCCCGCGCCGCCCTGTCCAGCGGTCACGGTGGCGCCGGCGGCCAGGTCGCCGTCGAGCACACTCGCCCCCGTGCCGCCCGCGCCACCCGCACCGCCGTCTCCGTACGATCCGCCGTCGGTTCCGGCACCGCCCATGCCACCGGTGCCACCGGTGCCACCCGCTTGCGGCTCGGCGCTGCCGCCCCGCACGGCCCATTCGTCACCGGCACCGCCGGCACCGCCCGCGCCACCGGCACCACCCGCGCCGCCGCCGACACCGCCGATACCCGCTCCGCCCACGCCGCCCTGGCCACCGACGCCGCCGTTGCCCGCGGTCGCACCGGCGCCTCCGCTGACACCGGTGCCACCGATTCCACCTGCTCCGCCGGCGCCACCCGCGCCGTTCGCACCGTGGCCGCCGTCGGCGTTCGAGCCGCCCGCGCCGGCGGCACCACCGGCACCGCCCGTGCCGCCCGCGGCGCCGTTGACGGTGGTGCCCCAGCCGGTCGCGCCCTGTCCGCCGGTCCCACCGGTGCCGCCGCTTCCGCCGTCACCGGCCTCCGCGTACGTCCCGTCGAGATTCGATCCACCGGTGCCGCCCGTGCCCCCGGCGCCGCCGGTACCGCCCGCGGCACCCGAGGTTCCGGCGCTCCAGCCGTCCGCGCCGGCGCCCCCCGCGCCACCGTTTCCGGCGCCCCCGCCGACGCCGCCGATTCCGTTACTCGCGTCGGTTCCTCCGGCAGCGCCCGCGTCGCCGCCGCCACCACCGTGACCGCCCGCACCACCGGTGCCGCCGTCGATGCCTTCGATGTTCGTCCACGAGCCGGAGGCGCCGTCACCACCGGAGCCGCCCGCGCCGCCGTCGCCCCCGGCACCGGACTGCGCGGCGCTGCCGTCGCCGTTCAGGCCGCCGGCGCCGCCCGTGCCACCGGCTCCACCGGTGCCGCCGTCACCGCCGGCCTCGCCGTACTCCCAGCCGTCCGCACCGGCTCCGCCCGCACCACCGTTTCCGGCGGCACCACCGGCGCCGCCCAGCCCGGCCTGGGCGCCGGCGCCGCCCGCGGCACCGGCGTTACCGCCCGCTCCGCCGTCGCCGCCGCGCTGCCCGTCACCGCCGGCCACACCGGCCGGATAGCCGGGAGCGCCGTCCTCACCGTCTTGTCCGATACCACCGTTTCCGCCGTTCCCGCCGTCGCCGTCGGCGCCCGACGCCGCGCGGCCGCCGCCCGTCTGCAGGCCGCCGGTGCCGCCGGCACCACCGGCACCGCCGTCGCCACCGGCACCGCCGCTCTGGCCCCAGTCCCAGCCGTTCGCACCGTCCGCGCCGCTGCCACCGGCACCGCCCGCGCCACCGGATCCGGCCGAACCCGCCGTCCCGGTATGCCCGCCGCCGGAGCCCGCGTTACCACCCGCACCACCGGCGCCGCCGTCCTGGCCGTCGCCACCGTCGAGACCCGGCCCGGTCGCGGCGGTACCGTCCGCACCGACCTGCCCCGCACCGCCGTTCCCACCGTTGCCGCCGTGGCCGTCGGTCCCGGCGACCTGGTCGAGCCCCGCGCCCGCGCTGCCGCCCGCGCCGCCGTTCCCACCGTCGCCGCCGCGCCCGCCGGCCTGGCCGTAGTCCCAGCCGTCGGCGCCGTCCGCGCCGTTGCCACCGTTGCCGCCGTCGCCACCGGCTCCGGCCGTCCCGACCTGCGTGCTGTGGCCGCCGCCGAGTCCGGCGTTGCCGCCGTTGCCCCCGTTTCCGCCGCTCGTTCCGGAGCCGCCGTCCGCGCCGGGTTCCGACGCGACGGCACCGTCGGATCCGGTCCGGCCCGCACCGCCATCACCGCCGTCGCCACCCAGACCGTCGGCGCCGTTCGATCCGCCGAGTCCGGCACCGGCCCGGCCACCGGCACCGCCGCTGCCCGCGTTGCCGCCGTCACCGCCGTCCGCATGTCCGACGCCCCCGTCGGCACCGGCACCGCCGTTGCCGCCGCTGCCGCCCGCACCGCCGGATCCGGCGGTACCGATCTGGGTGCTGTGGCCGCCGCCGAGTCCGGCGTTACCGCCGTTGCCCCCGTTGCCGCCGTTCGTGCCATCGCCGCCGTCACCGCCGGGCACGCTGCCGTCGGCGCCGTCGACGCCGCCCTGGCCCGCACCACCGTCGCCACCATCGCCGCCCAGCCCGTCGGCGCCCCGCGTACCGCCCGAACCGATACCGGCGAGCCCACCGGCACCGCCATTGCCCGCGTTGCCGCCGTTGCCGCCGTTCGGCGCACCGAGGGTTCCGTCCGCACCGGTTCCGCCGTTGCCGCCGTCTCCGCCGGCGCCACCGGACCCAGAGCTGCCGTCCACCCCGTCATGGCCACCGCCGCGGCCGGCGTTGCCACCGGCGCCACCGTTGCCGCCAGAGGTGCCGTTGCCACCGTTCGGCGCACCCACGACGCCATCGGCGCCGTCGGCGCCGTGAACCCCCGCGCCACCGGTTCCGCCGTCGCCGCCGCGGCCGTCGGCGCCCGCGACGCCGCACGTCCCGGAGCCCGCCGCACCGCCGGTACCACCCGTTCCGCCGCTGCCGGCGTCGCCGCCGGCGCCGTTGTTCACGCCCACGACACCCGCCGCACCGTTCGCACCGTCGCCGCCACGACCGGCGGCGCCACCGGATCCAGCCGCGCCGCCCGTACCGGCCGCGCCGCCCGGGGCCGTCGTACCGGCACCACCCGCATCGCCGCCCCGGCCGCCGTCGCCACCCTGCTGTCCGTCGGCGCCCGGCGTCGTACCATTCGCGCCGTCCGCACCCCGGCCGCCGGCACCGCCGTCACCACCGCTACCCGCGGCACCGCCGAGGTCGCTGAGGGTACCGTCGGCGTTCCGGCCGCCCGCGCCCGCGGCGCCGCCTGCGCCACCCGCGCCGCCCGCGAGCCCGTCGGCGCCGGGGGTCGTGCCGTCGGCACCGGCCAGGCCGTCGCCTCCGTGTCCGCCGTCGCCACCCTGGCCCGCGCTGCCGCCGAAACCGGCGCTGCCGTTCGGGCCGAACAGGCTTCCGGTCCCCGCACGACCCGCGACACCGGAGTCGCCGCCGTGGCCGCCCGCGCCGCCGACGCCACCGGCACCGCCCGGGATGGTCGCGTCGGCGCCGTCGCTGCCGTCACCGCCGTGGCCGCCCTGTCCGCCGGATCCCCCGTTGCCGCCGGTACCGAAGAGGAATCCGCCGCTGCCCCCGGCGCCGCCGTGGCCGCCCGCGCCACCGCCAGTTCCGGCGCTGCCATCGCCCACCAGGACCGGGACACCGTCGGCACCGTCCAGACCGGCACCACCCGCCCCACCGTTGCCACCGGCGCCGATCAGGCTGCCGATACCGAACCATCCGCCCGCGTCGCCGCCGTCACCGCCGTTCCCTCCGACGCCGCCAGCGCCACCGGCGCCACCGATGCCGAACAGCACGCCGATCGCGGCGCCACCGTCGCCGCCGGTGCCGGTGACTGCCGAGCCGCCCTGACCACCGACGCCCGCGAGCCAACCGCCCTGACCGCCGTCGGCGCCGGCCCCGCCCGCGCCACCGTCACCGAACATGCCGGCCATACCGCCGTCGTGCCCGGCCGCGCCGGTGCCGCCGTCACCGAACAGGAAGCCGCCGTCGCCGGCGTCACCGAACAGTTCTGGCAGCAGGCCGCCGATCAGGGAGGTGTTGCCACCGGTGTAACCGTCCTTTCCGTTGCCGATCAGATCGCGCCCGACGAGCAGCTGGAACGGATAGTTGATCACGGTGTTGATCGGCGCGGCGTAGACGATCCAGGCCTGACCGAGGTCGTGAATCGGGTCGTAGACGAACTGCTGGACCAGGTACGGCAGCAGCAGCGTGGTGCCGTCCGCCGTCTGCGTCGGCGCCAAGAGCGTGCGCGTCAGAACCTGAGTCTGGTCGTCGGCGACGAACGCGGTCACGATCGCCGGAGCGGCAGCGGGGGCCGCGGTCTGGGCTCCGTCGCCGCCGAGCATCGAGGCCGTCGCGACCGCCGGTGTCGCGGCGGTCCGGAGGTCTTCGGGCTGACCGAACAGCTTGCCCCCGGCACGACGCCGCGGATCCAGGACGGCGAGCATCACCGCCGACTGGTTGAACAGCACCAGGCTCTCACCGCTCGGCCCGCGGACCAGCGATTGGAGGAGGCCGGTGATTCCCGCCGGCTCGGGCGCCGAGAGCGAGACCGCGAGCGGCTGAACCGAATCGCCCTGGTCGGGCGCGGTGTTATCGAGGGACATCGCGCGGATCTTCTCGTTGGAGATGATCGCCCCCAGGTCCCGCGACCGGTCGAAACGCTCCTGGCTGTGCCTGCCCGGAGTCGTCAGGTCGCGGGTCGCCCCGCTCGACCGGTCGGCCGGGGACGAGAATCCCGGGAGCTTCGCGTCCGATGGGCCACGCTCCGTCGTGGGTGCCGTGTTCGTCGTCGGCGCGGGGTCCGTGTGCTCGGTCTTCGGCTCCGTCGAACTCGACGCGCCGGTATCGGGCGCGGAGCCGGCGGACGGCGTCTGATCCGCGTTCCCGTCGGCCGTCTCCGAGCCGGCGGTACCGGAGCCTGTCGTGTCCGAGCCGGTCGTGTCCGAGTCAGTCGGCCCGGTGTCCGCGGCCCCCGACGGTTCCGGCTCCTGTTGCTCGGTTCCCGAGGGTTCTGCGTCTTGGGTGACTCCGGTGTCGTCCGGTGTCGCGGCCGCGATCGCGACCGGGCCCGCCGCGAACATCGCGGCGGCGATGCCCGACGAGGCGACGACGCGGCGGGTCAGCCCGATCTTGCGAATGGACGATTTGGACATGGAGCCTCCCGGGCCGAGCCAGATATGTCGCTCTCGACTGTTTCAGAACCGTGACGAGACCGTAAGGTTTCAGCCGTCACTCGTTCGGATCAATCTGGCGCCAAGCAGGGACTTTAGACCCGAGGGCCGGCCCGGTCCGGAACGACGACGTCGGGCCGCCGCTGGTGCGACGGCCCCGACCCCGGTGTCGGCGCGCTACTCGGACGTTGCGGTCTGCGCCGACTCGGTCTTGTTCTCGTCCTGGCTGCCCGAATCGCTCGACGTGCCGAGCGATCCGGACTGGTCTCCGGCGGAATCCTCCGGCCCCCGGGTACCGGCCTGGCCGTCCTGACCGCCTTGGCCGTCCCGATCACCCTGGCCGTCCTGATCACCCTGGCCGTTCAGCGAGCCCCGGTCGTCCAGGACACCCGACGTGAGGGCGGTCGGACGCTGCTCCTGATCACCGGCGCCCGACGGCGGCGTCGTGCCGCCCAGGCCGGGCAGGCTGTCCGTGACCGTGTTCGGGAGATCCTTCAGTCCGCTCTTGGCGTCGTCGACCAGCCCCGACGCGGCATCCTCGATCACCGGCTGGACCAGCTTGTTGATCTCCTTCAGGTCGTCGTCGAGAGTGACGGTCTTCAGGTAGCTCTTGATGGTGGTGATCGGGTCGAACGGGTTGTCCAGCGAGAGAGTGCCGAGGCCGAACGCGTTGTCGATCTGGACCAGGCTCACCTTCGGGAGCAGGCCCTTGCCGGAGTCGTTCACGATCTTGGTGATCTCCGGCGCGCCGATGAGGTTGGGGCGGGTCGTGCCGTTCACCTCGACGGCCGGGAACAGCACGATCTTCTGGCCCATCCACTCGATGGTGATCGGCTCACGCAGACCGTAGTCGCTGGTCAGCCAGGCGGCGGTGACCGTCTCGGTGACGTTCTCCATCACCGTCTTGCCGGTGGAGTCCTTCTTCTCCTCGAACTTGAGCGATCCGTCCGCGTTCTTGTCTTGGACCATGACCGGCTTCCCGTTCTCGTCGACCTTGCCGGAACCGTCGTCGTTCTTGACCTGCACCATCACCGGGATCATGACCGGACGCTGCTTGACCTGCATCTTCGGCAGGGCGCCGGGCGCGTCCTTCGCCACCGGCCGGCCGTCCGCGTCGACCCAGAGCAGATTGCCGTCGGCGTCGGCCGCCTGCTCCATGACGTTCTCGGTGCGGACGTCCTGGGTGAATCTGACGAAGTCCTTGGCGAACTTCAACCGCTGATCCTCCGAGGTGAGCGCGGGAAGAAGGCTGTCCATGAACGCGGTGCTCTCGGAACCGCCGAGCAGCCCGAACTGCTTCAGGAGCGCGTCGTTGCCGAAGACCAGCGAACTGACATCGGTCAGTCCGTACTGCGTCTGCCTGCTCTCGCCCGCCTTCGCGGCGCGCAGATCCTGGTAGTAGTCGAATGTGCCCAGGTAGTTGCTGCACGTTCCGAGCCCCTCGGCGGTCGCCGTGGTGTTGACGCCGTAGCAGCTGACCTCCTTGAGAGCAGGGATCGACTTCTGCAACTTCTCGATCTCGTCGAGCTCACCCAGCTGGTCACCCGCGAGGCCGCTGACCAGGTCGTTGCTCTTCAGCTTGGTGAAGTCCAGTTCCTGGCCGAAGTAGGTCAGTTTGATCTGGTCGGTGTCCATGTTGAGCGCGGTCGCGAAACCGAGCTGGGACGTCGCGGTCGACGTCCGGCCGTGATCCGCTCCCGCGAGGGCGACGCCGGGGAGACCGAAGAGGGTGTTCGCCACGGCGGTCGCGTGGCCGCCGCGCATGGCGAGGGCGACCTTCATACCGTCGCCCTTGACGGTCGCGGTACCGCTGGGCGCCCCCTGTCCGAGCGCGGCCGGATCGAACTTGCCGTTGGTCAGGTATTCGGCGACCTTGATGGCGTTCTTGCGGGCCGGCGCATTGAGATCCTCGTTCTTCTTCACCTTGGTATTCAGGAGACACGAGCCGAGAAACGGATTGCTCCGCGATCCGTTCGGCGACACGCAGGTGTCCTTGGTCGCCAGCTCCGGCTCGGCGGTAGCCGCTTTCAAGACCGCGTCATAACTCTTGAAGGTGCCGAGGTAGAAGGGCACCTCCACGATGCTCGACCCGCCGAGCGCCAGACCGCTGACCATCTCGATCATGTTCTTGCCGCCGACGATCGCCGTGTCGTCCGGAACCTTGTAGTTCTCCAGCAGCGGCGCGATCTCCACGCTGTCCGGCAGCACCACAGCGACACCGGTCCCGCCCGTCGACTGGCTGCAATCGGCGACCGCCACCGGCGGGTGCTCGGCGTCGGGGACCGGCGTCGAGCCGTCGGGATTCTGGCAGACCTCGATGAAGTCCTTGATCATGTCGTTGTCGAGCAGGGCGGTGATCCCGCCGAGATCGCCCAGCGCGTCGAGCGGGCTCTCGGCGCGCGCGGCGCCGACGCCGCCGAGGAGGCCGAGCCCCAGCGCGGTGGTCGCACCCAGCGTCAGCGCGGTACGTGTCGCCCGCCCGGTCCGTCGTCGATCCTTGTACGCCCGGCGTCGTGCGGCGCGATTCATGTACCTCTGGGCCATCTGAAATCCCCTCCGAATAGTGCGACCTTCACACAGAAGATCCCCGGCGGGAGTGGCGCGGGTTACCGGAGAAGCGATAAATCCCTCAAACAGACGAAATTCGCGAGCCGAGCGGCCGCCATTATCGTCCTGTGGTAGATGAGCCCATCGGCGGAATCCCCCGGAAACCGCGACTACCAGCAAAAATAGTTAAATCCTCACACCGAGGCGGCAGTTCAGAATGTCACCGGCATCGGCGTCACTGAATACGTGGCCGCGACTTTCAACGTATACGGACTCGCAAAACACTAATGCACTGAATACATCTTCGTATTCGAATCGGAATGACCGGGCCACCGGAGGGCCGGGGCGCGCCCGGGGTCGATCGGCCCGCCATCGACTCCCCGCACGCACCCTGCGCTCCCGACGTGCCTCCACCGGATTGTCGTACGCACGCTCTACCTTTGGAACATGGAGTACCGGACACAGTTGGAAAGCCTCATGACGCTCACCGCGGAGCAGATCGCCCAGGCCTGCGCCGGCCAGCGGATCAACGCGCTCGTGACCCTCTGCTACGACGAGTACCTCGAACTCCGCGAACTCGCCGAGGAAGCCCGCGGCACCGAGCGCTTCGACTTCTACATGCAGGAGGCATCCGCCTGGCGTGACACCGCGCGAGTGCTGCGGGAGATCGCCGCCGGCCCGGAGGCCGTCACCGGACAGACCCGCTCGGCATGACCGACGCTCCGCGCACCCTCGTGCTGATGCGGCACGGCAAATCCGGCTACCCCGCCGGCGTCTGGGATCACGACCGACCGCTCGCCGATCGCGGACGGCGCGAGGGCGCCCTCGCCGGCGAATGGATGGCGGCCGACGGCCTCGAGATCGACGCCGTCATCTGCTCGACGGCCGAGCGCACCCGCCAGACTCTCGAGCGCACGGGGATCGACGCACCCGTTGTCTACACCGAAGACATCTACGAGAACACCCCGGACAACATCCTCGAGGCGATCCGCACCTACGCCCCCGAGGATGCCGGCACCCTGCTCGTCGTCGGCCACTTCCCCGGACTTCCCGGTACCGCTCTCACCCTCGACGACGCCGCCGAGATCGAACGTTTCCCCACTTCGGCGTACGCGGTGCTCACCATCGGCGTGCCGTGGTCCCGGCTCGGGCTCGACGTCGACCCCGCCGCCCGGATGACCGCCCTCCGCGTTCCGCGGAACGCGGACTGACCCGGGGGACCCCGGAAGGCCGATCCACTCGTATCGCCACGGTCTCACCACCCGGGCTTCTTCCGCTCTGCCATGCCGCGAGCCCCGCGATAGTCCGCCGCCTAACGGCTATTCACAGGACCGCTGCCGTCTTCGCCGTCCCCGCTCACGGCACCGTGACGGCGCGACCAGCCGCTGGACCACACCCCGAACAACAGTGTCGAGCGTGCCGCCGCGGACAGCGACGCCACGGGCGACCGATTCACCGCCACCATCGCGCCCGGCGAGGTTCGACTTCGTCCGACCATCATGGTGACCCCGACCGGCACGGGGGCTCGATCGGCATGGCTCGAGCCCGCGGGCCCGGCCAGATGACGACGTGGCGGCCGCCCCGGAGGGACGGCCGCCACGTCGCCGGGAAGCAGATCAGCTCACTCGCCCAGGCCGGCTCCGACCAGATCGCCGGAAGAGTCCGACTCGGTGGACGGCTCCGTCTGAGCCGGAGTCTCCGGCTCCGGTGCCGGATCTGCGGTCCCGGCATCGCCGGCCGGCGGAGTGACCGCGGACGTGTCGTCGCCGGTCGATCCGCTCGGCGTGGTATCGATCTGCGGGCTCTCCGGTTCGGTGACGGTGACAGCGGGCTCGGTCTCGCCGGCATCGGGTTCGGCGGCGGCGAGCCCGGGCTCGGTAGCACCGGCCTTCGAACCGCCGCTACCGTCGTCATCGCCGACGGGCAGGGAGAGACGTGCCGCCGCGGGCGGCGGAGTGTCCGTCTGCTCGTCGTCCGGGCAGACGACGGCCGCACTCGTCTCGGTCGCGTCCGCCGGGACGCAGGTCGGCTCGACCGGAGCCGGGTTCTTCTTGAGGCCGAGCTTCACCGGGTCCAGGCCGAGCTGTTCCAGCAGTCCCCACGAGAGACGCTCGGAGCCGGGGAAGAGCATGGGTCCGAGCAGTTTGTCGAGCATCTTCAGGTCGTCGTCGAGCGTGATCGAGGACTTGAAGTCGCCGATCGTGTGGAAGGGGTCCCACGGCCGGTCGAAGGTCCAGGTGCCGAGACCGAGCGGGTTGTCCCAGTGCACCAGGTTGATCTTCGGCAGCAGGCCGACGTTCGCGTCGTCGATGATCCGGGTGATCTGCGGGGCCCCGATCAGGTTCGGACGGGTGGTTCCGTCGTTCAGGTCGACGCTCGGGAAGAGCACGATCTGATGGCCCAGCCACTCGATCACCAGCGGCTCGCGCAGGCCGTAGTCGCTGGTCAGCCAGTACGCGGTGGTCGTGCTCTTGACCACCGGGTCCCAGATCAACCGGCCCTGATCGTCGCGGGCCTGCTCCGTCTTCTGGACCATGACCGGGACCTTCTTCACCGCCCCCTCCGGCGCCTCCTCGCCGTCGGCGACGGTGATCTTGTTGCCGTCGGCATCGAGCCACACCACATCGCTCGCCGCGTCCGCGGCGGTGGGATCACGGTAGACCGGCTTGTTGTCGGCGTCGACCTGCTGGATCATCACCGGCTTCTTGTAGTACCGGACCTTATGCTGATAGACGATCTGCCCGTTGTCGTCGCGCTTGGCGACCTGCTCGGTGGCGTCGACCATCTTCGGCGCGACATCGGTGATGCCTTCACCGGACGGCTTGTCCCACGACGCGACCTCGCTGCCGTCGACGATCCACACCGGCTTGCCGCCGTTGGTGGCCTGGGTCTTGGCGTTGACCATCGTCGGGACGGTCTTGTCCGCGTCGTCCCACAGCAGGTTGCCGTCGGCGTCCTTGGCCTGCTCCTGCTTGATCCGGGTCAGCCACACCGGCTCGTCGGAGGTGTACGTCTCCCACGCGTCCTGCGTGACACCGACCATCCGCGCGGCCGTCTTGTTCTTCATCCTCGGTGTGACGACGTCCTCCATCACCGGATTCATCGTGTCGGTGTCGACGGTGCCGACGACCTCGCCATCGGCGTCGCGCCAGGTACCGTCGGCCGCCTTGGTGAACTCGTGGCCCGACGCATCCGTGAACAGGAGCGCGCCGTCCTTCTTGGACTGCTGCTGCTTGACGACGTCCTTGGTCTTCGGGACCGCCCCGGCCGGAATGTTGCCGTCCTCGTCGGCGATCACATCGTGGCCGTCGAGCACGTACAGGAGCCGGCCGGCGTCGTCCTTCTGCTGCACCTTGACGATGACCTTGTCCCAGAGCAGGTTTCCGCTCGAGTCGGTGGCCTGCTCCTTGTCGAAGGTGGTCTCGATGTTCTTGGTGTAGCGGATGAAGTCCTTGGTGAGCTTGACCCGCGTGTTCTCGTCGAGCACCCCGGCGAGGATCTTCGCGACGGCCGGGTTGCTCAGCAGGCTCCCCAGATCGAGACCGTCGCCGCCGCCGGAGAGCATCGGGAGGAAGCTCTTCAGCAGCGCGTCGTTGCCGAAGACCAGCGACGACAGGTCCATGATGGCCTGTGACTCCTGACGATTCATGGAGCCGTTCGCCAGATCGGTCGCGTTGGCCGGACGCAGATCCTGATAGGTGTCGAAGGTGCCCAGGAAGTTGGAGCAGCTGCCGAACGACTCGGCCGTCGCCTTCGCGTTCACCCCGAAGCAGAAGACCTCCTTGAGTGCCGGGATGTTGCCGTTGATGCTGTCGATCATGTCGAGCATCGGCGCCATGTCACCGGCACCGGCGTCCTGCGCCATCTGTGACTCCAGCAACGGCTTCAGGTTGCTGAAGTCGACCTTCTGCCCGAACCAGGTGAACGTGATGTCGTTCAGATCCATGTCGGCGGCGATCGCGATGCCGTACTTGGCGTACGCCTGCGCGAGTCGGCCGTGGTCCGCGCCCGCAAGCGCGACGGAGAGGTTGTTCCCGGTCTCCGCGACGGCCTTGCCGCCGCGCATCGAGAGTGCGACGTTGATCCCGTCGCCCTTGATGATCGATTCGCCCTTGGCCTTCGGGATCGGCGGGATGTCGATCGGGACCGAGGAGTTCCGCGGATAGGTGACGCCGTCCGCCGCCAGGTACTCGAGGACCGAACGCGCCATGTTGCGGCGCTTGTTGTTGATGTCCTGGCCCTTGGAGACCTTGTCGCCACCGACCAGTGTGCAGCCGAGGAGGCTGCTCGCGTCACCGAGATACTTGCCGTACTCGTTGATGCAGACGTCCTTGGTGCGGACATCGGGCGCGATGTTCGCGTCCGCGATCACCTGGTCGTAGGTCGAGTAGGCGTTGAACATGCGGGGGTCGATCGAGATGCCGTACTGGCTGATCGCCTGGTCTCGGACACTGACGAGGCCGAGAACCTTCGGGGCGTCGAACAGCAGGCCGCCGATGATGTTGAACAGGTTCTGGTTGCCCATCTTGAAGTTGACCAGACCGAGGATGCTCTGGTCCGGGCCGAGGTCCATGTAGTAGTTCTGGGCCAGCGAACCCACCTCGAAACGCTCCGGCAGGACGAGCGCCAGGCCGGTGCCCGTCGAGTCCGTGCACGTGGCGATCGCATCCGGGGGGAGCTGCCCCTGCGCGGTGTTGCTGGGATCCCACTGGGTGCCCTGGCTGTCGCCCGGGTTGTTCGCCAGCGAACCGGTGCGGCACATCTCGACGAACTGGGTGAGCATCTCGTTGTCGAGAAGACTGCCGATGTCGAGGCTGCCGAGATCCACTCCGCTCGACGCCGGCGGGATGTCGTCGGCGGTGGCGACGCCGGCCCCGACGCCGCCGGCCATGCCCACGCCGATCACCGCGGCGGCGCTCAGCGCGGCCACGCTCCGGCGCCAGGTGCGGATCTGCTTCTTTCCTTCTCTGGCTTCTCGTTGTGCTGAGCGCCGCCGAGCGGCGCGATTAGGTGTCGTGCTCATGGTCTTTCAGTCCTTCTGAATCCGATGTCTGGCGAATACTCGTGTCGAAGAAGCCGGCCGTGCGCTACGGCTTGGCCGCACCCGCGCCGCCGGCGCCACCGGTCGAGCCGGTCGCCGGGCTTCCCACCGCACCCGGGGTACCGGCCGAGTTGCCGCCGCCGGTGCCACCGACGCCGCCCGCACCCACAGCGCCGGTGCCGCCACCGGAGCCCTTGGTTCCGCTGGCGCCGGCGGCACCTCCGTTGCCGCCCTTGCCGCCGTTGCTGCCCGGCTGCGCTGCCGCGGTGCTCGTACCGCCGTCGCCGCCACGACCGCCGCTGCCGCCGTTGCCGCCGACGCCGTTCAGGCCGGTCGCGCCGCCCGCGTCGCCGCCGGCACCGCCCGCACCACCGTTGCCGCCGGCCGCGCCGGTCCTGCCTGCGCCGGTGGCGCTGCTGACCGCGCCCGTCGCGCCGCCGTTGCTGCCGTTACCACCGTTTCCGCCGTTGCCGCCGTCGCCGTCCGTGCCACCGTCGCCGCCGACACCCTTCGCGCCGCCGTTGCCGCCCTTGCCACCCGTGCCGCCGGTACCACCCGCGGTACCCGCGTTGTTGGCCGAGCCCGCACCGCCGGCGTTGCCCGTGGTGCCGTTGGCCCCGTTGCCGCCCTTGCCACCGCTGCCGTTGGTGCCGAGCACGGAGCCGCTGCCGCCGTTGCCGCTGGCACCTCCGTTACCGCCGGCACCGCCGTTGCGGCCGGCCGTGCCGTTCACACCGTTTCCGTCCGAGCCGTTGGCACCGTCGCCGCCTGTACCGCCGTTGCCGCCTCTGCCGGCGATGTCACCGTCGACGCCCCGGGTACCGCCGTTGCCACCGCTGCCACCGGCACCACCGGCTCCACCGTTGTTGCCGTTGGCGTTGGTCACCGCGGCGCCCGCCGCGCCCTTGCCGCCGTTCGCGCCGTTGCCGCCGTCGCCGTTGACGCCCGCCGCCGAGCGCGGGCCGTTGGTGTTCTGGCCGCCGGTACCGGCGACACCGCCGTCGCCGCCCTTGCCACCGGCCTGGCCGTTGCCGCTGCTGACACCCCAGACGCCGTCGGCACCGTCGACACCGTCACCGCCGTTGCCCGCGTTGCCGCCGACACCGGCGATACCGTCGACGCCCGCGGCTCCGGCACCGAAGACGATGCCGCCGAGACCGGCCTTGCCGGCCACACCGGCGTCGCCGCCGTTACCGCCGTCACCGCCCTTGCCGCCGGCCTGCCCGGCGCTCGCGCCGTCCGCACCATCGGTGCCATGGCCGCCGTCACCGCCGTCACCGCCGTTCCCCGCACGACCACCGGCCGCCAGCAGGAAGCCGCCGTTGCCACCGTTACCGCCGTTACCGCCCTGCGTGCCTTCGCGTCCGCTGTTGCCGTTCGCACCGGGCGTCGTCACCTCGGCACCGTCCCGGCCGCGAACGCCGTGACCGCCGTCGCCGCCGTCGCCGCCGGCGCCGATCAGAGCGCCGACTCCGAACAGGCCCTCGGCATTGCCACCGTCGCCGCCGTCGCCGGAGCCGAAGCCGGCGGCCCCGTGCCCGCCGATTCCGAAGAACACTCCCGCGGCGTTGCCGCCGTTGCCGCCGGCGGAGACGCCGAACGCCGCACCACCGGCGCCACCGATACCGGCGAACACGCCACCGGTGCCGCCGGTGCCCCCACCGATGCCGCCGGTGCCGCCGTTGCCGAACAGGCCGGCGTTACCGCCGACGCCGCCGCCGTCCGCACCCGTGCCGCCGTCACCGAACAGCAGGCCACCGTCGTGCGCGGTCCCGAACACGTCGGGCAGGAGACTGCCGAGCAGCGAGGTGTTGGGGCCGGCGTCACCGTCGGCGCCGTTGCCGATCAGATCGCGGCCGAAGAGGTACTGGAACGGGTAGTTGATCACCTGATTGACCGGCGCCAGGTACTGGATCCACATCTGCCCGACGCCGTGGATCGGGTCGTACACGAACTGCTGGATGATGCCCGGCAGGCCGGCGGCCGGCGGGTAGACCAAGGTCGCGACCGCCGGTGCCACATCGCTCTCGAACGACGCGGTCTTCGCGAACAGCTCGGTACCGTCCCGGCGACGCGGGTCGAGGACCGCCAGCAGCGCCGCCGACTGATTGAACAGAACCAGGCTCTCGGCGCCCGAACCGCCGACCAGTGCCTGGACGAAGCCCGGGATACCGGCCGGCTCAGCGATCGACAGCCCGCCGGGCTCGGTGAAGTCCACGCCCGACGACGCCGCGTCCGCGTCGGCGTCGAAGTTCAGCTCGGTCAGCGCCACCTCGGGGTGCGAGAGCTCACCGGCGAGGTCCGACAGGTCGTCGACGATTCCCCCCGGAGTGTCGGACTCGTCGCCGCCGAGTTCGCTGGACGACGCGTCATGTGCCGGCGGGGTCGACGGCGCCGGGTCGATCTCGAGGAGGCCGGTATCGTCGCCCGGCGTCGCCGGCGCGGTGGCGTCCGGGAGGTCGACGTCCGGCGTGGACGAGTCCGGCGTCTCGGTGGCGGGCGCCTCGGTCGTGGGCACGTCGGTGGCGGGCGCCTCGGTCGTGGGCACGTCGGTGGTGGGCGTCTCGGTGGTGGACGTCTCGTCCCCGCCCGCGGCCGTCGTGTCGGCAGGCGGGGACGACGGGGCCTCGCTCGGGGTCGTCGTCTCGACGGATGACGTCGGCTCGTCTCCGAGGGCCGAGTCGGCGAGCGCGACGGCCGCCGGCGCGGCGACGAAGAGCGCGGCGGCGATCCCCGACGACGCGACGACGCGCCGGGTCAGGCCGAGTTGGCGAAGGGATGATTTCGACATAGAGGCTTCTCCACAGGAACCGGTTGAATCCACCAATAGATTCAAATCGGACTTCACTGTGACAGACCACTGTGTCAGATGTCACCGTTTTCGTGACACTAGTTAAGGTGACACCAAGAATTTGCTTTGCGTGACCGGAAAATGACCTGAAGCCGAAGTGTGAGCGAAGCGGCCACCCGAGGTCGAGGCCACGCTCCAACCGCGAAGGAGCGGGCTCAGGCCAGTTCCAGACGGACGGCGACGAGCCGGATCGGTCTGATCGCCACCGCCTCGTCCGAGGACGGTTCGAGGAGCGCGTCCACCGAAGCATCGACCAGCGACGCGATGGCGTCGTACGAGGTCCCCGGCGTAGGCAGCTTCCGGAGCGTGGTGCGGGTGAAGAACGTGGCGGTGCGGAGGGTCACGCCCACCCGGACCACGGTGCGGCCCTCGCCGAGCACCTGATCCAGGACCTCCCGCGCGAGCGCGCGAGCCGCGTCGTGCACCTGCCGGCTGGTGGTGAGGTCTTCGGGATAGGTGCACGACCGCGAGTGCGACCGCGCGGGCGGCGGCTCGACGGTGATCGAGTCGTCACCCCCGCCCCGCGAGAGGACGTACAGCCAGTTGCCCTTGTGGGGACCGAACCACTCGACGAGGCTCTCCAATGGCACGGCGGCCAGCTCATCGACGGTCGTGACGCCCTGGGCGGCAAGAGCTTTCGCAGTTCGCGAGCCGACGCTCCACAGCGCGTCGACCGGGCGGTCCCCCATCAGCCGATGCCAGTTCCCGTCGTCGATCAGAAAGCACCGGGCGTCGTCGTCCCCGCCCTCCCGGACCGCCCGCTTGGCGAAGCCGGCGGCGATCTTGGCGCGCTGTTTGTTGTCCGAGATACCGACGCAGCACAGCAGGCCGGTCGCCTCGCGCACCGTCGCGCGGAGCCGGTCCGCCAGCTCGAGCGCGGCCGGCACCGGTGGTCGTTCCCCGTCCCGCGGGCCGAATCCGACGTAGCCCTCGTCCGCACCCCAGACCTCCACCGGGAGACCGAGGCCCCGGACCGCGTCCCACACCTGCACGGAGGCGTCGCCGTACAGCTCCATGTCGAGTGGCAGGTACGACGCATCCGGCGCCTTGCGCAGGGCGACCCGCAGCGGCATGCCGGCACGCACCCCGAGTGCCCGCGCCTCGTACGACGCGCACGTCACCACTTGCCGCGCCCGGGTGGGGTCGCCGTCGCCGCCGACCACCACCTGCCGGTCCCGGAGGTCGGGCCGGCGGCGGCGTTCCACCGCCACCTGGAACTGATCCAGATCGAGGTGGAGCAACCAGTGGAAGCGCTCGGGGGCCACGTGGTCAAGAGTAGGAGACCCAGACATGCGGCGGCCGTTTTGACCGATCCGCGGTACCGCCCAGTAGGGTCGGAGGCGTTATGACTCGCAGCGCAACGGTACGACTGTCCACCCTGATCCTCGCGGCGGCGCTCGCGCTGATCGCGCTCGTCGTCACCCCGGCGACCGGCGAGGCGGCCGCGCGGGTGGTCGGCGGCCGCGAGCTGTCGCCGCGCGTCACGCTCCTGTCGGTGTACTCCCCCGCGATGAACCGGGTGATCCGCAGTCACGTGCTGCACCCGCCGGGCAAGCCCGCCGGCCTGCCGAGCTTCTACCTGCTCCCCGGCGCGGGCGGCGCGGAGGACGGCATCAGCTGGTACAACAACGGCGGCGTCAAGCGGTTCTTCGCCGGTAAGCGCGTCAACGTGGTGCTGCCGATCGGCGGCCGCTTCTCGATGATGACCAACTGGCAGCAGGCCGACCCGATGCTCGGCGTCAACAAGTGGCAGACCTTCTACACCCGGGAGCTGCCCGACGCCGTCGACAAGCACTTCCGCACCTCCGGCGCGAACGCGCTCGGCGGCGTCTCGATGTCCGCCGGCCCCGCCCTCGACCTGGCGATCCAGGCCCCGAACCGTTTCCGCGCCGTCGCCGCCTACAGCGGCTGCCCCGGCACCACCGATCCCCTCGGGCGGCTCGCAGCCACGGCGATCCCGATGCGCGGCGGCGCCAACCCGTTCAACATGTGGGGCGCCTACGACAACCCCGCCTGGATCGCCCACGACCCGGTGATCAACGCCGGCCGGCTCCGCGGCAAGACCATCTTCCTGTCGGCCGGGTCGGGCCTGCCCGGACCGATCGACGGCGGCCCCGTCGAGACCATCGGCGGCCTCTTCGGCGGTAACGTGCTGGAGGCCATCGCCCTGCAGTGCACCACGAACATGGCGAACCGCCTCAGCGCACTCGGCATCCCCTATCGCTTCAGCCACCGCCCCGACGGCACCCACAGCTGGGGCCTGTTCTCCGCGGACATGCGCCTGTCGTGGCCGATGATCGCGCGGGCCATCGGGGCGTAACAGCGTTTCGCCGACGTAGCAGCGCTTCGTCACAAAGGCAGCGGTCGCGAGCGCTGCTTCGGTTACGAAGCGCTGCCGCGACCTCAGATGTCGCTCGGCGGCAGCGGTCGCGCGTCGGGCACGACGAGGCCGGCGGCCCGCAAGCGTTGCCGCACCCGCTCCAGCATGCTTCCGTCCCGCAGGTCCCGGTACACCCAGCGCACCACGTCCAGACCGAGATCCCGCAGGCCGTCTTCCCGGATCTTCTCGGCGACGACGACCTCCGCGGGGGCCTCCCCCGGACCACTGAATTCGCCGGAATACTTCACGACGCCGTCGAACTCGCCGACCACCTTGCCGTCCCAGTCACAGTCGACGACGGCCGCGTCGCCGCCGCCCAGGATGTACCGCACCTGCAGTTTCGGCACCGGGAACCCGGCCGTGATCATCAGTGCGCGGCTCCACGACTCCCCCGGATTCGCTGCCAGGCCGTCGGCGTGGCGCAACGCGTATCGCGCGCCCGCCGCGCCCCGCCGGCTCGGCTTCACCAGCTCATCGAGTTCTTCTCGGGTCACCCCCGCGTGCAGTGCCGAGTCGAGCGCCGCCAGTGCCCTCGGGAAGCCCGCGGACCGGGCGATGTCGGCTGCCGTCCGGGCCAGACCGGTCACCCGGACACCCTCGATCACCACGATGTCCGCGTCGTCGACGGGACACGCGTGGATCAGGAACCGCCTGTTCTGGGCGTATCCGTGCGAACTGTGGCCGGTGATCGCGTGCACGCAGCGTCGATCGGGCGACAGGAGCTCGAGGCCGTGGAGCGCGGCCGCCGACTGGTGGCTGAGCACTCTGTCGCCGGGGCCCGCGGCCGCCGCGGCGAGGCACTTGGCCCGATAGATCGCCTGTCGCTGCCGGTATCCGGGCAGTCCGCGCAGCGCCAGGGCGTCGAGGTACACGCCACGGGCGACGCGAACGAGCACCCCGGCCCGCACCGCGGCGTCGAACTCGCGCGGCGTGACACCCGATTCCAGGACCGTCTTTCGGTAGATGAGCCCGTGATCGTCGTACGTCCACATGAAGATTGGACGCACCGGGCCCCGATCCGGTTCCCCGTTTCACCGCTCCGGTCGCCGTAGCAGCGCTTCGATACGAAAGCAGCGTTCGCGAGCGCTGCTTCTGTAGCGGAACGCTGCTTCGTGGGTTCTAGGACGGCGTTTCGACACCGGCCTCGGCTAGCGCCTCGGCCGGGCTCAACGGGCTACATGGGAGCGACTCAACCGGGTGGCCGGGGGCGGCTCGACGGGCCGACGACCCCCGGACACGAGGAGGCCCCCGATCCGGGGGATGGATCGGGGGCCTCGTCGACCACTTTAGCGGTAATCGCCGCCGTAGTCGAAGTCGTCCAGCGGAACCGCAGCACCGGAGGGGGCGCCGAAGGTGCCGTCCGGGCTGTAGTACGTGTCGTCGTACGACGGGAGCGCGTACGCCGCGGCGCGCGCCTCCTCGGTCGGCTCCACCTGGATGTTCCGGTAGCGGTTGATACCGGTACCGGCCGGGATGAGCTTACCGATGATCACGTTCTCCTTCAGGCCCACCAGCTTGTCGCTGCGGCTGTTGATGGCCGCGTCGGTCAGGACACGCGTGGTCTCCTGGAACGACGCCGCCGACAACCACGACTCGGTGGCCAGCGAGGCCTTGGTGATACCCATGAGCACCGGACGGCCCGACGCGGGCTCGCCGCCCTCGGACACGACCTGGCGGTTGGCCGCCTCGAACTCGGCGCGCTCGGTGAGCGAACCGGGCAGGAACTCGGTGGCACCGGAGTCGATGATGGTCACGCGACGCAGCATCTGGCGCACGATGGTCTCGATGTGCTTGTCGTGGATCGACACACCCTGTCGGCGGTAGACCTCCTGCACCTCGTTGACCAGGTGGATCTGCACCTGACGCGGGCCCATCACGCGGAGCACCTCGTGCGGATCGGCCGGGCCCTCCATGAGCGGCTCGCCGACCTCGACGTGGTCGCCGTCGGCCAGCGGACGCTCGGAACCGTCCGGCTGGACCACCGAGTGCAGACGCTGACGCTTGGACAGCTTGTCGTAGACCAGCTCCTCGGATCCGTCATCGGGGATGATCGTGATCTTGTAGAACCGCTCACCCTCCTCCAGGCGGATACGACCGGCCACCTCGGCGATGGGCGCCTTGCCCTTGGGCACGCGAGCCTCGAAGAGCTCGGTGACACGGGGCAGACCGCCGGTGATGTCGTCACCGACACCACCCTGGTGGAAGGTACGCATGGTCAGCTGCGTGCCGGGCTCACCGATCGACTGCGCGGCGATGATGCCCACGGCCTCGCCGATGTCGACCAGCTTGCCGGTGGCCATCGAGCGGCCGTAGCACATGGCGCAGACGCCGGTGCCGGTGCCGCAGGTGAGGACCGAGCGGACCTTGACCTCGGTGATACCGGCGGCGAGCAGCTTCTCGATCGCCGGATCGCCCAGGTCGTGACCGCGCTCGATGACGACGTTGCCGTCGGCGTCGATCGCGTCGGCGGCCAGGGTCCGGGCGTACGCCGCGGTCTCCACGTGCTGGTCGCGGATCAGCTGATCGCCGTGCTTGACGCCGATCGGCACCACGATGCCGCGCTCCACGCCACAGTCCAGCTCGCGCACGATGACGTCCTGCGACACGTCCACCAGACGACGGGTCAGGTAACCCGAGTCGGCGGTGCGCAGCGCGGTGTCGGCCAGACCCTTGCGGGCGCCGTGCGTGTTGATGAAGTACTCGGCGACGGTCAGGCCCTCGCGGAACGAGGACTTGATCGGGCGCGGGATGAACTCACCCTTCGGGTTGGTCACCAGACCCTTCATGCCCGACAGGTTGCGGACCTGGGTCATGTTGCCCGTCGCACCCGACTTCGGGATCATCGTGATCGGGTTGTCGTCCGGGTAGAACTCCTCCAGGGCCTTACCGACCTCTTCGGTGGCGGCCTGCCACAGCTCGACCAGGGCGTCGCGACGCTCGTCCTTGGTCAGACCACCGCGCTGGTACTTCTTCTCCAGCGCGTCGGCCTGGGCCTCGTAGCGGTCGAGGATCTCCGCCTTGGCCGGCGGCACCAGCACGTCGGACATGGCCACGGTGACGCCCGAACGGGTCGCCCAGTGGAAGCCCACGTCCTTGAGCTTGTCGACGGTCTGCGCGACGACGATCATCGGGTACCGCTCGGCGAGGTCGTTGATGATCACGGCCTGACGCTTCTTCGGCATCTGATCGTTGACGAAGGGGTAGTCCTTCGGCAGCAACTCGTTGAAGAGCACGCGGCCCAGCGTGGTCTCGAGTTCCCACTCCTGGCCCTTGTGCCACTTGCCGTCGAACTCGGCGGCCTCGATGTCGGCCGGCGGACGCAGATCGGTCAGCCGGACCCGGATCGGGGCCTGCACGCTCAGCACACCGCGGTCGACGGCCATGATGGCCTCGGCCGGGCTCGAGTAGACGCCGCGCTCGACGTCGTCCTTCGTGGCCGGGCGGTACGCGCCGATGGCGTCGTCCTTCTCGGTGGTCAGGTAGTACAGACCGGTCACCATGTCCAGACGCGGCATGGCGAGCGGGCGGCCCGACGCCGGCGACAGGATGTTGTTGCTCGAGAGCATCAGGATCCGCGCCTCGGCCTGCGCCTCCGCGGACAGCGGAAGGTGCACGGCCATCTGGTCACCGTCGAAGTCGGCGTTGAAGGCCTCACACACCAGCGGGTGCAGCTGGATGGCCTTGCCCTCCACCAGCTGCGGCTCGAAGGCCTGGATGCCGAGGCGGTGCAGCGTCGGCGCGCGGTTCAGCAGCACCGGGTGCTCGGCGATGACCTCTTCGAGGACGTCCCACACCTGCGGCCGCTGCCGCTCCACCATGCGCTTGGCCGACTTGATGTTCTGCGCCTGGTTCAGGTCGACCAGACGCTTCATCACGAACGGCTTGAACAGCTCGAGCGCCATCAGCTTCGGCAGACCGCACTGGTGCAGCTTGAGCTGCGGACCGACGACGATCACCGAGCGGCCCGAGTAGTCGACGCGCTTGCCGAGCAGGTTCTGGCGGAACCGGCCCTGCTTGCCCTTCAGCAGATCGCTCAGCGACTTCAGCGGCCGGTTGCCCGGGCCGTTGACCGGACGGCCACGACGACCGTTGTCGAAGAGCGCGTCCACCGACTCCTGCAGCATCCGCTTCTCGTTGTTGACGATGATCTCGGGCGCACCCAGATCGATCAGTCGCTTGAGGCGGTTGTTGCGGTTGATCACGCGGCGGTACAGGTCGTTCAGGTCCGACGTGGCGAAACGGCCACCGTCGAGCTGCACCATCGGGCGCAGCTCCGGCGGGATCACCGGCACGGCGTCGAGCACCATGGCGCGCGGGCTGTTGCCGGACTGCTGGAACGCGGCCACGACCTTCAGTCGCTTGAGCGCACGCAGCTTCTTCTGGCCCTTGCCGCTGCGGATGGTCTCGCGCAGCGACTCGGCCTCGGCGTCGATGTCGAAGTTCTCCAGGAGCTTCTTGATCGCCTCGGCGCCCATGGCACCGCTGAAGTACTCGCCGAAGCGGTCCTCCAGCTCGCGGTAGATGCGCTCGTCGAGGATCAGCTCACCCGGCGTCAGCTTGGTGAACTTGTCCCAGATCTCGTCCAGGCTCTCGACCTCGCGGTTCGCGTGGTCGCGCATGCGCTTGAGCTCGCGCTCGGCGCCGTCGCGGACCTTGCGCTTCGCATCGGCCTTGGCACCCTCGGCCTCGAGCTCGGCCAGGTCGGCCTCCAGCTTCTGCTGGCGCTCGGCCAGCGCGGCCTCGAGGTCGTCCATGATGGCCTTGCGCTCGACGACGATCTCCGCCTCGCGGGTGGAGAGCTCCGCGTGGCGCAGCTCGTCGTCCACCGAGGTGATGACCCAGGCGGCGAAGTAGATGATCTTCTCGAGATCCTTCGGCGCCAGGTCGAGCAGGTAGCCGAGCCGGCTGGGCACACCCTTGAAGTACCAGATGTGGGTGACCGGAGCGGCGAGCTCGATGTGGCCCATGCGCTCACGGCGCACCTTGGCCTTGGTCACCTCGACGCCGCAGCGCTCACAGATGATGCCCTTGAAGCGCACGCGCTTGTACTTGCCGCAGTAGCACTCCCAGTCCCGGGTGGGGCCGAAGATCTTCTCGCAGAAGAGTCCGTCCTTCTCCGGCTTCAGGGTGCGGTAATTGATGGTCTCCGGCTTCTTGACCTCGCCGTACGACCAGTTGTGGATGTCATCGGCCGTTGCCAGACCGATCTTCAGTTCGTCGAAAAAGTTGACGTCGAGCACTAGTTGCCTTTCAGTGTCTCTTCAATCGTCGGGTGGCTGGTCTTAGTTGGCGAGGTCGTCGAGCGTCGCGCTCTCGTTGCGCGAGAGGTTGATACCCAGGTTGGCCGCGGCGCGCTCCAGGTCCTCGTCATCGTCGTCGGCCATCGCGATGGCGGCGCCGTCGGACGACAGAACCTCCACGTTCAGGCAGAGCGACTGGAGTTCCTTGAGGAGCACCTTGAACGACTCCGGGATACCCGGCTCCGGGATGTTCTCGCCCTTGACGATGGCCTCGTAGACCTTCACGCGGCCGACGACGTCGTCGGACTTGATGGTCAGGAGCTCCTGCAGCGTGTAGGCCGCGCCGTAGGCCTGCATGGCCCAGCACTCCATCTCACCGAAACGCTGACCACCGAACTGCGCCTTACCACCGAGCGGCTGCTGGGTGATCATCGAGTACGGACCGGTCGAACGGGCGTGGATCTTGTCGTCCACCAGGTGGTGCAGCTTGATGATGTACATGTAGCCGACCGACACCGGGTACGGGAACGGCTCGCCGGAGCGGCCGTCGAACAGGATCGCCTTGCCGTCGCCGTTCACCATGACGTCGCCGTCGCGGTTGGGCAGCGTCGACCCGAGGATGCCGGCGAGCTCGGTGTCGCGGGCACCGTCGAACACCGGGGTGGCGGTGTTGGTGTCGGGCTCCACCGAGTACAGCTCCTCCGGCAGGCGCTCGGCCCACTCCGGCACGCCGCCCGCGACGTCGATGTTCCAGCCGGCCTTGGCGACCCACCCGAGGTGGGTCTCCAGGATCTGGCCGATGTTCATACGACGCGGGACACCGTGGGTGTTCAGGATGATGTCGACCGGGGTGCCGTCGGGCAGGAACGGCATGTCCTCCTGCGGGAGGATCTTGCCGATGACGCCCTTGTTGCCGTGCCGGCCGGCGAGCTTGTCGCCGTCCTGGATCTTGCGCTTCTGGGCCACGTAGACGCGGACCAGCTCGTTGACGCCGGGCGCCAGGTCATCGTCGTCGTCGCGGCTGAACACGCGGACACCGATCACCTTGCCGGTCTCGCCGTGGGGCACCTTGAGCGACGTGTCGCGGACCTCGCGCGCCTTCTCACCGAAGATCGCGCGGAGCAGCCGCTCCTCCGGGGTCAGCTCGGTCTCGCCCTTCGGGGTGACCTTGCCGACCAGGATGTCGCCGTCGCGGACCTCGGCACCGATGCGGACGATGCCGCGCTCGTCGAGATCGGCCAGCACCTCGTCGGAGACGTTCGGGATGTCCCGGGTGATCTCCTCGGCACCGAGCTTGGTGTCGCGGGCGTCGATCTCGTACTCCTCGATGTGGATCGAGGTGAGGGTGTCCTCCTCCACGAGGCGCTGCGACAGGATGATCGCGTCCTCGTAGTTGTGACCCTCCCACGGCATGATCGCCACGAGCAGGTTCTTGCCCAGCGCCATCTCGCCCTGGTCGGTGCAGGGGCCGTCGGCCAGCACCTGGCCGGCCTCGACACGCTGTCCCTCGTCCACGATCGGGACCTGGTTGGCGCAGGTGCCGTGGTTGGACCGCTCGAACTTGCGCAGACGGTAGCTCTGGCGGGTGCCGTCGTCGGCCATCACGGTGATGTAGTCGGCCGAAACCTCCTCCACCACACCGGTCTCGGTGGTGACGATCACGTCACCGGCGTCGACCGCGGCGCGCAGCTCCATGCCGGTGCCGACCAGCGGCGACTCGCTGCGGACCAGCGGCACCGCCTGACGCTGCATGTTGGCGCCCATCAGGGCGCGGTTGGCGTCGTCGTGCTCCAGGAACGGGATCATCGCGGTCGCGACGGACACCATCTGGCGCGGGCTGACGTCCAGGTACTGGACGGCGTCGGCCGGCACGAACTCCACCTCGGCGCCCTTGATGCGAACCAGGACGCGCTCGTCGGTGATGCGGCCGTCGGCGTCGTACGACGTGTTGGCCTGACCGATCAGGTAGCGATCCTCCTCATCGGCGGTCATGTACTCGATCTGGTCGGTGACCTTGCCGTCGACGACCTTGCGGTACGGCGTCTCGATGAAGCCGAACGGGTTGACCCGCGCGTACACCGAGAGCGAGCCGATCAGGCCGATGTTCGGGCCTTCCGGGGTCTCGATGGGACACATGCGGCCGTAGTGCGACGGGTGCACGTCGCGCACCTCGAGGCCGGCACGCTCACGGCTCAGACCACCCGGGCCCAGCGCCGACAGGCGGCGCTTGTGCGTGAGACCCGACAGCGGGTTGTTCTGGTCCATGAACTGCGACAGCTGGCTGGTGCCGAAGAACTCCTTGATCGCCGCCACGACGGGACGGATGTTGATCAGGGTCTGCGGGGTGATGGCCTCGGCGTCCTGGGTGGTCATCCGCTCGCGGACGACGCGCTCCATGCGCGAGAGACCCAGCCGGATCTGGTTCTGGATCAGCTCGCCGACGGTACGCAGGCGACGGTTGCCGAAGTGGTCGATGTCGTCGACCTCGACCGGCACCTCGACGCCGCCCGGGCCCATCATCATCGGCACGGTGGCGCTGCGCGGGTCGGTCTCGTGCAGACGCACCAGGTACTCGACGGTCGCGACGATGTCCTCGCGGGTCAGCACCGACTCGCCGAACATCGGGTTGTCGGTGAGACCGAGCTTCTTGTTGATCTTGTAGCGGCCGACGCGCGCCAGGTCGTAGCGCTTCTCCTTGAAGAACATGTTCTCCAGGAGGCTCTCGGCGGACTCCTTGGTCGGCGGCTCGCCCGGACGCAGCTTGCGGTAGACCTCCAGCAGCGCCTCGTCCTGGTTGTTGGTGTGATCCTTCTCCAGGGTCGACATCATGATCTCGGAGAAGCCGAAGCGCTCGGTGATCTCCTCGCGGGTGAGGCCGAGGGCCTGCAGCAGCATGGTGACCGACTGACGGCGCTTGCGGTCGATGCGGACACCGACCGAATCGCGCTTGTCGATGTCGAACTCGAGCCACGCACCGCGGCTCGGGATCACCTTGACCGCGTGCAGGGTCTTCTCGGTGGCCTTGTCGATGGTCTCGTCGAAGTAGACGCCCGGGCTGCGGACCAGCTGGCTGACCACGACGCGCTCGGTGCCGTTGATGATGAAGCTGCCCTTGTCGGTCATCATCGGGAACTCGCCCATGAAGACCGTCTGAGACTTGATCTCACCGGTGTTGTTGTTGATGAACTCGGCGGTGACGAACAGCGGCGCCGAGTAGGTCATGTCCTTGTCCTTGCACTCATCGATCGAGGCCTTGACCTCGTCGAAGTGCGGCTCGGAGAACGACAGAGACATCGACGACGAGAAGTCCTCGATGGGAGACAGTTCGCGGAGGACCTCTTCGAGTCCGCCGGCGGGGTTCTCCTCACCCCGGGCGATCGCCTTCGCCCGCCATTCCGGCGAGCCGATCAGCCACTCGAACGAGTCCAGCTGCAGATCCAGGAGGCCGGGTACTTCCAGCGGCTCGTCGATCTTGGCAAAAGAGACGCGGCGCGGGGCTCCGGGGATGCTGCCGGTCGAGGTGGTTGAGGTGGACTGGCGGTCGAGTGCCAAGATGCGTCCTTCTCTCGCGTGGTGTTCACTATGTGGCGTTTTTAGCCATTTGGCCTTGGGGCCGCTGCGTGGACTGGAATACCTGAGTTCACCTGCGGTTTTCCCACGGCACGATAGTGATGCTCGCTCGGAAAGGACGATCAGTGGACAGGGTGCAGCCAGCGCAACGTCCTACTGTATCAGAAGATGGGCAGCATGTGTCAACCCCGTCAAATCGACGGTGCGTGACGGCGCCCCGGGAAAACCTCGGCGCTGGTGCCGGATGAGGTTTTCATTGGGACCAGACTGTACCGCCGAGGCGCGCTCGTCAAGCAGAACGCGCACTTTGGCGCCGAATCACATCGAGTTCGGCGCCCGCGCGGCACCCGTCAGACCGTGTCGTACTCGCTGATCAGCCACTGATCGCCGTGCTTCACGAAGTTCATCCGCATGCGCGGCGTGTCGCTGCCGGTCGGTGTGCCGTCGGACGTACTGCTCATGATGAAGCCGATCAGAACCGTCGCCTTGTCCCCGGACAGGTTCTCGACGCCGAGGGTGTCGGCATGGCAGTCCATGCCCGCCTTGCCCTGGGTCACCAGCTTGCGACTGGTGGCCGCGTAGTCGTTCAGGTTCTTCAGTGCGGTCCCGGTGAGCGCGGCGCGCGCGTTCTTCAGGCTGTCGTCGTACTTGTCCCACTGATAGGTGAACGGGGCGCAGGCGCGTTTCGCCGCCTGCGACATCAGCTCACTGGTCTCGCCGTTGTCGACGAACGCCTTGTTGCTGTTGACCGGCGGCGAGCCCGGATGGAACGCCAGTACCGCCGCGATCGCCCCGATCACGGCCGCGACCAGCCAGAACGTGACGGCGAGCGACACCGACTTCTCGTTGTTCCGGGTCGGCGGCTGCTTCGCCGCGCGCTCGGCGGCCTGGGCCGCCGATTCGCGGGCCTCGGCGCGGGCCGCCGTCAGATCCACGGTCTCCTCGCGGATCCGCGACGTCGGCGCACTGCTGCCCCGGGCCTCGCGGATCTTCGCGGTGGTGGCCGCCGCATCGCGCTTGGCGTCCGGCGACGCGGTGTCGTCGCCGCCGGACCGAGTGAGCGAGACGGCGGTCTCCACGATCGCGGTGTCCGCGGCGGCCGGGGCCGGACCGTTCGCGGCACCGGCGCTCGGGGCGTCCTCGGGAAGCGGGTCGCCGGATCGCCGGATCACCATCTTCGGCACGTTCGAGGCGGCGCTCACCACGACGGTCGCCATACCCGCGGCGTCGTCCCGCGGCTCGGCAGCGCTCGCCGCGACGGTCGCGTCGTCCGCGGTATCCTGGTCGGCCGGGGCCGGATCGGTGGGCGTCCTGTCACTCATCTGCTCGTCGCTCATCAGTTGCCGCCTCCCTGCGAACCGTCGTCCGAATACTGGATCCCGTCGAGGGGCACCATCACCGAGGCCTTCCGCTTGCCGTCCGCCTTCACCACGGTCACCAGGAAGGCGATCGGCTTCGCCTGCTGCTGGTTGTTCGCCTTGATCGCCTGAGTCGCGATACCGAAGACGAGAACCTTGGCAGTATCGCCGCCGAGGTCGACTTCGGTCGGCGCCGCACCGGTGATCCGCGAGGTGATGGTGAAGCCGGCCGACCCGTTACTGGCCTGCTTGGCCTGCTCGACCATCTTCCGCAGGTCGCTCCCGTTGGCCTGCTTGAGCGCATCCCCGGTCAGCGTGTCCTTGACCCGCTTGTCCCAGCCGTCGAGATCGTTCGGATCGATCGTGGTCACGTTCACCACCGCCTGTTCGGCGGCGTCGACCGAATCATCGCGCAGCGCGGTGATCGAGCCGTCATCGCTGAGGTAGGCGTGGATGCCGACGTAGCCGAAGTAGCCGAGGCAGGCCACCGCTGCGGCGAGAGCGGCCACACCGGTGGACAGCAGCAGTGAGGCGAGCCAGTGTCGCGACTCCCCCGGCGCCGATCCGCCGGAGCGGGCGGCGCGGGCGGCCGCCTTCTCCGCCTTCCGCGCAGCCTTGCGATCGGCCTTCGACTCCGACGCCGCCGCGTCTGGGGAACCGGTGTCGATCCCCTCGGATTCGGTGTCGTTCACCGCCGTTTCAGGCTCTTTGACCACTGTGTCTGCGGTGTCGGATTCGATCGGCGTAGTGTCGTTCCCGTCCGCCGCGCCCTCGGGCTCGTCGGTCGCGGAGTTCTGCTCAGAAGTCATCGGGCGCCACTGTATCTACTCGGGGCCGCACATGCGACTGCCGCCGTCGGTGGTGCCCTGCGTCATCGCTCAGGGACCGCCGGCGGCGCCAGCGCACTGCGGCTAGTTGTACTTCGTCGGGTGCACTCCCATGAGCCACGCCAGCTGGGTGGCCAGCGGGTTCAGGTTGAGAGTGTCCGGCATCTTCTTCGGGGTCTTGTCCCACGGCTGCGGGAAGTCCGGATTGGCCAGCGCAGCGCGGTTCGCGCTTCGGACACCGGTCGGATTGCCCACGGCGACATCACAGTTCGCGTCCTTGTTGAACGGGAAGTCGTCGTAGTTGATGTCGAAGGACGGGTTCTTCTTCTTGATGTCCGCGATCATCTTCTGGGTGCTCTCGTAACCCACGGTGCAGGCCGGCGGGTTCTCGGTCTCCAGGACGATGCCGAAGTGGATCTGCCCGTCACCCGGTGCCGGCGTGTGCGAACCGGCCGACAGCGCCGACAGCATGGCCAGCAGGGCACCGGTCGAGAAGGTGGCCGGCTCGATCGTGTGCATGGTGTCGCCGAGCTTGTGGATCAGCGTGGTGGCGTCCTTGCCGTTCTTCTGAATGAACGACGAGAGCTGCGTCGCCGTCATCGGCGCGTTGGTCAGGATCCGGCGGACGGCCGGGTCCGACGACGCCAGCGTCGCGGTGATCTGATCGAGGCTCTTGGACCAGGCCAGGATCTCATCGGACTGGTCGGCCTGCGTGCCGAGGACGACGTCCGCGTTCTGGATCAGCGAGATGGTCTGGCCCAGATTGTCGTGCCCGGTCTGCGCGAGCTTGGTCAGCGAGTCGACCAGCCGGTTCATGTTCTCCGACTGCCCGTTGAAGGCCAGACCGAGCTCGTGGACGACGGTGGTCAGGTCCTTGACCGGTACCGCCTCGGTGAGCTTGATGGTGTCGGTCATGACGTCTTGCAGCACCGGGGGCAGCGTGTACTTGGTGATCACGTCGCCCTTTTTCAGGTACGGACCCGCACCGGTCGTCGGCTGCAGATCCACGAACTGCTCACCGATGGCCGACCGGTTGGCGATCACCGCGGTGGCCGATTCCGGGATCTTCGGGCCGCGCGAGTCCAGCCGCAGCTCGACGTCGACGCCCTTCTCGGTCAGCTTCATGGTGCCGACGCGGCCCACCGGCACGCCCCGGTAGGTGACCTCGGCGTTCTGGAAGATGCCGCCCGCGCTCTCCCCCATCCGGAGGGTCACCTTGTACTGCGAGAGACCGACCATCTTGTCGAGCTGCGCGTAGTTGGCACCCACGAAGACGATCGCGGCCACACCGATGATCGCGAAGACCACCAGCTGAATCTTGACGAGCCTAGTGAGCATCGGAGCCTCCCGGGAATGCGAGCGAAGCGTCCAGGAAGTTGGTGCTCTTCGCGTCGGCGGGCAGCGGACCGTACTGGTTGCCGCCGGCCGGCTTCTTCTTGGCCGGCTTCTTCTTGGCCGGCGGAGTCGGGTTCATCGGGTACGTGCCACCCGACGGCGGGGTGTTCGGCCCCAGCTTCGAGTTCGGTGCCGGCGGCAGCAACGAGATCGTCGGCCAGCCCCAGCGCGGGCCGTTGCCGTTGACGTACGGATTGCCCTTGTAGATCGGCGGCGGGTTGACCGACGGCGCCCGGTAGTGCGGGGTGCCCTGTCCGACGCCGAGCGCCTCGAGCTGGTTGAGCAGCCGCAGGTCGACGTTCAGGAACAGGTTGGTCGAGTCGCCGTGCACGGCGGGCAGGATGTCGTCCGGGAACGGGTGGGTCAGCATCAGCGGCGTCGCCGTGATGGCGTCGTCGGCCGACTTCGCCAGCTCCGTGAGGATCGGCCGCAGCGCTTTCAGATCGTTGATCATCTGCGTGTGCGACTTCGCCAGGATGTCGGTGCCCACCTGACCCAGCTGGTCGAGCTTGGTCAGCAGGTCGACGAACTGCGGACGCTGCTGTTCGAGCACCGCGATACCGGCCGGCAGCTCGTCGAGGATCCGGTTGATCTGTTTGGTCTGCTGAGCGGCCCGGTCCGACAGCACCGCGACGCCGTCGACCGCACGCACGATGTTGTCGCGCTGCTCGTTGAGACCGCGGATCAGCTTCTCGGAGTTGATCAGCAACTCGCGGGTCTGCTTGCTGCCCTCGGTACCACCCATCGACTCGTTCAGAGCGGTGACGATCGGCTCCAGCTGGTTGATCCCGCCGCCGTTGAGCAGCAGCGACAGCGCGCCGAGGAGTTCCTCGATGTCCGTGGTCGTCTTGGTCCGGTCGGTCGGGATCGGCACCTTCGGATTCTGCCGTGGGGCGCCGGCCGCGTCCTTCGGGTCGCTCAGGCTGACGAACTTCTCACCGAGCAGGTTGGTCTGCTGGACCGCGGCCCGGGACTCGTCGGAGAGATCGACCTGGTTCTTCACCTTGATGTAGACGCGCGCGTTCCACGAGTCGGCGGGCACCTCGATCTTGCTGACCTTGCCCACCGGGGTGCCGTCCATCTTGACGACGGACTGGGGCACCAGATCGAGGATGTTCGAGAACTCGATCATGTACTCGCGCGGATGGTCGCCCAGGTCGACACCACCGGGCAACGGCATCTGCTGAACGTTGATCCCGCAGCCCGACACGCCGACCATCACCGCGCTCATCGCCACGGCCACGCCGGCCGCCTTGATGCGGCCTGACCTGCTGAGGTTCATCAGTTGCCTCCCGGGAGTGCAGGATCGGGGTTACCGGCGTTCTGGCCCGGGTGGTACATGTCCTGCAGCTTCTTGCCGCTCATGATGCCGAACGGCAGGATCGGCAGCAGCGGCTCCAGCACGTTGTTCTGGATCTGCTCACCGACCTCGGTGCAGTTGTTGACCAGCGGAGCCATGATCTTGCTGAACTGGACGGCCTGCGGGTTACCCGGCAGGAGCTTGCCCAGATCGAGCATCTTGCACAGCGCGCCGGCCGGGTTCTGCAGCTGCGTGATGTTCACGCGCATGTCGACCGTGCCCGACTCCGCGTCGTAGGCGTTGATCAGGTTGCTGACCGTCACCGGCAACACGGTCAGGATCTCCAGGAGATCCTTCTTGTTGTCGTACAGCGCGTCGGCCGTCGGTTCCAGGTCGCGCACCGCCTTGCCGAGCTTGTCCTCGTTGTCGGCGAGGAAGCCGGCGACGTCGCCCAGCGCGTACGACAGGGTGTCGAGCGCCTTTCCGAGCTGGTCGCGCTCCCCGGCCAGGAAGGTGTTGAACGACGCCATCTGCGTGTTGAACTGGCGCACCTGCGCGTCGTTCTCCTTCAGCGCCCCGACGAACACGTCGAGGTTCTGGATGGTGCTGGCGATGTCGCCGCGCGAGTTCGCCAGCGTCGATGCCGCCTGCGACAGGTTGGTGATCGCGTTGCCGAGCTTCTCACCGTTGCCGTCGAGCGCCTTGGCGCCTGCGGTCACGAAGTTGCTCAGCGCGCCCTTCTCGTTCACCTCGTCGGTGCCCGGGCCCAGCGACTTCGACAGCTTCTGCAGGTTGGCGTAGATCGCGTCGATCTCCACCGGCACCCCGGTGCGGTCGGTGTCCAGCGTCACGTTCGAGCCGGCCTTGGGACCACCGGAGTACGCGGGCACCAGCTGCACGAAGCGGTCGGCGACCAGCGACGGGATGATCTGCACGGCCTGCACGTCGGCCGGCAGCTTGACCCCGTGGTTGACCCGCATGTCCACTTCGACGGTCTTGCCGCGCGGGGTCACCTTGGTGACCTTGCCGACGTCCACGCCGAGGATCTTGACGTTGGAGCCCTCGTAGATGCCCACCGCGCTGGTGAACCGGGCCTTCACCGTGGTGGCGCTCATGACACTGAAGGCCCACCAGCCGATGATGCCGAGGATCACGGCGATGATCACCACCACGGCGATGATCAGATTGTTCTTGGCGTTGAAGAACTTCGTCTCGTTCACAGTCGTATCCGGAGTCGTCATCAGCCGCCCGTCCCGCCGTTAATCAGGTTCTTTTGCATATTGGGCGGTCGGTGCGTGTTCTGCGCGGGCAGCGCCGGCGGCAGCAGGTTGGTGACCGTCGTCTCGAACCAGCGACCGTTGCCCAGCACGTTGGCGTACAGCTTGTAGAACGGCGCCAGGTTCTGGATCGACTTGCGCAGATTCGAGTTCTGCCTGGTCAGCAGCGACGTCACCTTGGACAGTGAGTCGAGCACCGGGCCGATCTGCTTCTCGTTGTCGCGGACGATGCCGGTCAGCGAGGTCGACAGCGTCTCGGTGCTGGCGAGGAGCGCCGAAATGCTCTGCTGGCGCGTGTTCAACTCCTTGAGCAGCACCCCGGCGCCGGCGATCAGCTTCACGAACTCGTCGTTGCGATCGGCGAGGATCTTGGAGCTGCCCTTGGCGGCCTCGAGCAGCCGCTGGACCTCGTCGTCGCGGCTGGCGATGGTCTTCGACAGCCGGGAGATCCCGTCCATGGCCGGCCCGATGTCGTCGGCGTTCGCGGTGAACACATCGGACAGCTGACCGAGCGCCTTCGCCACCTGATCGGTATTGACGTTCTCGATCTGATTGGCGGCATCGCCGAACGCCTCGAGGACGTCGTACGGGGCCACCGTGTCGGTGAGGGTGTCGCGCGGATTGGCGAGCTTGGTGCCCTTCGGGTTCAGCGCGATGTACTTCTGGCCCAGGACGGTCTTGATCTGGATGGTGGCCTGGGTCTTGTCGCCGATCCAGGTGTTCTCGACGCGCATCCGCATGAGGACCTTGTCGCCGTCGAGCCGGACGTCGGTCACCTCGCCGACCTTCACGCCGGCGACCCGGACCTCGTTGCCGGCCTTGACGCCCGCCGCCTCGGAGAACTGCACCGTGTACTGCGGTGCCGCACCGACCATCGGCAGGTCCTTCAGGTAGAAGGCCGACAGGGTCAGCATCAGGAGCACGACGATGCCGAGCACGCCAACGCTGCGCGCGCTGCGCTTGCCGGCGAACCGGCGCGACTTCTTCGGCGGCAGCTTGGTGACGTCGATCTCGTCACCCGCGGGGGTGTTCTGTGGATTGGACACGGCTCACCCCTCCCCGTTGATCTTGCCGTCGGCCCAGCAGCGCGTCGCCGCGCTGGTGTAGAGCACGTGATTGATGTCGGGCAGCGGCACCAGCGGCTGCGTCAGCAGCGTCGACTTGCCGTTACCCGCGGTGATGTCGATACCGCACAGGTAGAACTGGAACCACGAGCCGAAGGTGGCCGAGCGGCCCAGCTTCTCCAGTTTCACCGGGAGATTGGTCAGCGCCTTCTCCACGTCGGCGCTGCGGGCGTCGATCTTGTCCGACAGCACCTTGAGGTTGGCCAGCGAACCCTGGATGGACGGGCGCGTCTTGCTCAGCACCTCGCCGGTCAGGGTGGTCAGGTTCGACACCGAGGTGATGGCCGAGCCCACCGAGTCACGCTGGGCGGCCAGACCGACCACCAGCTTCTCGGTGTTGTCCAGGAGCGCGGTGAACTGCTTGTCGTTCTTGTTCACCGTCTCCAGCACCTTGGTCAGGTTGGTGATCATCTCGCCGATCACCTGGTCCTTGTCCGCGATGGTGTTGGTCAGCTGCGCAGTTTGGGTCAGCAACGACTGGATCGTCTGGCCCATGTCGGTGCCGTCACCGTTCTGGAAGACGTTGATCACCGTCTCCGCCAGCTTGTTCATGTCGTCCGGCGTGATCTGACGGAACAGCGGCCGGAAGCCGTTGAACAGCTCGGTCAGGTTCACCGCCGGATGGGTGTTCGACAGGAAACGGTTCTCGTTGTACGGGAACACGTGCCCCGGGGAGACCATCTGGGTGTCGTCGGCCGGTCCCCGCTCCAGCGCCACGTACCGCAGGCCCGCGAGATTGCGGTAGCGGATGTAGACCTGGGTGCTCTTGGGGAGCCGGGCGCGGTTGACGTTGAACGAGACCTCCGCGCGGTTGTGGTCGACGATCTCGACCGACTCCACCTGGCCGACGCGCACGCCGGCGATCCGGACGTCGTCGCCCGGGTTCAGCATGGCCGCGTCAGTGAAGATGGCCTTGTAGCTGTCCTTGCCCGACGCACCGGCGTTGCCGATCAGCAGGGCCAGGACGGTGGTCGCCAGGATGGTGACCACGGCGAACACGATCAGCTTGATCAGGGGTGCCCACATGCCTCTCACTTGATGGTCACCTCCGCTCCCTTGACCGCGCCGCCACCGATGTAGGTGACCCAGGTCGGGACCTGCGCCGGGTACTGGCCGCTGTCGGCGCCGTAGATCATCTTCATCTTGGTCACATACTCGCTATCGGTCATCCCGGCGCCCTGCGGCTGCGCGCTGAACTGCGGCTGCGGCAGGTCCTTGATGGTGGCCGGACCGGGGTTGCGCGACGGCGGCTGGTAGGAGCCGTCCGGGACGCTGCCGCCCGGGTACTGCCCGAACGGGCGGCCGTTGGTCGCCTTGTCGTAGCAGCGGGCCGGCGGATCGAGCCACCACATGCGCGGCTCGTCCTGGTTCGGCAGGTAGCGGCCCCGCGGGTTCACGAACTGCACGTTCACGTGTACGCCCGGATTCTCGGTGCCCTTGCCGACGATCGGACCCACCTTCGGGACGATCTCGGCGAAGTTCTTGAACGTGCACCCGAACACCGGAGACTGGCGGGCCAGCTGGACCAGCAGCGTCTCCGAGTCGACGAACAGGTTCACCACGTCCTTCTTGTTGGTCTTGAGGAACTTGGTGGCGTCGACCGAGGCCACGCCCAGCGTCGCGATGGTGTTTCGCAGGTCGCCCTGGCGATCGACGATCGTCCGGTTGGTCACCCGGAAGTTGTCCAGCGCGTCGATCACGTCCGGCAGCGCCTGGGAGTAGGTCTGCGAGAAGCTGGCGAGCCCCTCGAGCGTCCCCTGCAGCGCGGGCATGTTCTTGTTCAGCGCACCGAAGATGTCGTTGAGCTGCTCGATGGCCTTCTTCAGCTGCGGACCACGCCCGGCGAGCGCCGAGTTGATCGACGTCAGGGTGGCGTTCAGATCCTCCGGCGGCACGGCCTGCAGAATCGGCAGCAACGCGTCGAACAGATCCTCGACCTCGGGGGCGTTGCCCTTGGCGTCGATGTGGATGGTGCCGCCCTTGCCGAGGTTGCCCTCGGGGTCGTCCGGAATCTGCAGCGCGACGTAGCGCTCGCCGAAGAGGGTCTTCGGCAGGATCCGGGCGGTGCTGTTGGCGGGCAGCTGGTCGGCGAGCTTCGGATCGAGGGCCAGCGTGACGGCGACGGTGCCGTCGCTGTGCACGTTGACCTTGTCGACCGAACCGACGACGACGCCGCGCGCCTTGACGTCGGAGTGCTGCGTCAGTGCGTTGCCGACGCTGCTGGCCTCGAGGGTCACATCGGTCGTCGACTTGAAGGTGCCCATGAAGATCAGGACCGACGTCGCGAGCAGTCCGATGACGACGACGTAGAAGACCAGACCCAGCAAACGGCGTTTAAGAGTCGCATTCACGTGCGGCTAACCTCCGACCCGGATCGACGTGCTGGTGCCCCAGATGGCCAGGCTCAGGAAGAAGTCCAGAACCGCGATCAGCACCAGTGCGGCGCGAACGGCGTGTCCCACGGCCACGCCCACACCGGCGGGACCACCGCTGGCGAAGTAGCCGTAGTAGCAGTGGACCAGGATGATCACGAAGGCGAATATCAGCACCTTCAGGAAGCTCCAGAGCACGTCCACCGGTGGCAGGAACAGATTGAAGTAGTGGTCGTACGAGCCGGACGACTGACCGTTGAACACGGTGTTGATGAACCGTGACGCCAGGTACGCGGCCATCAGGCCGAGCACGTACAGCGGGATGACGGCGACGAAGCCGGCGATCACGCGGGTCGACACCAGGAACGGCACCGACGGGACTGCCATCACCTCGAGGGCGTCGATCTCCTCGGAGATCCGCATGGCGCCGAGCTGGGCGGTGAAGCCGCAGCCGACCGTCGCACTGAGCGCGAGGCCGGCCACCAGGGGCGCCACCTCGCGGGTGTTGACGTACGCCGACAGGAAGCCGGAGAGCGCCTCGGCGCCGATCTGGCTCAGGGCCGCGTAGCCCTGCATGCCGACGACGACGCCGGTGAAGCCGGACATCAGGACCATGACGCCGACCGTGCCGGCGATCACGGCGAGGCCGCCGGAGCCGAAGGCCACCTCGGCGAGGATCCGGAGGACCTCGCGCTGGTAGTGGACCAGCGTCTTCGGAATCCACGCCATCGTGCGGGCGTAGAAGGACATCTGCTCGCCGGCGCCGTCGAGCAGCTTGAGCGGCTTGCCCGCGATCTTCTTGGCCTCGTAGGCCAGATATTCGGGACGGCTCTTGGCGATCGTCACACCACGGGTCACGACTAACCTACCTTCGGCGGGACGATCTGGATGAAGACCGCCGTGATGATCAGGTTCGCGAAGAACAGCAGCAGGAACGTCACGACCACGGACTGGTTGACCGCGTCACCGACGCCCTTCGGGCCGCCCTTCGGGTGGAGGCCCTTGTAGGCGGCGATCACACCGGCGATGATGCCGAAGATCGCGGCCTTGAACGTCGAGACGTACAGGTCGGGGAGCTGCGCGAGGGCACCGAACGAGGCCAGATACGCACCGGGCGTTCCGCCCTGCACGATCACGTTGAAGAAGTAGCCGCCGACGATGCCGACGACGGCGACCAGGCCGTTGAGCAGCATGGCGACCAGCACCATGGCGAGCACGCGGGGCACGACGAGGCGCTGCACCGGGTTGATGCCCAGCACCTCCATCGCGTCGATCTCCTCGCGGATGGTGCGCGAGCCCAGGTCGGCGGCGACCGCCGATCCGGCCGCGCCGGCCACCAGCAGCGAGGTCACCAACGGAGAACCCTGCTGGACGACGACGAGCACGCTCGCCGCGCCTGTGAACGACTCAGCGCCGAGCTGCTTGATCAGCGAACCGGTCTGCATCGAGACGATCGCGCCGAACGGGATCGCGATGAGCGCGGTCGGCAGGATCGTGACGCTGGCGATGAACCAGGCTTGCTGGATGAATTCGCGCCATTGGAACGGGCGTACGAACAGCTGGCGTGCGACGTCGACGAAGAGTTGAACGATGTTGCCGGTCTGGGTGAGAGCCCCGTCGCCGGCCTTCTGAATCTTCGCGACGCCACGCTGAGTGGCACTGGTCATTCTCGGGTGCTCCCCTGCCCGTCGCGAACGACGGTGATCTCTTCGGTGTCCTCACCCACGGTGCGGATCGTCTCGGTGACGCCCTCGGCGCCGTCGTCGAGGGTGATCGTCTGGGTGGGCGATTCGATGACCTCGGTGACGCCGCCGGCCGAGGTGATGACCTCGGTGGCACCGTCGTAGCGCTGCGCGACCCCGGTCGGGTACTCGAACTGGTGGTTCGACATCGCGACGAGCGTGGCGGAGGTGTCCGGGCTCTCCGCCGCGCGGCGGTCCTCCTCGGCGATCGAGGCGCGGATCGCGGCCTGCGCGTTCGGCGGGAGGTCGTTGATGATGTTGAGGACGTTCTGCCGGTGGCGGATCGCCGCCTGCCGGACCGGCATGCCCGGGTTCGGCTGGACCTGCGGGATGATCTCGCTGAAGTCGTCCTTGGTGCCACCGCCGGAGATACCGGCGGCCTGCATGGCGGCCTCCTGCGCGGCGACGGCCTCGTCCTTCTCCTCGGACATGCCGATGGGGCCGAAACGATCGCCCGACAGGAACTGCTTGACGACGGGCTGCTCGGAGGTCAGCAGCACTTCGCGCGGGCCGAACATGACCAGTTCCTTGCGGAAGAGCATGCCGATGTTGTCCGGGATGGTGCGGGCGATGTTGATGTTGTGCGTCACGATCAGGATCGTGGCGTCGATCTCGGCGTTGATGTCGATCAGCAGCTGCGAGATGTACGCGGTACGGACCGGGTCCAGACCGGAGTCCGGCTCGTCGCAGAGGATGATCTCGGGGTCGAGCACCAGGGCGCGGGCCAGGCCGGCGCGCTTGCGCATACCGCCGGAGATCTCGCCGGGGAGCTTGTCCTCGGCGCCGGCCAGACCGACCAGCTCCACCTTGTCCATGACGATGCGGCGGATCTCGTCTTCCTTCTTCTTCGTGTGCTCACGAAGCGGGAAGGCGATGTTGTCGTAGAGGCTCATCGAGCCGAAGAGCGCACCGTCCTGAAAGAGGACGCCGAAGAGCTTACGGATCTCATAGAGTTCCTTGGCCGAGCACTGGGTGATGTCGGTGCCGTCGATGATCACCGAGCCCTGCTCCGGATGGAGCAGACCGATCAGTGTCTTCAGGAACACCGACTTACCGGTGCCCGACGGGCCGAGAAGCGCGTTCACCTCGCCTGCCGGCAGGGTGAGCGTCACGTCGCGCCAGATGTTCTGTGAGCCGAAAGACTTGGTCAAGCCCTCGACTGCAACCTCAACTCCCACTGCGTCCCTCCAGACGTATTCTTCCGCACCGAGACGTCGTCGCGCCGGTCCCGACCACTTCGCGGAGGAACCCCCCACGCGGTGCCGCCAATTGTGGCTGGGGTCACCCTAACCCACCGCACCATCTGCAAACACCTCGACCTCGATGGATGCGAAGTCGTAGTCGTCCTGCGAACTTACCTATTGGCAACTTCCCGGTCAAGCCCCAAGTAGTGGTGTAACTCGTTGTTGATCCTTCGGTGGTGGTCAGGCTGGTATTTGCATCAGGTCATCGGTGGTCACCTCCGTCGTCGAGTCGGTGTTTGTGTCGGTGGTCAGGGTCA
>NZ_JBPSDN010000036.1:0-38870 GCF_052036135.1 Gordonia marina
CTACACGGCTACCTCGACGACCTCCCGCCCACCGAGTTCGAAGGGAGGTTCTACGCTACCCAGCAGGGCACCCAGGCCCTGGTTGAAATCAAATGACCAGAGCCTCCACCAGACCCAGTGCGGTTCAAACTTCGTCCTATTGGGCAGCAGTGAAGGGTTTGGGTGGGTCCGGAACTATCCTTGAGCCCAAGGAGTCGCTCGAGGGCACCGACTACGGCCAAGCGACAGTCAAGACTGACGGCTGGCACTGGACGTTGACTGGCACAGTACGAGGAATCGATAGCGCGAACAGTCAGGTGAACGGTAGTAATGAACTCGTCGACAAGCCCTTCACCCTCGAATTCGCCTGCTCGACATATGGCAGCCTGAAGCCCGGGGCGTGGGAGCCAGACGACTCGTCTGAAAATCCAAAGGCGACGCCGGGCCACGGGTAGGGAATCCGAGATTCATCCGAATGGACGAACTTCGCGCCTACTGGCGCTCGTGGGGTATCGAAGGATTCCACTCGGGCGATAGTTTCCGCAGTACCGTTCAACCGATTTGCCAGGAGTCGACCATGTCCGCCGCGCAAACCATCCGCGCCCGCCTCGTCACAGCCGGGGTTGCCCTCGTTCTCGGCGTTTCCGGCGTGATCGCCGTCGGCGGGGGTGTCGCGTCCGCCGAGAACTGTCCGACCGACAACGTGGCCTTGCTCGGTATACCCGGATCCAAGCAGGGTGCCGAACGAAACCCCGGCGCCACCGACGGACCCAGTCTCTACGGCGAGGAGGTCTGGAACACGGTGGAAGCGCTCCGCGGCACCGGCATGAAGTTCGATGCGGACCACCTCAGCTACTCCGCCGACGGTGTCGATTGGCTCTACGAGACCCATCAGACGAAGCACAACTACGAGAACTCCGCGTACAAAGGCAGCAAGGACGAAGGCTACGGTCGAGCCTTCGACTGGGTGCGAAACAAGATCGCCGACTGCGCGGGCGTCAAAGTGATCCTGGTCGGCTACTCGCAGGGTGCGCACATCGCCGGTGACCTAACGCAGACGATCCAGAAGGGGGAAGGCGGCCTCGGTGGCCCCAGTCGGCTCAAGGGCACAATCCTGCTTGCCGATCCTGCGTACAACAGCACGGCCCCGCAGGCGACCGAGTTCGGAATCGTGCAAACGCGGGGGCAAGGAAACCTTCTGCTCACCGAGGCCCAGATCAGTGATCCGAACCTCCGACTGGACGATCCGAACATGCGCGCCCGCCTCGGTCTGAAGGCCGCCGACGACGCCCGGCCGGCGCAGGGCGTCCTCGGCCGCCGAGATCACGTCTCGAATGCCTCGCCGGTTGTCTCGACATGCATTTTCGAGGATCTGATTTGCGACCATCAGGGCGATATGCACGCTGCGAGCCACAGCCACGTCCACAAGTTGTACCTGCACCCGGCGGAGGACGGAGACCAGACGGCAACGAGTCTCGCTGCTTGGTCAGCGCGCAAGCTCGCCGCCAGCGCACGATGATGAGCCGCGACACCATCCGGCGCGCAGCCGCAACGAGAATCACAGGTATCCGACGACTCCTTCCCGCAGGCGCTGCGACGACGGGATTCACTGCCGCCGGCCGCGCAACGGGGACTGCCCGGTAAGACGGCCATGCCGATCACCACCGAGGTCACGGCCACCGGGACGTGATAGGCGGCGTCGAGGATTGCCCGCAGCTTCGGCAGCGCCGAGCGGGCGGCCGGCGCCGCCCAGGTGCCGACGGCGACAGCCATCGCCGAGGCGATCAGCGTGGCCTGGATCGACACCAGGATGCTCTGCAGGTTCTCCGAGGTCATCGTGTCGGCCAGGTGGTTTCTTGCCGGTATCGCCGAGATCCCCGGCATCCTGGCCACCGCCCGATAGCGGCCGATTACGCCGGGCGGGACCGAAACCGGGACCGGGGTCGCGGCACGCCGCTAGTCTCGTACCCGAAATATCACCCGGTAGTCCCACAGGGGGGGAACATCCCATGACCGCAGATTCGTCCACCGCCGTCGCCAACCGCAATCTCGCCACCGTCGCGGTAATCCTCGGCATCGCCTCGGTCGCGCTGTTCTGGATTCCGATCGTCGCGCCGTTCGTCGGGCTGGTGGCCATCGTTCTCGGCTTCCTCAGCCGGGAGAAGATCACCCGGTCCGGCCAGAGCACGTACCTCGGCGCGGCACACATCGCGATCGTCACCGGGATCATCGGGGTGATCATCGGGGTCGTGCTGGTGGCGCTCAGCTTCGGATTCGGTCCCGCCTGACCGGCGGGCCCGGTCAGGCGACGAAGTCGTCCCAGCCGGTCGAGAGGTACTCGAGGAACGCCGGGCCGACGGATTCGTCGCACAGGCGCTGCGCCGAGACCGGCTGCGGGTCGGAGACGAACCCCGGATCGGCGAGCGCGCGGGCCGCGAAATCGTGGTGGATGATCGCCGCGGTCCCGATCAGCGCGAAGTCGGCGCCCCGCGCGGTGATCGCGGCCGCGTCGGCGGCGGACAGGATCTTGCCCGCCGCGCCGAGCCGCACGTCGCCCCGCGGCAGCCGCGTGAAATGCGACAGCAGGGTGGTGCCGGCGTACTCGGGCTCGGCGGGCGCCTTGAAGGCGTCCCAGAGCGACAGGTCCAGATAGTCGATCCGGGCCGCGCCGAGCACGTCGCGGGCCAGCGCGACGGCATCGCCGAGCGGAATCCCGTAGCGCTCGGGCGACAGCCGCAGACCGAGCTGGAAATCGGGACCGGTGGCGCCGCGGACGGCGTCGATCACCTCGAGAATCACCCGGCGCCGGTTCTCGGCGCTTCCGCCGTAGCGATCGGTGCGCTGGTTGTTGCGCGCATCCAGGAACTGGGCGAGCAGGTAGCCGTGCGCGCCGTGGATCTCGGCGCCGTCGAATCCGGCGCGTTCGGCCAGGGCGGCGGCCGCCGCGAAGTCGGCCACCACCTGCTCGACGCCGCCGGTGGTCAGGGCGGTGGCGCCCTTGGCGGGGTCATCCCACGGCGCGACGACCGGGCCGAGCGCACCGTCGGCGCGACGGCCGCCGTGCTGCAGCTGGATCGACGACACCGCGCCGGTCGCCCGGATGCCGTCGGCAAGCCGGGTCAGGCCCGCCAAGTGTTGCGGGCCGGCGGCACCGAGCTGTCCGGGGAAGGTGTGGCCGTCGTCGCGGACATAGGCCGCGCAGGTCATCACCAGGCCGAAGCCGCCCTCGCCGCGACGCACCAGCCAGGCGTACTCGTCGTCGGACAGCACCCCGTCGGGCCCGCTCTGCAGATTGGTGAGCGGTGCCAGGGCGAGGCGGTCACGCCAGGCCGGTCCGTGGGCGAAGGTCAGCGGGTCGCCGAGGCTCACTCGACGCCGATGGTGACTTCGGTGGACTTGATCAGCACGGTCGCCGGCTGGCCGACGGCCAGGCCGAGGTCCTCCGCGGCGTCCTTGGTGATCGAGGAGGTGATGATCTGGTCGCCGCCGTCGAGGCGGACCTTGACGGTCGCCATCACCGCGCCGAGATTCACCTCGACGATGGTGCCGGTCAGCTGATTGCGGGTGGACAGTCGCATGGTGTTCTCCCTACGAGTCGGACTCGGTGCGCTGGTTCTCGCTGCCCAGCTTGCTGAGCAGCCCGGCGACGTCGAGACCGGTGGTGCCCCGGATCAGTTCCAGGCTGCTGGCCAGACCCGAGCCCGCGCTGCGGGTGAGCGGGCTGACATCGTCGCCGATCAGCGTGATCGACGCGTCGGCGAGCGGTTCGGCACCGGCCCGGACGATCTCCGGCAACTTGCCGAGGACCAGTTCCAGCTGACCGACCGAGTCGAGCTTGCCGAGGGCCTCGGCGCGCTTCTCCAGGGCGTCGGCCTCGGCCTCACCGGTGATCCGGATGCCCTCGGCGCGGGCCTCGGCCTCGGCGACGATCTCCGCCTTGCGGGCGGCGGCACGCTGCTGCGCGGCGTAGAGCTCGGCCTCGGCCGGGCGGCGCACCTCGGCGTCGAGCTGGGTGTCGCGCAGGCGGGCCTGCTGCTCGGCGACCTCGTTGTCCTTCTCCACCTGGATGCGGCGACGCTCGGCCTCGACCAGCGGGCGGACCGAATCGGCCTCGGCGGCGGCGCGATCGGTCGCCTGGCGGGCGGCCTCGCGCTGGATGTCGAGTTCCCGCTGCTGCTCGATGATGGCCTGCTCGTTGGCGATCCGGCTCTGCTCGGCCACCCGGTGCGCCTCGGCACGCGACTGCGCGGCGACCGCCGCCTGATCCGAGCGCTCCTTCGCCGCCAGGTCGCTGAAGTACTGGCCGTCGGAGTCCTGGACGTCGTTGATGGAGAAGCTGTCGAGCAGCAGACCCTGATTGCCCAGGATCTCCTTGATGGACTGCGCCACCTGGTCCACCAGCGCCTGGCGGTCGACCAGGATGCTCTTGGCGGTCATGGTGCCGACGATCGAGCGCAGCTCACCGGACAGCTGCTCGGTGACCAGCGCCTTGACGCGGTTCAGGTCGTCGCCGAAGCGCGGGCCCGCCTTGAGGATGGCCTCCGGCGTGTCGCCGACCTTCACCACGGCCACGCCGCGCACCTTGAGCTCGATGCCGTCGTTGGCCGGGGTCGAGGTGTCCAGGTCGGCCTTGATCGACGACAGCTGCACGCGGGTGGCACGCTGCACCACCGGCAGCATGAACGTGCCGGTGCCGCGGTAGACCTTGCCCTGGTGCCCCTTGCCGGTACCGGTGACGATGAACGCCTCCTCGGCGCCCGGCACCCGATAGCGGGAGAGCAGCAGCAGAACGATGAGGACCAGGAGAACGACCGCGATGATCACGGCGATCAGGATCGTGGACATGGTGGTGGGTGTTCCTTTCGTCAGGAAACGGTGTCGTCGCTAGTACGCGTCGAAATCGGAATAGGGGAGCTGCTCCACGAAGTAGGCGTCGCGGTCGTCCATCTTCCCGACGACGCGGACCTTCGCGTTGTGCGGGAAGTCGCCGTCGGCGGTCACCGTGACGTGCTGGGAACCGAGCGCGGTGGTGACCTCGGCGGTGCCGAAGCGGCCCCGGGTGACCGGCTCCACGATGCGCGCCGAGTTGCCGATGATGTCCACCTCGGGCAGTTCTTCGCCGGCCCGCCACAGCCACCGGGTGATCACCCCGGCCGCCACGGACAGCACCAGCCCGGCCAGCGCTCCGGTCAGGAGCGACACCCCCGTGGACGTGTCGCCGAAGACCAGGAGCCCTCCGGCCAGGAGACCGAAGCCGGTCGCGAACGGCATGGCGATCGACATGCAGCCGATCCCGGAGTCGCCGAGGTCGAAGCCGACATGACCGAGGTCGGCGCCGATGAGGGAGATGAGAGTGAGGACCAGGCCGACGCCGCCGATGGTCAGCAGGATGATTCCGAGCACGTGACCTTCCCGTCGTCGTCGCCAGTGGTTCGTTGTCGCCTGCCGTCATTGTCCCATAGGCCGCGATAGCGCCCGTCACAGCGCCGGGCGGCTACGCTGTGGCGCATGAGGCGCCGCCTGACCGCCGGACGGTCGATCCTGCTCACACTGCTCGTCGTGACCGGTCTGCTGGCGAGCGCCTGCGGTTCCGGCGGCGACACCCAGGACCGGGGCAGCGGATCGGTGACGCCGATCGGCGAGTTCACCAGCCGGCAGGGTCTGCTGCGCCAGTACTTCCTGGTCTCGCCGAAGCTCACCGATCAGCAGATCGTCACCATCGCCACGCGGCTGCACGACGACCATCCGGAGGCGTGGCTCTGGCTGATGGACGACGACGCACAGATGCCGCAGCTCCTCAAGGCGCTGCCGGCTACGGAACGGGGTGACCTGTCCACCTACCCGAGCCTCTGGGTGGACCAGCACACCGTCGCGCACTCGGTGATCACCGTCGGCGGCGGACCGCGCCAGTGGGTGCTGTTCGCCGGGGCCGGGACCGGCACCGAGCTGGTCACCCTGCCGCGCTGAACCGCCCCGGGCCCGCTCCGGCGAGCTACCCGGGCCGCACGAAGTCCGCGCGCGCGGCGGTCACCGCCTCTCGTGTCTGGCAGCCCGCGGCGTGATCGTTCACCAGGCCCATCGCCTGCATGAACGCGAACGCCGTGGTCGGCCCCACGAAGCGCCAGCCCCGCTTCTTCAGGTCCTTGGCCATCGCGATCGACGACGGCGAGGTGCTCATCGTCTGCGGAGTCGCGACCTCACCGGCGGGCAGTTCGAAGCGCCAGAAGTACGCGGCCAGCGAGCCGGCCTCCTCGGCCAGGTCGATGGCCCGCCCGGCGTTGTTGATCACCGCCTCGATCTTCCCGCGGTGCCGGACGATGCGCGCGTCGCCGAGGAGGCGCGTGACGTCGTCGTCGGTGAACCGGGCGACCCGCTCCGGATCGAAGCCGGCGAAGGCCTCCCGGAACGCCGGCCGTTTGTTCAGGATGGTGCGCCAGCTCAGCCCGGACTGAAAGCCCTCGAGGCTGACCTTCTCGAACAGCCGGCGGTCGTCGGCGACGGGAAAGCCCCACTCGGTGTCGTGGTATTCGAGCATGCCCGGCCCGTCGGCGGCCCAGCCGCATCGGTGGTCGCCGTCCGGTGCGATGTAGAGGTCCATGATGCCTCACCCGCCTCTCTGCTATTCGTTCGTGTGTTCGACTATAGGGCGTCCCTGCGACAACCCCGGACGGCGCGCCGCATCCCTGGTACGGATGGAACCGTGACCGACATCGAGTACGACCCCCGTGACCTGATCGCCCAGACCTCCATCGGCATCCTCGCCACCCTCAAACGCAACGGATTCCCGCAGCTCTCGCCGGTGACCGCGGTCTACCACCGCGACGCGGACACCATTCTGATCTCGATGACCGACGGCCGGGCCAAGACCCGGAATCTCCGCCGCGAACCGAAGGCGGCGATCGAGTTCACCAGCCCCGACGGCTACACCTGGGCGACCGCGGAGGGGCCCGTCGAACTGCTCGGACCGGCCACCGATCCGGACGCGCCCGAGGTCGACGCGCTCGTCGAGTACTACCGGCTCGGGGCGGGAGAGCACCCGGACTGGGCCGAGTTCCGCCAGGCGATGGTCGACGACCGTCGCGTCCTCGCGGTGATCCACGTCGACCGCGTGTACGGCGAGAAACTGCGCTGACCAGGCCCCGGATCCCGCGACGGCACCGCCGGTCACGGCTCGAAGCGGTAGCCCATGCCCGGTTCGGTCAGCAGATGCCGGGGACGGGACGGGTCCTCCTCGAGTTTTCGCCGCAGCCCCGCGAGGTAGACGCGCAGGTAGTTCGTCTGCTCGATGTACGCCGGACCCCACACGGCGGTCAGGATCTCGCGCTGGGTCACCAGCCGGCCGGAATGCCGGACCAGCAGTTCCAGGACGCCCCACTCGGTGGGGGTCAACCGGACCGGCGCGCCGCCGCGGGTGACCCGCTTGGCCACCAGGTCGATCGAGACGTCGCCGGCCTCGACGACCGGTGACGGCGTCGGCGCGGCGACCACCGCGCTGCCCCGGCGGATCGCCGCCCGCAGCCGGGCGACGAACTCCTCCATCCCGAACGGCTTGGTCACGTAGTCGTCGGCGCCCGCATCGAGCGCCGAGACCTTGTCCGACGCGTCACTGCGCGCCGACAGCACGATCACCGGGACCGCCGTCCAGCCGCGGAGACCGGCCAGGACCTCGAATCCGTCCATGTCGGGAAGGCCGAGATCGAGGACGACCGCGTCGGGCGCCGATCGCGCGGCCGCCTTCAGCGCACCGGCTCCGGTATCGGCGGTGATCACGTCGAATCCGCGGGCACGCAGATTGATCCGGAGCGCCCGCAGCAACTGCGGTTCGTCGTCGACGACGAGGACGCGCCCCACGTCGGCAGGTGCGGATGTCACGTCGCCTCCTCGTCGGCCGCGTCGGCCGGTGCGTCCGATCCGACCGGCAGCTCGACGATCATCGTCGTCCCGCCGCCCGGTGTCCCGGTCGCTTCCAGGGTGCCACCGACCGCGGACACGAACCCGGCGGCGACAGCCAGTCCGAGCCCGACCCCGGAGCCCGGGGAGCGCTGATCCCCGTACTGGTGGAACGGCTGAAAGACGCGGCCGCGGCCGGCGGCCGGCATTCCCGGCCCGTGATCGATCACCGCCAGCCGGCAGCGGATGCCGCCGTCGCGCTCGGCCACCGTCGACGTGCTCAGCTCGACCGGGCCCGCGGTGTGTCCCAGCGCGTTCGCGACGAGATTCGCGAGGACCCGTTCCAGGAGTCCGGCGTCGGTGCAGGCCCACGCGCAGCCGAACCGCACCTGCGCGATGCGGTCGGCCCGGTCCGCCGCCGCGATGACCCGGTGCACCACCTCCGGCAGGTAGGTCCGCCGCAGCACCGGATGGACGACACCGGCCGCGAGGCGAGAGGAGTCCAGGAGATTGCCGACGAGTGCGGTGAGCTGGTCGACGGACTCCTCGGTCGTCGCGAGCAACTCCGCGGTGTCGTCCGGACCGAACGTGAGATCGGGGCTGCGCAGGCTGCTCACCGCGGCTTTCGCCGCGGCGAGCGGGGTGCGCAGGTCGTGACTCACGGCGGTCAGCAGGGCCCGCCGCAGTTCATCGGTGCGGGCGAGCTCGTCCGCGTCGGCGGCCTCCGCGGTGAGGCGGTCACGCTCCAGCGCCGCCGCCACCTGGCTGGCGACTGCGCCGAGCACGCGGCGTTCCCGCGGACCCGTCTCCGGTCCGCGAAGCAGCAGCGCGTAGGTCCCGCCGGAGGCCTCGCAGACGGTGGTGGCCTCGTCGCTCGAGCGCGGTGGCGCCGTCCCGACGGACGCCTGCACCACGAGTTCACCGGCGACCGCCCGTGCGGCGGCGACCGACTCCTGCTGATAGACGTCGCGGACCCGGCCGAGCAGGTCGGTCACGCCCGCACCGTCGAGCACGGCCCCGGAGAACATCGACAGCAGTTCGGCGTCGCGGCCGGCCAGCGCGGCCTCCCGGCGCCGCACCGTCGCCGAATCGACCAGGCCCGCGACCGCGATCGCGACGACGATCATCACGATGATGGTGATCAGATTGTCCGGGCTCGACACGGTCAGCGTGTATCGCGGCCCGGTGTAGAGGAAGTTCAGGAGCAGACCCGAGACGACGGCCGACAACGCGGCCGGGCCGATGCCGCCGAGCAGGGCGACGGCCAGCACACCGACGAGGAACAGCGACGACTTGCTCGACAAGCCGAGGTGCGCGTCCAGCGGCACCAGAAACGCGGCGACCAGCGCCGGAACGACCAGGGCGAACACCCAGCTCAACGGGCGATGCAGGCGCGTGTGCCGGATGTCGAGGGGCGACCTGGACGACTCGGAGTGCGTCACCATGTGAACGTCGATGCGTCCGCTGTCGCGCACCACCCCGGCGGCGACACCCTCGTCGAGCAGCCGTCGCCAGCGGGAGCGCCGGGACGTCCCGAGGACCAGCTGGGTGGCGTTGACCGCCCGCGCGTAGTCGAGCAGCGTCGCCGGAACGTCGTCGCCGACGACCGTGGTGAACACCGCGCCGCAGTCGTGCGAGAGGCGGCGCAGCGCATCGGGATCGACGACCGGGTCGGCCAGGCCGTCGCCGCGGACCACCCGCACGACCAGCAGTTCCGCGCTGGCCCGCGAGGCGATGCGGCGGGCCCGGCGAATCAGGTCCGAGGATTCCGGCCCGCCGGTCACCGCGACCACGACACGCTCGCGGGCCTCCCACGTGTCGGTGATGGCATTGGCCGCCCGGTAGTCGGCGAGCTTCTCGTCGACCCGGTCGGCCAGCCAGAGCAGAGCCAGCTCACGCAGGGCGGTGAGATTGCCCTGCCGGAAGAAGTTCGCGAGCGCGCCCTCCGCGCGGACCGGTCCGTACACCTTCCCCTCGGCCAGCCTGCGGCGGAGGGCGGCCGGCTCGATGTCGACCAGCTCGATCTGGTCGGCGCGCCGCACCACGACGTCCGGCACGGTCTCGCGCTGCGGCGCACCGGTGATCTCGGCGACCACATCGTTGAGGCTTTCCAGGTGCTGGATGTTGACCGTCGACAGGACGTCGATCCCGGCGTCGAGAAGCACGTCGATGTCCTGCCACCGTTTGCCGTTGCGCAGGCCCGGCGCGTTGGTGTGCGCGAGTTCGTCGACCAGGACGACGGCGGGCCGCCGGGCCAGGACGGCGTCGAGATCGAGTTCCTCCAGGACGGTGCCGCGGTACCGCATGCGGCGCCGCGGCACGGCCTCGAGGCCCTCGGCCATCGCGGCGGTCGCCGGGCGACCGTGCGATTCGACGATGCCGACCACGACGTCGACGCCCTCGGCGCGCAGGGTCTGCGCGCGTTCGAGCATCTCGAAGGTCTTACCGACGCCCGGGGCGCAGCCGAGGAAGACCTCGAACTGACCCCGGGTCACCGGATCGTCGTCCATTCGCCGAGCCTATCGGGCGCCGGTCCGGCCATGCTGCGCCGCGCAGTCCGGCGCGCGGTGCCCGAGCGCCAGATTGACCCCGAGCACGTCGACCCGCGGCTCCCCGAGGAAGCCCCACTGGCGCCCGCGGGTGTGCCGGTCGATGATCTCCTGGACGCGGCGCGGGTCCATCCGGAGGACACGGGCCAGGCGCGGCACCTGGAGCGCGGCGTACGCCGGTGAGATGTCCGGGTCGAGTCCGGACCCGGATCCGGTCACCGCATCGGCGGGCACGCGCGACGGGTCCACACCCTCCCGGCGGGCGATCGCGCCGCGCCGCTGGACAATCGTCGCGCGCAGGCGGGTGCTGTTGGTCCCGAGGTTGCTCGGTCCCGAGGCCGACGGATCGACGGACGGGCGGCCGTGGAGATAGCCGTCCGGGACGCCGGCCGGCGGTTGCGGATCGACGCCGATGAGCGACGACCCGGCGGGACAACCGGCGGAGTCGTGGAGGACGGAGCCCTCGGCGGTGTGGGCCGTCGCCCGGGAGAGCACCCAGACCGACGCCGGATAGCCGAGCCCGAGCACCGCGGTGAACATCACGAGCACGATCGCGCCCGCACCGAATTGCCGGACGAATCCCCGCAGGAGGTTCTTCATCGTCGATCACCCCATTCCCGGAAGCAGACGGACCACGAGGTCGATGAGCGTGATGCCGACGAACGGTGTCACGACCCCACCGAGACCGAAGACGAGCAGATTGCGCCCCAGCAGCCGCGACGCCGACCCGGCCCGGTATCGCACACCGCGCAGCGACAGCGGGATCAGCGCCACGATGATCAGGGCGTTGAAGATCACCGCCGAGGTGATCGCGGAGGCCGCCGAATGCAGGTGCATGACGTTCAGGGCGCCGAGTTGCGGGTAGACGGCGGCGAACAGGGCGGGCAGGATCGCGAAGTACTTGGCGAGGTCGTTGGCCAGCGAGAAGGTGGTCAGCGCGCCGCGGGTGATCAGCAGTTGCTTCCCGATCGCGACCACCTCGATGAGTTTGGTCGGATCCGAGTCGAGGTCGACCATGTTGCCTGCCTCTTTCGCGGCCGCGGTGCCGGTGTTCATCGCGACCCCGACGTCGGCCTGGGCCAGGGCCGGCGCGTCGTTGGTGCCGTCGCCGGTCATCGCCACCAGCCTGCCGTGGGCCTGTTCGGCGCGGATCAGCGCGAGCTTGTCCTCCGGGGTGGCCTGGGCGACGAAGTCGTCGACCCCGGCGGTCGCGGCGATCGCCCGCGCGGTGAGCGGGTTGTCGCCGGTGATCATCACCGTGCGGATGCCCATGGCGCGCAACTGCGCGAACCGCTCGGCCATCCCGGGTTTGACGACGTCGGACAGTTCGATCACGCCGAGCACCCGGGCCGGCCGTCCGGCGGGTGCCGCGCCGACGATCAGCGGGGTGCCGCCGGCCTGCGAGATCGTGGCGACCGTGGCGCCGATCTCGGGATCGATCTCACCGCCGGTGCTCTCCACCCACCGCTGCACGGCGTCGGCGGCGCCTTTCCGCAGTTCCTGCGGGTCGGTCCCGGCCACATCCATGCCGCTCATCCGGGTGGTCGCGGTGAACGGCACCACCCGGTAGCGCGGGTCCGCCCCGGACCGGGCCGCGGCGAGTTCGTCGGCGGGCAGCGGGATCACCTCGTAGCGCTCCACGGCGAGGTCGAGGATGCTGCGGCCCTCGGGGGTGTCGTCGGCGAGGCTGCACCGGTACGCGAGGCGCGCGAGGTCTGCGGCCTCGACTCCGGGCGCCGGGTGCAGGGCCGTCGCCCGGCGGTTGCCGAAGGTGATCGTGCCGGTCTTGTCCATCAGGAGCGTGTCGATGTCACCGGCGGCTTCCACGGCGCGGCCGCTCATCGCAAGCACGTTGCGCTGCACCAGCCGGTCCATGCCCGCGATGCCGATGGCCGACAGCAGGGCGCCGATCGTGGTCGGGATCAGGCAGACCAGGAGCGCGATGAGTTTCAGCGGGTCGGCCGCCGCGCCGGTGTACTGCTGCATGGCACCGGTGGCGACCACGGCCAGGAGGAAGACGAGAGTGAGCGCGGTCAGCAGGATCTGCAGGGCGATCTCGTTCGGTGTCTTCTGCCGGGCCGAACCCTCGACCAGGGCGATCATCCGGTCGACGAACGTCTGCCCGGGCTCGGCGGTGATCCGCACGACGATCCGGTCCGACAGCACCACGGTGCCGCCGGTGACCGCCGACCGGTCGCCCCCGGATTCGCGCACGACCGGCGCCGACTCGCCGGTGATCGCCGATTCGTCGACGGTGGCGATGCCCTCGACGACGTCACCGTCGCCCGCGATCACCTCGCCGGCCTCGACGACGATCCGGTCGCCGACGCGGAGCTGCGAACCGGGAACGTCGACGAGGTCGCCGTCGTCGCCGAGCAGGCGGGCGACGGTGTCGCGTTTCACCTTGCGCAGACTGTCCGCCTGCGCGCGGCCGCGGCCTTCCGCGACGGCCTCGGCCAGCCCGGCGAAGATCACGGTGAACCAGAGCCAGGCGACCACCAGCCACGCGAAGACGCCGGGATGCCAGAGGGCGAGCGCGGTGGCGATCGTCGCCCCGAGATACACGACGAACATCACCGGGTTGCGCGCCTGCTCCCGAGGAGTCAGCTTGGTCAGCGCCTGGGGCAGCGCCGCGGCCAGTTGCCGCGTGTCGAAGGTGCCGCGCCGGACCAGACCGGTCTCGGTGGCGTCATCGAGGTGGTTCACAGCATCGCCTCCGCGATCGGGCCCAGCGTCAGCGCCGGGAAGAAGGTGAGTCCGGCGACCAGCACGGTGGTGCCGAGCAGCAGCGCCCCGAAGAGGACGCCGTGCGTGGGCAGGATCCCGCTGTCGGCGTCGGCCGGTGCGTGCGCGGCGCCGGCGAGGGCCGCCCCGCCGGAGGCGACGACCGAAGCGTCCGCGGCGCCCGATTCGCCGCCGCGCGGACGCTGGTTCGCCAGCGATCCGGCCAGGGCCAGCACCAGGATGATCGGCAGGAAGCGTCCGAAGAACATGGCGAGGCCGAGGGACAGCTGGAACCAGTCGCTGGTGACCGTCAATCCACCGAAGGCGCTGCCGTTGTTGTTGGCCGCCGACGCGTACGCGTACAGGACCTGGCTGAAACCGTGGATGGCCTCGGGCGTCCCGGGCGGCCCCGGATCGATCATGGCCCCGGTGGTCGACGACAGGATGATCGCGATCGACGTGCCGGTCAGCACCAGCACCGGCATCACGAGGACGTACAGCATCGCCAGGGTGATCTCGCGCCGGGCCACCTTCTTCCCGAGGAATTCCGGGGTCCGGCCGACCAGGAGCCCGCCGATGAACACGGTGATCAGTGCGAGGACGAGGATCCCGTACAGACCGGAACCGACCCCGCCGGGAGCGACCTCGCCGAGCAGCATGTTCGCCAGTGCGGCACCACCGGCGCCGGCCGCGAGGCTGTCGTGGGCGGCGTTGACGGCGCCCGTGGAGGTGCCGGTGGTACTGACCGCGAACAGCGCCGTGCCCGGGATCCCGAAACGCAGCTCGGTGCCCTCGAGGTTCGCCCCGGCCGCCGCCGAGGCCAGTCCGGTCGGGCGCGTCTGCAGGGACCAGGCGACCGCCAGCATCGATCCCCAGATCACCGCCATGACCGCCAGTAGGGTGAGGCCCTGGCGGCGGTCGCCGACCAGTGTGCTGTAGGTGCGCGTCAGGCACACCGGGATCAGCAGCAGGGCGGCGATCTGAACGACGTTGGTCAGCGGGGTCGGATTGGAGAACGGGTGCGCCGAATTCGCGGCGAGCGTCCCGCCGCCGTTGGTACCCAGCACCTTGATCGCCTCCTGGCCGGCGAACGGGCCGATCGGACTGTGCACGGTCCGACCGTCGAGCACCGTGTAGTCGACGCTCGAGTGCCACGACTGCACGGCGCCCTGCGCGACCAGGATCAGCGCGATCAGTACCGCGAGCGGCACGAGGACACGGAGGGTGCCGCGAACCAGGTCGACCCAGAAGTTGCCCAGCACCCCCGTCCGTGACCGCGCGATCAGGCCGCGGATCAGGGCGACCGCGACCGCCATCCCGACCGCCGCGGACAGGAAGTTCGCGACCGTCAGACCGAGCAGCTGCGTCAGATTGCCCATCGTCGTCTCCGGCGAGTACGACTGCCAGTTGGTGTTGGTGACGAACGAGATCGCGGTGTTCAGCGCCATCGCCGGCGGGATTCCGGGCTTGTGCCCGTTGCCGCCGAGCACACCCTGCCATCGCTGCAGCGCGTAGAGGAGAAGGATCGAGACGAGCGAGAACGCGAGAACGCTGCCCGCGTAGGCCCGCCAGGTCTGGCCGGAGGCCGGGTCGACGCGGGCGAGTCGGTAGAGGATCCGTTCGGGCGCGGAGTGCCGGCGCGAACGGTAGACGGCGGCCATGTAGTCGCCGAGCGGCACATAGGCCACGGCGAGCACCACCAGGACCGCGGCCACTTGGAGGAGACCGGCGACGGTGTCGTTCATCGTCAGAACCGGTTCGGGCTGATGAGCGCCACCAGCAGATAGCCCGCGGTGCCCGCGGCGACCAGCAGCAAGGCGACCGTCACGAAGCCGGCGGCGGTCACCGGCCGGACCCGTCGTCGAGTCCGCGTATCGCGAGCAGACACCCGCCCGTCGCCGCCAGTGCGACGACGATCATCACCACATCCGCCATCTCGTCGTGACCTCCTGCGCGGAGGCACGGTGCCGCCGCCGATCAGTCACGCTCGTCGCCGGAGAGGCGGTGCGCCAGGGGTCTTAACGGGATCCATACGCCCGTCGACCGCTCTTTGACACACTCCTGTCACCGACGATCCTGTCACGGGCGGTTACAGTCAGGCGGGGCGTGTTCTCCGCCACAGTGCGGTCACGGCCCGACCCGACAATCCCGAGAGGAACCCCATGAGGAAGTTCACCTACCGTCGCACGGCCCTCGTCGCCGGTCTCGCCGTTCTGGCCCTGACGGCCGCGGGCTGCAGCAGCGACAAGAAGGACGACGCATCGGCGACCACGACCGCTTCGGTCACCGCCACCTCGGCGGCGGAGAGCCCGGCGGCGTCCGACACGAGCGCGTCGGCGGCGACGTCGACCTCCGCGGCGGCCGATTCGGTGACGCTCACCGGGGAGCGCGACGTCGAGGTGACCCTCACCGGCCCGATCGCGGTCAAGTACTCGTCGGCGACCGAGGCCCAGAAGAAGGACCTCGGCAAGCCGCTGACGGGTGACCACAATGCCGAGAAGCGCGACAGCGGCGTGGTGTTCCAGCAGTTCCAGGGCGGTGTGATCACCGCGAAGAACGACGACCCGGGCACCCCGGCGTACATCACCTGGGGCAAGATCCGGGATGCCTGGAACGTCGAGCGCGACGCCGAGGGCGTGCCGGTGAAGACCGGCGGCTCCAACGGTTCGGCCGGGCCGCTCGGCATCGCCACCAGCGACGAGCAGACCGAGGGCCACCTGAAGGTCTCGACCTTCGAGCACGGCAAGGTCACCTACGACACCAAGACCGGCAAGGTCACCGTGGTGGTCAACGGCAAGGACGTGCCCAGCGGCCTGTAGCCCTACTGCCCGTAGAGGCCGGTCACGGTGTCGATGAGGGCGGCGAGACCTTTCGGGCGGGCGTCGCGCCACCAGGCCAGCCGCACGGAGATCCGCGGGCCGTCCTTCACCGGCCGGTAGACGACGCCCGGCCGCGGATGATGCTCGGCGGTCGCCTCGGCCGTCGTGCCGACCCCGCGGCCGGCCGCGATCGCGTCGAGCCAGGTGTCGACGTCCGCCGATTCGACGATGGTCGGCGCCCGCCCGTGTCCGAGCCAGAGGGCCTCGGTGGTGGTGCCGACGCGCGAGTCGGTGATGACGGTGCGCTCGGCGATCTCGGCCATGCGCAGTTGCCGTCGGCGGGTCCATTCGGGGTCGTCGGCGGCGAACGCGGCCAGGCGCCGTTCCAGACCGACGACGACCGACTCGAAGCGGCGGTCGTCGACCTCGCGGCGCACCACGGCGACGTCGCACAGGCCTTCGGCGAGGCCGGCGGTCGGTGAGTTGTACCGGACCAGTTCGAGGGCGATGGTCGGCTGCTCCCGCACCCACCGGCGTTGCAGGGGAGTGGTGTGCCGGCCGAGCGCGGCCCACGCGTAGCCCAGGCGGAGCACCGAGTGCCGGGTCTGCAGGAACTCGTCGAACCGGGTGGCCTCGGCGAGGACCCGCCGGGCCTGCGGAAGCATCTGCCTGCCGATGACCGTCGGCTCGCACCCGCGCGGGATGCGGCGCAGCAGCTGGGCGCCGACACCGCGCTCGAGCGCGGCGATGGTGCGCGAGACGGCGGCCTGCGAGACGTGCAGTTCGCTGGCCGCGTCGGTGAAGGACCCGAGCTCGGCGGCGGTCACGAACACGCGCAGTTCACGCAACGTCCAATCCATAACCTAAGCGTATGGCAGTGACGATATATGCACTAGGAGAATCACGGACCGGGTCCTAGCGTGAGACGCATGACCCAGTCCCACGATGTCGTCGCCCCGGCCGCCGGACCGGCGGTGCCGGAAGCCGCGGTGCGCGCCGATCCGTCCGGACAGGCGGCCGGGATCGCGATGATGCTGGGTAGCGCCGCCTCCGCGCAGACCGGCGCCGCGGTCGGTGCGCTCGCGTTTCCAGCGATCGGCCCGGTCGGGGTGGTGGCGGTCCGCCAGATGCTCACCGCGCTCGTGCTGGTTCCGTTGGTGCGGCCCCGATTCCGGGCGCTGACGAGAAGTCAGTGGTTGCCGGTCCTCGGTCTCGGCCTGGTGTTCGCCGTGATGAACCTGTCGCTGTACGCCTCGATCGAGCGGATCGGTCTCGGGCTGGCGATGACCCTCGAGTTCGTCGGCCCGTTGACCGTGGCGATCGCCGGTTCACGCCGGGCCCTGGACCTCGGGTGCGCATGCGTGGCCGCCGTCGGGGTCCTGGTGCTGACCAGCCCCGGTCCGGCCACCGACGTCCTCGGCATCAGCCTCGCGCTGGTCGCGGCGGCGGCCTGGGCGTCGTACATCCTGCTGAACCGCTCGCTCGGCCGGCAGCTCCCCGGCCTGCACGGCACCGCGCTCGCCTCCGCGATCACCGCCGGGCTGTGGCTGCCGATCGCGGTGGCCTGGTTCGCCTACCACCCGCCGACCCTGCACGCGGTGCTGCTCGCGGCGGCCTGCTGTGTGCTGGCCTCGATCATCCCGTACGCCGTCGACGCGCTCGCACTGCGCCGCGTCCCGACGTCGATGTTCGGGATCTTCACCTCGGTCAATCCGGTGCTCGCCGCGCTCGCCGGCTGGATCGTGCTCGGTCAGGCCCTCGCGCTGCACGAGTGGATCGGTATCCTGCTCATCGTCGCCAGCAGCGCGGCGGTCTCGGCCGCCTCCGCGGTCAGACGTCGAGTTCCCTGATCGGCCGGGCGGGCACCCCGCCGACGATCGTCTTCGGCGCCACGTCGCGGGTGACGACGGCCCCCGCGGCGACGACGGCGCCGTCACCGATCGTGACACCGGGCAGGATCGTGGCGTTCGCGCCGATCCAGACGCTGTTCCCGATCGTCACCGGCCGCGGCTCGGTGGTGGCGCGTTCGGCGGGATCCAGGGCGTGGTTGAGCGTCGCGATCACCACGTTGTGGCCGAGCAGGACGTCGTCACCGAGCGTGATGCCGCCCTGGTCCTGGAGCCGGCAACCGCTGTTGACGAAGACCCGCTCGCCGATCCGGAGGTTCTTGCCGCAGTCGGTCGTGAACGGCGGGAACAGGCGGAAGGAGCCGGGCACGGTGCGGCCGGTGATCCGTGACATGATCGCCACCCGCTCGTCCGGCGTCGTATAGCGGGTGTTGAGTTCCATGCAGAGGGCGATCGCCTCGTCGGCGAGGTCGTTCATCTTCCGCGCGAGATCCGTGCCCGGTACGGCGGCCCGTCCGGCGTCCATCTGCGCGCGGAATTCGTCGTCACTCATCATCATGCCGCCGACCGTACGACGTGCCGGCCGCGGCCCGGGAGACCTTCTCGGGACGGGTACCGGCAGAGACTCCCTCGACCCCGCGGCCGCGCCTACCGTGGAGTCCATGGACAACCGAGCCGAGGTCCGCGAGTTCCTCACGACGCGCCGCGCCCGGGTCCAGCCCGCCGCGGTCGGCCTGCCGGTCGGCACCAATCGCCGGGTCCCCGGCCTGCGCCGCAGCGAGGTCGCGGCGCTCGCCGGGGTGAGCGTCGAGTACTACACCAAGCTCGAACGCGGGGCGATCAGCGGGGCGTCGCCGGAGGTGCTCGACGCCCTGGCCCGGGCATTGCTGCTCGATGACGCCGAACGCGCCCATCTGTTCGACCTCGCGCACGCCGCCGGCCCGGTCGCCCGCCCGCCGAAGCGGCGCGGCCCGGCGTCGTGGACACCGCATCCCGGATTGCGGTGGGTGCTCGACGCCGTCACCGGCGGCCCCGCCTTCGTCCGGAACGGCCGGATGGACATCGTGGCCGCCAACCCGCTGGCCCGCGCCTTCTACCGCCACGTGTACGACATGCCCGGAACGCCGCCGAACATCGCCCGCTTCACTTTTCTCGACGAGCGGGCCCGGGAGTTCTACCCGGACTGGGAGTCGTTCGCCGGGATCACCGTCGCGATCCTGCGCACCGAGGCCGGGCGCGACCCGCACAACAAGGACCTGCACGACCTGATCGGCGAGCTCTCCACCCGCAGCGTCGAGTTCCGCAGGCTGTGGGGCGCGCACGACGTCCGCCACCACGGTTCGGGGTTCAAGACCTTCCGGCACCACATCGTGGGCGAGATGACCCTGGCCTACGAGGGCATGGCGATGGAGGCCGAGCCGGGACTCACCATCACGATCTACACCGCCGAACCCGGCTCGCCGAGCGCGGAGCGCATGCAGCTCCTCGCCAGCTGGGCGGCCACCGACCACCCGCGCCACACCACCGACTCCGAGGAGCTACCGCAGCGATGATTCTGACCGAGACCTACACCCTGTCGAACGGCGTGCCGATCCCCAAGCTCGGCCTCGGCACCTGGTTCATCGACGACGACGCCGCGGCCCGGGCGGTGCGCGACGCGATCGAGATCGGGTACCGCAACATCGACACCGCGCAGGCGTACGGCAACGAACGAGGAGTGGGCGAGGGAGTCCGCTCCGCCGATGTGCCCCGCGAGGAGGTCTTCCTCTCGACCAAACTCGCCGCCGAGATCAAGGACTACGACGGTGCCGTCGCCGCGATCGACGGTTCTCTCGCCATGCTGGGCCTCGACTACGTCGACCTCATGCTGATCCACTCGCCGCAGCCGTGGAACGACTTCCGCGGCGGCGACTACGCCGACGGCAACCGGCAGGCGTGGCGCGCACTCGAGGAGGCGTATGACGCGGGGAAGCTGCGCGCCATCGGCGTCTCGAACTTCCTGCGGGCCGACCTGGAGAGCCTGGCCGCCGGCGGCGGCACGCGGCCGCACGTGAATCAGATCCTCGTGCACGCCGGCAACACGCCGTCCGGGCTGATCGACTACTGCGCGGACACCGGCATCGTCGTCGAGGCGTATTCGCCGATCGCGCATGGTGCGGTCCTCGGCAGCCCGCTGCTGGCCGCGATCGCCGACAAGTACGGGGTGAGCGTCCCGCAACTGTGCATCCGGTACACCATCCAGCTCGGCACGGTGTCACTGCCGAAGACGTCGAACCCGGACCACATGCGCGCCGACGCCCAGGTCGACTTCGTGATCGGCGACGACGACATGGCGGCGCTGCGCGCGCTGGACGCGACCGACTACGGCGAGCACGCCGTTTTTCCGGTCTACAGCGGCAGGTGATACGGGCGTAGCATCGGAGGCCCGAGCGGAGAGGACCAGACGATGTCCGCACACCTGCGCCACACAGCCCTGCGTACCGTATCGATCGCCGCAGCCGTCGGCGCCGCCGCGGTGTTCGGCGTCGCCGGTCCGGCGTCGGCCGACGTCAAACCCGGTACCTACACCTCCACGACGTCGTCGTCGGGCGTGATCCTGCTCCAGCGGGACGCGCGCGTCGAGGGCCACGACCTGGTGCTGATCGGGCGCTACCCGATTCATCCGACGCGCACCGGTGGCTACGTCGACCTGTTCCCGGGCCATCGCGTGATCCTGATCAGCGACGGCCACGGCGGATACCACGGCCCGGCGTATCTCGGCGGTGCGGTGATCGGCTCGATCACCCTGACCCCGCACCGCCGCTGACCGGCGGCCCACACTGAGCGCCCGGCCGGCCGGGCGGGGGAGCGGCTGACCGCCGCCCCGTGAAGGTCAGCGCCGATCCGGCGGTTCTCTCGTGGCTCTCCGGATCCGTAAGCTCACGGGCAGAATGTCGTACTCCACCTGGCTGGCTCTGTTGTCAGCGTGCCTGCTGATCAGCTTCACCCCCGGTGCCGGCGCGGTGAACACCATGAACAACGCCCTGCGCGTCGGGATCCGCCGGGCCATCTGGGGGATCCTCGGGCAACAGACCGCGTTGCTCATCCAGTTGGTGATCGTCGCGGCCGGGCTGGGCCTGGTGATCGCCGGTTCGCCGACCGCGTTCGCGGTGATCCGATATTGCGGCGCGGCGTACCTGATGTACCTGGGTATCCAGCAGATCCTCGACGGCCGCCGGCCGGCCGCCGAGGTCGACTTCAAGGCGGGCCCGGCCACCCCGCGGTCGATGTTCGTGCGCGGAATGTGGGTCAACCTGCTCAACCCGAAGGCGATCGTCTTCCTGCTGGCGTTCATCCCCGGCTTCGTCCGGCCCGAACGCGACCTGCTGCTGCAATACACCATCATCGGCCTGACGATCGTGGTGGTCGACGTGCTGGTGATGTGGCTGTTCTTCGCCGTGGTGGGGAAGTCGTTCGCGCGCTTCGCCTCCACCGACTCCGGGCGGCGCGTCCTGGGCTGGATCTTCGGACTGCTGTTCATCGGCGTCGGTATCCTGCTGGTCGTGGTGTGACTAGGCCACTAGAGCGCGCCGTGCCGAGCGAGGCCACCAAGGCGTGATCATGCCGCCCCCTCGACCTGTACTGGCGGATCTGGACCGTGCTGGCGAATCTGGACGGTGCGGTTCAAGTAGCGCCAGTACGGTCCAGATCCGGCGGGTTCACGGAAGAACGCCAGCGGGGCCGACCTCGGCTCCACAGCGCGACAGGGCACGCGCCAGCGCATCGTCACCCGAATCGCACAGGCGCACAGGTCATCGCGCGATGACCTACTGCCGTCGGCGAGCCTCGGCAAGCGACTCGAACAGCCCCGACCACAGCGCCGGGGAGTCGTAGGCTCGTGTGCATGACGACCTCGCAGCACGACGGTCTTGGCGCAGCCGACATCATCGCGTTCCTGGCGACGACCGAGCCCGAACGCGCTCGGGAGTTCTACCGGGCGACACTCGGGCTACGACTGGTATCCGATGACGGTTTCGCGCTCGTCTTCGACGCCGCAGGCACCATGCTGCGGATTCAGAAGGTCGACGAGCACCGGCCACCGCCGTTCACGGTGCTCGGCTGGCGGGTCGACGACATCACCGAGGCCGTCGCGGCACTCTCGGCCCGGGGTGTCGAAATGGCCCGCTATCCGGGCATCGATCAGGACGGGTCCGGGATCTGGAACGCTCCCGGTGGCGCCCAGGTCGCGTGGTTTCACGACCCGGACGGCAACACCTTGAGCCTCACCGAGTTTCCCGGCCCGGACCGGTCGTGACCGCCGGGCGACGCAGCGTGTTCAGTGTGCGCGATCTCGCCTATCGCGAGCGCGAGTCGTTCGCGCGGTTCCTGCGCGAGTTGCCGGCGGGGGACTGGCGGAAGCCGTCGCTTTGCGCCGGGTGGACCGTGCACGACGTCGTCGCCCATGTGCTGAGTTTCGAGGAGCTGACGACGCCCGCGGTGCTGCGGCGCTTCGGGCGGCATCGGTTCCGGCTGTCGGACGTCAACGACGCCGGCGTGGCCGAGTATCGAGACTGGGAACCGGACCGGCTGATCGCACGCATGGAGTCGCACTTGGACCCGCGGGGCCTGACCACCGGATTCGGGTGCCGCGTCGCCCTGCTGGATGCGATGATCCACCAGCAGGACATCCGGCGAGCCCTGTCACGACCCCGGGAGATCCCTGCCGATCGGCTGATTCCGGCACTCGGCTTCGCGCGCTTCGCACCCCCGATCGGCGCCCACCGCCGGGTCCTCGGCTTGTCGTTCCGGGCCACTGACGTGGCGTGGAGCGCCGGATTCGGGCCGGAGGTCCGCGGGCCCGGCGAGGCGATCGTCATGGCCGTCGCCGGCCGCACGACAGCACTCGACGAATTGACCGGCGCCGGCCTGGACCGGCTGCGGCGCCGGTGCTGAACCCCCTGGGATGCCGGTACCGAGACGCCCGAGGATCAGCGCACCGCCGCTACGCCTTGGCGGCGGTGACGGCGGCGACCAACTGCTGCACGCACTCCTCGGCGGCCGGCTCGGTGCCGAGGCCGACGAAGAACGACCCCGGCGAATTGTTGTCGCCGGGGAATCCGGTGATCGAGATGCCGGGCTCGGAATGGCCGGCGAGCTGCTGCAACCGGGAGCCCTCCGAGATCGATGCCTCGCGCAACGGGAGAGTCAGTGCGCTCACGCCGCGCTTCGCACCGGCGGTCACGATCACCAGGTCGGCGCCGCCGAGCACCACGTAGACGTCGCTCTCCGGATCCTTGTCGGCGCGGTTGCGCAGATTCACGCTGTGCGTCGCCCAGACGGGTGAGTCGGCGGCGATCGTCAGCTGGTTCGCCTCACCGCACGACGTGACGGCGTTCAGGATCTCCGGCGGCAGCGCCGAGAGGCTCACGCGGGCGGTGCTGCGGCGATACATCGGCTTCATGCGCTGATCGTAAACGGCCGGATCACTCCTGGTCGGGGCCTCCGCCCCGGTCGGAACGTTCGAGTGAGTCCAGGGCACGGAGCGGAACACCGACCCACAGCCAGGCGAGGACCACGCAGGCAACGATCCCCGCGGCGGCGGCCGCCCACCACGACGCGGTGGCCGCGCGCACGACCAGCGTCGCCGAACCGGCGAGAGCGAGCGCGAGGGCGCCGAGACCGACCATCGTCTCCCGATGCGTCACCGCGACCACCCGCCGCAGACTGTGCCGCCGGAACAGCATCCGGTGCAGGGCGATCGGGGCGAGCAGGAACGCGACGGCGAGCAGCGCGGCACCGACGGTCACCAGGTAGACGGCGACCCCGGCGTCGTCCAAGACGTCGAACCTCGATTGGAAGGGCACGATCAGGAGGAATCCGGCGAGCACCTGCACCCCGGTCTGCAGGACCCGCAATTCCTGGATCAGCACCGACCAGTTGCGGTCGAGCCGCTGCGTCGCGGTCTCGCCGCGCGCCTGCTCGTCCCATTCGCGTTCGGCGCGGTCGCCGGGATCGGGACGCGCACGGAGCCGCCGCACCGTCGAGCGCAGACCCATCGAGCACCACCGACTTCCGTACGACTACCCGTCCGAGGATAGTCACGCATTCCGCGATTCCATCGGGGAGCGGAGCCGACCCATGCAACCCTCCGCATCCCGCGACGCCGGGCGCACCGGTCCGTAGCGTCGGCCCCACATGTTCGGCGACCGAGGGAGAATCCGATGCGCGCAGCCCGCTACTACGACCGAAACGACATCCGCATCGAGGACATCGACGAACCGGTTCTCCAGCCGGGCAGCGTGGCGATCGACGTGGCCTGGTGCGGGATCTGCGGCACCGATCTCCACGAATATCTCGAGGGCCCGATCTTCATCCCGCCGGCCGGTCACCCGCACCCGATCTCCGGTGAGGACGCCCCGGTGACCATCGGCCACGAGTTCTCCGGCACCGTCACGGCCCTCGGCCCGGGCGTCGACGACCTCGCGGTCGGCGACAGCGTCGTGGTGGAGCCGTACATCGTCGGCGAAGACGTCGACACCGGTCCCGGCCAGAACTACCAGCTGAGCAAGGACATGAACTTCATCGGCCTCGGCGGCCGCGGTGGGGGACTGTCGGAGAAGATCGTCGTCGAACGACGCTGGGTGCACCCGGTCGGCGACATTCCGCTCGATCAGGCCGCGCTCATCGAACCGCTGTCGGTCGGGCACCACGCGTTCGTGCGGTCCGGGGCCGCGGCCGGCCAGACGGCGATCATCGGCGGCGCCGGCCCGATCGGGCTGCTGACGGCCGCCGTGCTCAAGGCGGAGGGCCTGACGGTCTACATCTCCGAACTCTCCGATGCGCGCAAGGCGAAGGCCCGCGAGACCGGTGTCGCCGATGAGGTGTTCGACCCGCGCGACGGCGACGTCGCCGAGAAGGTGCGGGCCCTCACCGGTGGCCGCGGCGCCGACGTCGGCTTCGAATGCAGCTCCGTGCCGGTGGTCCTCGACATGCTGATCGACGCCGTGAAGCCGGGTGGTGTGATCGTCAACGTATCCATCTGGGGCCACAAGCCGCCCGTCGACATGCCGAGTCTCGTCCTGAAGGAGATCGATCTGCGCGGCACCATCGGCTACGCGAACGACCATCCGGCGACGATCGCCCTCGTACAGAGCGGCCGGATCGACCTCGCGCCGTTCATCACCGGTCGCATCACGCTCGACGAACTGGTCTCGAAGGGCTACGACCAGCTGATCAACAACAACGAAGAGCACGTCAAGATCATCGTGGACCCGCACGCCTGACCCGGCGGCCGCCCGGCCGGCGAACCTCTCTGATAGATTGACCTAACTGTCAATCAATCAGAATCGAGGTCCGCGATGCGAGTGATGGTTCTCGGTGGGGCGGGGGAGGTCGGCGCGGCCATCGTCGCCGCGCTGGCGGACGATGCGGAGATCGACCGGATCGTCGTCGCCGATCGCGACCTCGACGGCGCACGCCGCGCGGCGGTCCCGGCGCGATCTCGGGCGGTCGCCGTCGGTCTGGATCTGACCGATGACGACGCCCTGCGCGGAGCGCTCGACGGTGTCGACGTGGTGGCCAACGCCGCCGGGCCGTTCTACCGGTTCGGCCCGGCCGTGCTGCGCGCGGCGATCGCCACTGGCACGGACTACGTCGACGTCTGCGACGACCCCCATCCGACACTGGCCATGCTCGGCCTGACCGATGCGGCCCGCGACGCGGGTGTGACGGCGCTGATCGGCATGGGCGCCAGCCCCGGCGTCGCGAATCTCCTCGGACTGCTGGCCGGACGAGATCTCACCACCGTCACCGGCCTCGTCACGGGATGGAACATCGGTGCCGCGCACTCGGAGAACCACGGCGGCACCTCCGCGGCGCTGCGCCACGGTATCCACGAGATCGCCGGGTCGATCCCGTACCTGTACGACGGCACGATCACCGAGCGGCCCGCCCTGCAACCGGTCCACCTCGACTATCCGGGCATCGGGCCGGTGCGCGGCCTGTCGTTCGGGCACCCGGAGGCGGTCACCGGCCATCTCGCGTTTCCGGCACTCCGCACCAACATCAACGTCGCGGTCTGCGACCGGCTGACCGGCGGGGGACTGCGCGTACTGCGGGCCGCCGTCCGCCGCTGCCGGATGTCCCCGGAGGCCGCCGCCGCGGTGGCGGGCCGGCTGCAACGCCTCGTCCCGACCGAACCCGCCCAGCTCCTGCGGCGCGGCACGCCGCCGCCGATCTTCGCGGTCGCCACCGGACTGCGCGACGGCCGCGCCGACACGGTCGCGGTGGGACTGGCCCAGGTGCCCGGCTTCGACATGGCGACCAACACGGCGGTTCCGCTGGCGACCGCGATCCCGCTCGTGCACGCGGCGAACAAGCCGGGCGTCCACGTGCCGGAGACACTGCTCGACCCCGAGCAGTTCTTCACTCGCTACGCCCGGCGGTGCATCGGACAGCCTTCCGCGTCGGCGGTCGCGGTGACGACACGGGCGTCCGCGTCCGCCGCGGAGAACCGCGCGGCGCTGTCGGCGTCGCTCTTGACCGCCGCGCTCGCCGGGGCCGCATCGTCGTCGTCCGGACGGGCGATCGGGTAATCTCCGCACCATGTCGGCTGCTCACCGGCCCGTGGGCCGTCCGGACAAGACCGACGAGCGGACGGCTCAGATCCTGGCTGCGATGGCGGGGGTCGTCGCCCGCGACGGTCTCACCGGCGCGACGATCTCGAAGGTCGCCGAGGCCGCCGGCTTACGGCGAACGCTCGTTCTGCACTATTTCGGCAATCGGGACCGGCTGGTCGACGCCTTCCTCACCCAGACCGTCGCCGTGTACGGTACCGCGATGGTCAACATCGACCGTCTCACCACCGCACAGCTCATCGACGCGGTGTTCGAACCGGGCATTTATCACAGCGACCTGGACCTGGCGGTCTGGCTCGATCTCGTCGCGCTGGCCGCCCGCGACCCCGCGGTGCGCGACCGGCTGCACCGGCTGTGGCGGGAGAGCTGGCTCCCGGCGATCGCCGGCCGGATCGTCGCCCAGTTCCCGGGTACCGATGCGGAGCGGGCACACAGTGTGGCCTACGCGCTGGTCGCCGTCTTCGAAGGGCACTGGTCCCTCGTCGCCCAGGGGGTGCCGACCGCCACCGATACGGCCGCGGCGAAGTCGGCGGCCCACGCGCTCATCGGGACGCTGGCCCGGTGAGCGGGCGGTAGCGGAGAGCGACCGCGCCCGAGCCGAACTCGCGGCGATCCACGAGTTCCAGATGAAGACGCTCGCGCAGGCCGTCTAGCAGCGTCGGCCCGTGCCCGGCGACCACCGGCTGCACCACGAACTCGTACTCGTCGATCAGTCCCAGATCCGCCAGCGCCCGGGGGAGCGTCACACCGCCCACCCACAGTCCGGCGCCCGGTTCCTGCTTGAGCCGGTGCACCGCCTGCCCGACATCGCCGCGCACCAGTTCCGCGTTCCAGTCGACGGTGTCCAGCGTGCTCGAGACGACGTACTTTCTCGCCCGGTCGATGGCCTCGGCGAACGGCACTTCCCACTCGTCCATCCAGTCGGGCCACGTCCCGGAGGCGGGTCGCCGCCACGCCGACGCCATCATCTCGTAGGTCACCCGGCCGAACAGCAGCGCATCGGCTCGCCCCATCTCGGCGGTCCAGTAGCGCATCGACTCCTCATCCGGCGGAAGTCCCGCCTCGTGGTGGCAGCAGCCGTCGAGCGTGACGTTGATCGAGTAGCGAAGCGGTCTCATCCTCCCTACTCAACACCGGTCCGCGCCGGTGAGACCGGAGATCAGGCGACGTGCTCGGCCACCGTGGTGGTCTCGCCGATGGTCGCGGGCGCCGGCGTCATGGTCGCCATGAAGCCCAGGGCGTCGCGACGACCGTGCGCGGCGAGGCGGCGGCGCCCGCCGGGAAGGACACCGATCCCGGACTTCACCAGGTTCCTCGGCACGGCGATCGCGTGGTACCAGGGCAGGGTTCTCGTCGGAAGTCCCAGCGTCGCCATCGCCGACGGCCCCAGGAAGCCCGCGCTGATCGACAGATGCTGGGACCGCGCGATCCGGCGCCGCAGTTCCTGGAAGTGCGGGTACTGCCACTGCAGCGGGTCGTCCGCCATCGGCTGCGCGAGCCGCTTGCTGGTCTCGTCCGGTGTGGCCAGCGCGGCCGAGGTGTGCATGAGCAGCCGGAGGGCGTCGTGGAAGTCGGTGGGCAGCAGATCGTCGCGCACGCCGATCAGCCATCCCACATAGCGGGTGAGGTGGGCGATGGCCTGGTATTCGGACGGGCGGTTGATGAGGCCCAGGCCGATGCCGCCGACACTCGGCGCGACGAGGGCGCCCACGATGGTGGCCGCCATGTCGGTCTGATTGATGGGCAGGCCCCACTGCGCGTCGTCCCAGTCGGGCATGGCTTCGACGTGCCTGCGCACCATGGAGTGGATCAACCGGACGCGGATCGTCGACCGATAGCCGGGACCGAACTTGTCGAGGCCGCCGGGCGCGATCACGTCCATCGCCCACTGGGACGTCTCGGCGAACCGGGTGTTCGAGCCCTTCTCCAGGGCACCGGTGCGCAGCAGCGTCTGGTTGAAGCCGGCGAACTGGTAGCCGCCCAGAAGTGCGACGTCGCGGGCGATGTAGAGCCCGTCGGCACCGCCGGACCTCATGGTGGCCGCCGCGATTCGCAATCGTTCGGGCTCCACCCAGTCGGGGGTGGCTTCGAGGCCGGTGAACAGGTCGTGCAGCGGGGCGGGGGCGTCGGGCACCGAGTCGATGCCGTGCGCCAGTGCCTGCTCGAACAGCGGCCGGACGCTCTTGGAACCCTCCGCGGTCATCCAGTCGACGAAGCTGTCCATCAGCGGGTCGCCCACCATGAGCAGTTCGCCGAGCCGCTGGAACTCCGCGGCGTCGGGTCCGGAGATGCCGAGCATGCGGCCGACCACGGCGATACCGATCGGTACCGGCCGCGGGGAGGCGGGATGGCGTCGGGGAATGGGCTGCGTCATGTCTCGAAACTACCTCCGAAACCCACAGAATGGAACAGTCTTAGGCATTTGTTTCAACATGGCCGGGGGATCTGTCGGTGGCGAACGCTAGGGTGCCGTCACCGGCGCACGACGGCACCGGTGACCATGAATACACCGAGTGGGGGATGCGATGGCCGGCAAGGGGAAAGAGTCCAACGACGGTTGCTTCGGCGTGGTCGGGATCTTCATCCTGCTCGCGATCCTCTTCGCGATCCCCAAGACGGTGTGGCTCATCATCGGAGTGGCAGCCCTGGTCGGCCTCGTCGCCTGGATAGCGGTGCGCATGCACCGAGCCTCGGTGGCGGACCGGGAGGCTCGGGCTCTCGCCGCGGAGAAGGAACGCCGAGAACACATGCGCGACGACCGCCGCCGCCTGCTGGAGGACGTCGGCCGGAAGAACGCCGGCCGCATCGATGCGGCCGCCGCGGCGATCCAGAAGGTGAACCAGTCGGAGGCGGCCCGGGAGGGCTGGCTCGGCGACACGGACTTCTCGGCTGACCTCAGCGCCGTCACCGACGCCTTCAGGCAAGCTCGAGTCCTCCGGCGGACCGCCGACGAACTGAAGGCGCTCGACTACCAGAACGAGGACGACCGGAAACTCCTGGCCGGCGCCGAATCCGGCGCCGACCGGCTCGAAAGCGGAGCGAACGAGCGCGTCGAACTGATCCGCGGATGCGCCACCGAGGCCGCGCGAATCGACGAGTCACTCCGGCAGGAACGCGCGGATGCCCAGACCGCGGAGCAGCGGGCGCAACTGCACGCCCGGCTCAACGGCCTGCTCTACGGCATCGACGCGGCGCCGGCCACCGCGCGGACCGAATCGGCCGCGGATCGCGTGATGGCCCGAGTCCGCGGATACCAGGAGATCAGGCAGCAGATCCAGGCCGCCCGCGACCGGGAGCCCGGCTGACACCGCGGCCGGGTGCGATCAATCCGGGATAGCCGACATGTCCGGCACGACGATGCCGAAGATGTCGCCGATCATCGCCAGACCGGCAGCCTGGATCGCGCTCGAATCGACCTCGCCGGCGACGCCCGGCAGACTCCTGGTCGCCGTCGCGTTCGCCACCACCGTCGGCCGGTAGCCGAGGCTGAAGGCGCCGCGGGCGGTCGAGTTGATGCACACGTGCGTCATGAAGCCGGCGAGCACCAGATCCTCCACGCCGAGCGCTTTCAGCTGGGCGTCGAGATCAGTGGCGACGAAGGAGTTCGGGTAGTTCTTCACGATCACCGGCTCGTCACCCTGCGGCGCCACGCGGTCGACGATCTGGCCGATCTCGGCCTTGACGTCGTACGGGCTGCCCTCGCCGGCGTCGTGCATGATGTGCACCACCGGAATACCCGCCTCCCGTGCCCGCCCCAACAGTTCGGCCGCGGCGTCGATCGCCGGTTCGACCTCGTCGAGCCGCATCACGCCGCGCGTGTACGTATTCTGCAGGTCGACCATCACCAGAGCGGACTTGCCGAGCGACGCGGGGACGTCGGGCATGCCGGTGAGCGTGCGGAGAGTGGCGAGTTCGGACACGGAGACTCCTTCTCGGAGGACGAGCGGAAATGCTGCGGAAGCCCGACTGTAACCGCGGTCACGTTGCAGGCGGGTTGCACGACGACGCCTCACAAGCACGGCGATCCCGGTGGCCGCGTGCTGTGATCAAGCAATTTGATTCATGATTTCCTGAGTTCAGAATTATATGTACTATCTTCTCATGGACGTAGCAGTCAGCCATGGCGCATTGACCCGGTTCGGGCATGCGCTGTCCGATCCGACTCGGACCGGGGTGTTGTTGGCGTTGCGCGAGGGCCCCGGGTATCCGGCTGTCCTCGCCGAGCGGCTCGGCGTGTCGCGACAGATCCTGTCGAATCACTTGGCGTGTCTTCGCGGCTGCGGATTGGTGGTGGCGGTTCCGGAAGGGCGACGCAGTCGTTATGAGCTCGCCGATCCGCGAATCGGGAGCGCGCTCGATGATCTGCTGGGGCTGGTCCTGGCCGTCGATCCGGCGTGCTGTGATGACGCAGAGACTCAAGGGTGTTGTTGATGCGTCCTCTCGGTGGACGCACTGGCGCAGCGAGGCACCTGCCGGCTGCCGCCGGTGCACGCGGACCGGCCGTGACGGGGCGGTTCGATGGCTGACCTCTGTTGCGGGTCGCCGGACGAGCCGGCGACGACCGTCACCGACGACCTTCCGGGCCGAGACCTGAGCGCACTGTGGCACGTACGCGAATTGCGGTACGCGGCCGCGGCCGTGCTGCTGCTGGGCCTGGGATGGGTGCTCGGTCACAGTGATCTGCGAGGCGTACCGACTGCGCTGGAAGTGTCGGCCGCGGTCGTGGCCGGCGTGTCGTTCGTTCCTGGCGCGATCGCGGACTTGATCCGCCGCCGCCGCATCGGTGTCGGGTTGTTGATGACGATCGCAGCGGTCGGTGCGATCGCCCTGGGACAGTTCGTTGAAGCGGCGCTGCTCGGCATCCTGTTCTCGATCGCGGAGGGACTGGAGCATTTCGCCGTCGCGAAGGCACAGAGAGCGTTGCGGTCGTTGCTGGCGCTGGTGCCACCATCGGTGACGGTTGTGCGCGGAGACCGAGAAGTCACCGTGCCGCCGAGCGAACTGGTCCTCAGCGATGTCATGCTGCTCCGTCCTGGCGAGCGTGCGGCCACCGACGGCGTCATCCGTCGCGGGCGCACCAGCCTGGACCTCTCGGCGATCACGGGGGAGTCGGTTCCCGTCGAGGTCGGGCCCGGCGATGACGTGCATGCCGGCGCGATCAATGGCGGAGGCGCCCTCGAAGTCGAGGTCACCGCACTGGCATCGGACAGCTCCCTGGCACGGATCGTGCACATCGTCGAGCAGGCCCAGGAACGCAAAGGCGCGGCCCAGCGCATGGCGGACACGGTCGCACGCCCATTGGTTCCGGCGATCCTCGCGCTCGCTGTCGTCCTGTGCGGTGTCGGGGCGACGCTGGGGGACCCGCTGGTGTGGGTTGAACGGGCACTGGTCGTGCTCGTCGCGGCATCGCCGTGCGCGTTGGCGATCGCCGTTCCGTTGACCGTCGTCGCCGCTGTGGGTGCGGCCAGCAGGCACGGGGCGCTCGTCAAGGGCGGTGCCGCGCTCGAACGGCTCGGTCGTGTGCGGGTGATCGGGCTCGATAAGACCGGAACCTTGACCCGCAACGCTCCTCAAGTCATCGAGATCGTGACCGCCTGCGTTCGTGAGTCGGAGGTCCTGTGTGCCGCCGCCGCACTCGAGATGCGCAGTGAACACCCGCTCGCTCGGGCGATCGTTGCCGCGGCGCCGGAAGCCATCCCGGCCGCCGACGATGTTCTCGCGATTCCAGGTCAGGGCGTCACCGGCACCGTCTGCGGCTGTCCGACGAAGCTGGGCAGGCCCGGATGGATCGAACCGGGGCGATTCGCCGACGACGTAGTCCGGCTGCAATCCGCCGGCGCGACCGTCGTGTTGATCGAGCAACGGGGCGCGGTGATCGGGGCGATCGCGGTGCGTGATGAGATTCGTCCCGAGGCTGCGGAAGCGATCGCGGGCATCACCGATCTCGGGATCGATACGGTCATGCTGACCGGCGACAACGCTCGCACGGCGGCGGCCATCGGCGAACAAGCCGGAATCGTCGCGATCCATGCCGAGCTGAGTCCCGAGGACAAGGCGGCGTTGCTCACCCGAATCGGGGATGGTCGTACCAGTGCGATGGTCGGCGACGGCATCAACGACGCACCCGCGCTGGCGACCGCCGACGTCGGAATAGCGATGGGCGCCATGGGCACCGACATCGCGATCGAAACGGCCGATATCGCACTCATGGGCCAGGACCTACGGCACCTTCCACAGATCCTGGCGCACGCCCGGCGCGCCCGAACCATCATGATGCAGAACCTCGTACTCGCCATGCTGATCATCGGTGTTCTGATTCCACTCGCCGCAGCAGGCATCCTCGGCTTGGCAACCGTGGTCCTGATCCATGAGGCCGCCGAAGTGCTGGTGATCGTGAACGCGCTCCGCGCAGCGCGAACCGAAACAGGCCCAGGCCTGACCAGCACTCCGGTACACAGCGGCGGTACGCAGGTCAGTTCCGCTGGACAGCAGATCCCGTAGCGACGATCCCGTGGATACGCCCGGGCACAGGGCCGAGATCATCGAGACGTGTTGCCGGCGTCAGTCGTGTTGTTCGAGGAGTTCGATGGCGAGCCTGCGTGTCCGGTCGGCGATGTCGTCTCGGATCAGGCGCATACGCTCGATTCCGTGGACTCCGCGGAGGGACGGCTCGTCGGTGTCCCAGTTCACCACGGCTGCGCCGCGATGGTCGACGACCGCTTGGCGCCCGAGCGTGACGATCAGGTCGACGCGGTCGAGGAGTTGCGGGTCGATCGGCTTGGGTGTCTGGCCGGCGATGTCGATGCCGGATTCGGCAAGCACTTGCGCGGAGAGTGCGTTGATGACTGTTCCGGGTTCGGTGCCTGCGGAGTGGACTTCGACGACGTCGCCGGTGGCGTGCTTCATGAGCGCGGCGGCCATCTGCGATTTGCCGGCGTTCTTGACACAGACGAAGAGGACGGAGGGCGTCATGACGGGCTCCTCTCGGTGCGTGTCGAGGCGGCTTGGCCGGGCGGGAATCGGCGCCGGATGGCGAGGGAGACGTAGACGAGGGCGACGAGGACCGGTACTTCGATGAGGGGGCCGACGACTCCGGCGAGGGCTTGACCGGAGGTGGCGCCGTAGGTGCCGATCGCGACGGCGATCGCCAGTTCGAAGTTGTTGCCCGCCGCGGTGAAGGCCAGCGTCGTGGTACGCGGGTATCCCAGGCACAGCGCCGCGCCGAGGAGGTACCCGCCGGCCCACATGACGGCGAAGTAGATCAGCAGCGGCAGCGCGATACGCACGACGTCGCCCGGTCGGGACGTGACCTGGTCGCCTTGCAGAGCAAAGAGCACTGCGATGGTGAACAGCAGCCCGTAGAGGGCCAAGGGGGCGATCTTCGGCAGGAAGGCGGACTCGTACCAGTGGCGACCGCGGGTCCGTTCGCCGATCCGGCGGGAGAGGTATCCCCCGAGCAGCGGGATACCGAGAAAGACGAGGACGGACTTGGCGATCTGCCATGGCGAGGCCTCGATCGTGGTCTGGTCCAGACCGAGCCAGCCGGGCAGCACTGACAGGTAGAACCAGCCGAGGGCGGCGAACATGATCACCTGGAAGAGCGAGTTGAGGGCGACCAGGACGGCGGCGGCCTCGCGGTCGCCGCAGGCCAGGTCGTTCCAGATGATGACCATGGCGATACAGCGCGCGAGTCCCACGATGATCAGTCCGGTACGGTACTCGGGCAGGTCCGGCAGGAGCAGCCAGGCCAGGGCGAACATGAGGGCCGGTCCGATGATCCAGTTGAGGGCCAGCGAGGAGGCCAGGAGCCTGCGGTCCGCGGTGACGGTGTCAAGGCGGTCGTAGCGGACCTTGGCCAGTACCGGGTACATCATGATCAGCAGGCCGAGGGCGATCGGCACCGAGATGCCGTCGGCTTCGATCGCTTCGAGGCCGGTGTCCAGTCCGGGGACGAACCGGCCCAGGAGCACGCCGGCGACCATGGCTGCACCGATCCAGACCGGAAGGAATCGGTCGAGCGTGGAGAGCCTTCCACTGACCGTCGATGTCTGGGGCTCAGCGCTCATGAGGCGGCGTCGCTGGTCTGGGGGAGCAGGCTCGCGGCCACGGTGTGCAGCGCGTCGGGAACGACGCGGTAGTACACCCAGGAGGCCCGCCGCTGTGAGACCAGCAGACCCGCATCACGCAGCACTTTGAGGTGATGAGAGATCGTCGGCTGCGAGACGTCTACGGCCGGGGAGATGTCGCACACGCACGCCTCGCCACCGTCGTGGCCGGCGATCAGACTCAGCAGCTGGAGCCGAACGGGGTCGGCGAGCGCCTTGAACACTGCCGCCAGATCGCGGGCTTCCTCGGGTGTCAGCGGCTCACGGATCCGTGGCGAGCAACGCACCACGTCGGCAGCGTTCACCAATTGATTCGACATCCATCTATATTGATAAATATCGAATCAGCCGTCAATTCGGGATGTGCGCCGAGGTCGCGCGGATCAGCCGGCCGTCGGCGTGCAGCACGGGGCCGCGGCCGATCCGGAGTCGTTACCGCAGCAGCCTTCGTCGGCCAGGAGCGGCGGCGCCTGGCCGAACTCCTCGGCGTCGGCGAGGACGGTGTAGATCTCCCAGGGTTCGCCGTCGGGAGCGGTGACCCACACCTTGTCCTGGGCGGCGAAGCAGCAGGTGGTGTTGATCTGCTCCTCGGTGAACATGCCCGCTCCGGAGAGTCTGCCGATCTCGGCATGCACGGTCTGGCTGGAGTCGACCTCGATGCCGAGATGGTTCAGGCTCCCGCCCTGGCCCGCGTTCTGGATCAGCACCAGTTTCAGCGCAGGCTCTTCGAGGGCGAAGTTGGCATAGCCGGGCTTGATCTTCGCCGGGGTTGCGTTCAGCAGGGTGCTGTAGAAGCCGATCGCCGCCTCGAGGTCATCGACGTTCAGGGCGAGTTGAATGCGGGACATGACCCATCCTCCAATAATTCGACGTATGTCGAAGTGCTTCGACGGGTCCGTTCTAGTCCATATTTCGATATATGTCAAAATATTGGTAGAGTGTGTTCATGCCGAGGTCGTTGCCCGTGGTGGATGTGAGTGCCCCGATCTGTTGTTCGCCGATCGGGGCCGGCCCAGTGAGCGAGGTTGACGCACTGGCGCTGGCGCTGCGGCTGAAGGCACTGGCGGATCCGGTGCGGATCCGGTTGCTGTCGCTGCTGATGAGCGCCGGTAGTGACCAGATCAGTGCCGGCGCCTTGGCGGAGTCGGTGGGGGTGTCGGCGGCAACGGCGTCGCACCATCTGGCGCAGTTGCGCAACACCGGCCTGGTTGCCTCACAGCGACAGGGGGTGCACGTGTTCTATCAGGCCGAGAGGGCCAACCTCGAGGCGTTGCGGACGGTCTTGGCGACGTGCTGCTGAACAGCGGAAAGGCGTGGCGGCCGGCGGACGACCCCGCCGGCGTGGCGAGCCCAGTCGAGCCCAGGTTTCGGCCGCGTCTTCGGCGCATCGGGCGGCGACTCGGTAGCTGCATCCCAGAACGTCGAGGTCCGGGCCTTCGCAGTAGGTGCATGATCGTGTCGACGAATTCCCGGGTTCCGGGAAGAGTCAGACGGAGGTCGAGGTGGTACACCAGGCAACCCTACTGAATACCCTGCATATCCGATTACTGCATATAGCACTTAGTGGTCGCCGGAATGACCCACTACGCAGCAGTTCGTCGTGAGGTTGCCCCCGTTTCGTGGACATCCTGATCGCCAGTTTCGTGCTGGCAGGAGAGGATGGACCCATGGGTTCGAAGAGGAAGAGTTATACGCCGAAGTACCGGTATGATGCTGCGCGTCTGGTGCTCGATACTGGGCGTACGACCGCTGAGGTCGCCCGCGAGATCGGAGTCGGCGAGGCGGTGCTGGGTCGCTGGGTCGCTAAGGAACGCGCCGAGATGGACACCCCACCTGAAGCACTCGATGTTGATGAACGCGCCGAACTCGAACGGCTGCGGACCGAGAACGCTGAGCTGCGGATGGACCGGGAGTTCTTAAAAAAAGCAGCCTTGGACTCAACCCGTCAGTGCAACACCAGCAACCGAGGTGGGAAGGTGTGGCAATGGCGAAGATTGGGCGTCCGGGACTGCCGTCGGATCGGCGGCAGCAGGTGTGGGAGATGTGGAGGGCGGGCAGTTCGATCAGTGAGATCTCGCGTGAAGTCGGGTCCCCGCCGGGTTCGATCTTCTCGATCTTGCTGCCGTTCGGCGGGATCTACCGGCCTCCGCAGCGCCGTCGACCGGGCTGCCTGACGCTGGCCGATCGGGAGGAGATCTCGCGGGGTCTCGCCGCTGGCGAATCGGCCCGCGCGATCGGGCGGCGTCTCGGTCGCCCGGCTTCGACCGTCACCAGGGAGGTGGCCAGAAACAAGGGCCGTCGCCGCTACCGCGCCGTCGATGCCGACGACCGCGCCTGGCGCCGCGCACGACGGCCGCAGCGGAGCCGGCTGGCGAAGAACCCGGTGCTGCGCTGCTACGTGGCCGCTCGCCTGCGCGACGACTGGTCGCCGGAGCAGATCGCCGGCACTCTGCGACGACGCTACCCGCCGGGGCATCGGATGCGGATCAGCCACGAGTCGATCTACAAGTCGGTGTTCATCCAGTCTCGTGGCGTGCTGCCGAAGGACCTGCAGAGACACCTGCGTACCCGTCGGCCGATCCGTCGCAGCGTGCACAACACCGTCGCTGGGCAGTGGCGCTCGCGGATCATCGATGCGGTCTCGATATCGCAGCGCCCCGGCATCGTCGACGAGCGAGTCGAGATCGGGCACTGGGAGGGCGATCTTGTCTGCGGCAGGCACTGGAGTCAGTGCGCCACCCTCGTCGAGCGGGTCACCGGCTACACCGTTCTCGTGCAACTCGACAACAGGGAGGCAGGCACTCTCACCACAGCGCTCGAGCAGGTGATGAACCGTCTGCCAGGCCAGGTCCGGCGGACCTTGACATGGGACCGCGGAATGGAACTCGCGGGCCACAAGCAGGTCAGCACAACGACCGGAATGCGCGTGTACTTCGCCGACCCACACAGTCCCTGGCAGCGGGGCACAAACGAGAACACCAACGGACTGCTTCGGCAGTACTTCCCGAAGGGCACCAGCATGGCCGGACTGACCCAGACCGACCTCGACGCCGTCGCCGACAAGCTCAACACCCGCCCCCGCAAACGGCTCGGTTACCGCAGCCCCGCGGATATGATGGCACCACTGTTGCACTGACGGGTTGAGTCCAAGGCAGCCTTCTTTGCCTCGGAGGAGTCGAACGTGCCGAAGCGTTCGCGATGATCGAAGCAGAGAAGGCCACCTACACCGTTGCTCGCTGCGCACGCCTGCTTGGTGTGTCCCGTTCGGGGTACTACGCATGGCGTGACCGCAAGCAGCAACCAGCCGGTCCCCGGCAGGCACGTCGGGAAGAACTGGCGGAGAAGATCGCGGCGGCGCACGAGGCGTCTGACGGAGTGTACGGGTCGCCGCGGATCCTCGCGGATCTGCGTGCCGACGGTGAGACTGTCTCGCGTAAGACGGTGTCAAAGATCATGCGCCACAGCGGGATTGAAGGCGTCAGTCCCCGTTCGTGGCGACCGGTGACCACGATCGCCGATCCGAGTCCGCACGCGGTCCCCGACCTGGTCGGGCGGCAGTTCGACCGCGGCGGGTTGAATCTGGTGTGGACTTCCGACATTACGTATCTGCACACGGGTGAGGGTTGGCTGTACCTGTGTGCGGTCCGCGACGGCTGCTCGAGAAGGGTGATCGGATACGCGTTTGCGGAGACCTTGCACACCGATGTCGTCGAGACCGCGCTGCGCAACGCGCACACCTTCCGGGACCCTGCGACCGGGCCGCTCGATGGCGTGACATTCCATGCCGACCGTGGCTGTCAGTACACCTCCGAACAGCTCCATACCGTCGCCGGCGAGCTCAACGTGCGCCTGTCAGTCGGGCGGACCGGGGTGTGCTGGGATAACGCTCAGCAGGAAAGTTTCTGGTCGACCCTCAAGACCGAGTTCTATCAGCGGCACACCTTCGACACCCGGATCGAGGCCGTCGCAGCGGTGAGTCGATGGATCGACGCGGTCTACAATCGCAGACGCCGACACAGTTCACTGGGCTACATTTGCCCAGTCGACTTCGAGGCGGACATGATTACCGGAGCGACCAGCAAGGCCGCTTAACCGATGTCCACCAAACGGGGTCAACCCCAGTCGAACTAGGGGTTGACCCGTCATATACCGGTGAACGACACTTCAACGGTCGACGCGCCCCGCAGGCGACCGATCCGCTCGGCCTCCGAGCTCTGTCGACGACGCGTGAATACTGACCCCCAGACGACGGGTGAAAGTTGACCCCCCTCGTCATTCTGGAGGGATGATTTCAGTGGAAGACTGGGCCGAGATCCGTCGGCTGCACAAGGCGGAGGGGTTG
>NZ_JBPSDN010000037.1:0-36601 GCF_052036135.1 Gordonia marina
CGATTCATCGACGTCCACCACGTCCGGCGACATCACCCCCCGGATCATGCGTGAGACAGGGGCGCTCAGTCATACCGGACCTGGCGACCGCAGCTCCTCGGTGAAGAGCTACCTAGAAGGTAACGGGGAGGTCAGGGGTTGGGGTGGTGGGTGGCGGTGCGGAGTTGGACTAGCGCGAGAGCTGTCAGGGGAGTGGGCACGTCGAGCGCGGCGGCGCGGGCGACCAGATCGCCGAGGAGGTGTTCGCCCTCGGTCGGGTGCCCGTCCACCAGATCGCGATAGAGCGACGACGTGAAATCGGAGCCCTCCCGGGTCAGCGTCGCGAGGCTGCGCCGGTGCGCGTCGTCGTCGACGCGATACCCGGCGGCCGCGGCCACCGCCTCGGTCTCGGCGACGATGGTCTCGATGTGCGGGCGTCCGCCGGCCTCCACGATCGCACCGACCGGGCCGCGGAACAGGCAGCACACCGTGCCGGCCGCGGCGATGAACGTCCACTTGGCCCACTGAGCCCGAAGGATGTCGTCGCTGGTGACGAGATCGATTCCGGGGACGTCGAGCGCGGCGGCGACGCCCGGCTGGTCGGCGGGCACCGTGATCTCGGCCAGTTCGCCCAGTTGGCGCACGCCGCCCGAGGAGTCCAGAGTCGCGACGATCCGGGCGATCCCGCCGATCACGCGCCCAGGGAACGCGCGCTCCAGCCGGTCCATGTGGGCCATCCCGTTCAGGATCGGCAGCACGACGGTCGATGGCCCGACGGCCGGGCGCATGTCGTCGATGACCGCGCCGAGCGCGTTCGCCTTGACGGCGATGATCACCAGATCGAAGGTCTCGTCGAGCTCGTCGGCGGTGACCGTCCGGAGGCGGCGGACCTCGTCGATCCCGGGAGTGACGTAGTGCAGGCCGATCCGGAGTTGTGCGGCGCGGCCCGGCCGCACCAGAAAGGTCACGTCCCGGCCGGCCGCGAGAAGTCGTGCACCGAACGCGCCGCCGGTCGCCCCGGCCCCCACGATGAGAATCCGCATGACAGTCCAGTCTGCCCCGCTCGCCGGTGTGGCAGAGGGGGACGTCCGGGATCTATGTCGCGCCGGTGGGCATCAGCCCCGGACCATCTGGTTCACGGGACGAGGGGGAGGGGGCGGGCGGGGCAGGTCTTCGAGGTGCAGGGGGCCGGGGTTCCGGGCCAGCCGCCCTGCCGCAGGAGCGCGCCGATCTTGACCGCCGTCGCGCACGCGCTCGTGGTGGCCTGCGCGTAGCAGAGCCGGACCGTGCGGCGGCGCGCGCCGACCGCCGCGTCCAGGTCGCGCTCGAAGTCGCGGGTGCGGGCGACGGAGTCGTCGTGCCCGAGGCGGCCGTCGAGCTCGATGATCAGTCCCCATTCGGGGTAGTCGAGATCGCGGAAACCTGGGCGGCCGGTCCCGGTCGGAGCCTGCCGGACGGGTTCGGGCAGGCCGTGGGCGCGCTCGACCCCGGTGAGGTACGCGTGTTCCAGCACCGAGCAGGTGCCCTTCGCGACGTCTCCCAGCACCGACCGGAGGAAGGCGCGGCGCGGCAGAGTCGGCCTCGACTCGAGTGCGGCGAGCAGTTTGTCGGCCCGGGTGAGGCGCGACTGCACCGCGGCGGTGAGGTGCGCGATCGCCGTCGTCTCGTCCGTCGCCTCCGCGGCGAGTTCCAGGTAGGCGTGCTCGACGCGCAACCGGGGCGGCGCCGCGTCGAGGAGGGCCCGTGCACCGAGCTTGCCCCGGTAGTGCACGACCATGCCGTCGCGTGCAGGGAGGTGGCGGTGATCGGCGACGGCGAGATGGATCGGCGCATCGTCGCGCGCGGCGCCGATCGGTCCGCCCGCCGCGCGGATCGCGCACTCGTGACTGAGCGCCGACGGCGCGGTGGCCAGCGTCGCGGCCCACGCGCGCTGCACCCACGTCAGCGGTCCGTTGTGGGTCACGTACACGCCGTGGTGCCGGGCGGTCCACTCGCCGCGGCGCAACTTCCTGCGCAGGTACGACGACGGGACTCCGGCCGCCAGCAACTGCGCGCGGGTCGCGACGCCCTCCTGCCGGCCGAGCAGTTCGGCCAGCGCTGTCACATAGGCCGGCTCGTCCGTGGGCGTCGGATCCGGTGCGGGTTCCGTGGTGACCGTCATGCACCGAGCGTGACCGGGCGCATCGTCCGGCGTAACCCTTCACCTGCGGAATCTGTGGACAACCCCGAGACACGCCCCGCCCTGTGGACACCCGGTTGCGCGGCCGGCCACGACGTGCCGTTCCCGGTGGCGCACTGTGGCACGTGGGAAGGTCCGCCCACGGTGTCGCCTATCTGGTCCTCACCCACGGACCTCCCCGCCAGACTAGGGAGTCAGACCAGGGCGTCGTCGAGTGTGCGCCGTGACGGGTGGGAAGGTCCGTCGGTCGTGTCGCGTGTGTGGTCACCGGCCCCGGGGTTTCGACAGGCTCGATCGGCGAGCTGGACGAGCGGCGCGGAGTGGTCTCGACTGCGCGGGTCCTGCGCGGTCGAAGGACGATCGGCATGGGGCACCCGACCGTCGCGGGGGCCGATTTGGTATGACGGCCTCGGGTTTCCTACACTAGAGCGGTTGCCCGGGTGAAGTGTGCCCCCGGGAGCCACAACTTCATACCTTTTCCGGTCCCGGCGAAAAGCCAATGGAACCGGACAAGGTCACCGGGTGAGCGATCGCCCGGGATGAACCTTGCACAACTATCCACTTCGTGGAAGGCCCACCGGCAAGCGCCCCGAGGAATCGGGCACTTCTCGCTGTATGGGAACCGCTACGAGAAAGGTTGACGGTCAACCATGACCATGACTGACCCGATCGCAGACTTCCTGACGCGTCTGCGTAACGCCAATTCGGCGTACCACGACGAGGTGTCGCTGCCCTCGTCGAAGATCAAGGTGAACATCGCCGAGATCCTCAAGCGCGAGGGCTACATCACCGACTACAAGGTCGAGGATGCCGAAGTCGGCAAGAAGCTCACCGTGACCCTGAAGTACGGCCCGAGCCGCGAGCGCAGCATCGCCGGTCTCCGCCGTGTCTCCAAGCCGGGTCTGCGCGTGTACGCAAAGTCCACCAACCTGCCCAAGGTCCTGGGCGGCCTCGGCGTGGCCATCATCTCCACGTCGTCCGGTCTGCTCACCGATCGCCAGGCAGCCAACCAGGGCGTGGGCGGCGAAGTCCTCGCTTACGTCTGGTAGGAGCGAAACAGATGTCGCGTATTGGTAAGAACCCCATCGAAATCCCCGCCGGCGTCGAGGTGAACATCGACGGCCAGGACGTGAAGGTCAAGGGCCCCAAGGGCGAACTGAACCTCAGCGTCACCGAGCCGATCGCTGTCGCTGTCGAAGAGAACGCCATCGTGGTGACCCGGCCGAACGACGAGCGTCGCAACCGCGCGCTCCACGGCCTCAACCGCTCGCTGATCGCCAACCTCGTGGAGGGTGTGACCAAGGGTTACACCACCAAGATGGAGATCTTCGGTGTCGGTTACCGCGTCCAGGCCAAGGGCAAGGACCTCGAGTTCGCCCTCGGCTACAGCCACCCCGTGCCGATCGAGGCGCCGGAGGGCATCACCTTCGCGGTGGAGTCCCCGACCAAGTTCTCGGTCTCGGGTATCGACAAGCAGCAAGTCGGCCAGATCTCGGCGAACATCCGCCGCCTGCGTCGCCCGGACCCGTACAAGGGCAAGGGCATTCGCTACGAGGGTGAGCAGATCCGCCGCAAGGTCGGAAAGACGGGTAAGTAAGACATGAGTGAAGCAACCGTTCGCAAGCCCATCGGCAAGGACGTGTCGACCCGTCGCCGCACCGCGACCAACCGTCGTCACTTCCGCCTGCGCAAGAAGGTCAACGGCACCGCCGAGCGTCCGCGCCTGGCCGTCAAGCGCAGCAGCCGGCACATCCACGTCCAGGTGATCGACGACCTGACCGGCCACACCCTGGCCGCCGCCAGCTCGATCGAGGCCGACGTCCGCGCCGCCGGCGGCGACAAGTCCGCGCAGGCCGCCAAGGTCGGCGAGCTCGTCGCCCAGCGCGCCAAGGCCGCAGGCATTGACACCGTGGTCTTCGACCGCGGTGGCAAGGCCTACCACGGGCGCATCGCCGCCCTGGCCGATGCCGCCCGCGAGGGAGGCCTGGCGTTCTGATGATGAAGACCAACATGACGAAGACCAACGGAGGGGACCTCTGATGCCCGGACGTCAGCGTGACGGCGGAAACGGACCCGCCGGCGCCAACAACAGCAACGACAACCGCGGCGGCGGCGAGCGTCGCGGCCGCGGCGACCGCCGGGACAACCGCGGTGGCCGGGGTGAGCGCGAGGAGCGCAATCACCTCGAGCGCGTGGTGACCATCAACCGCGTGTCGAAGGTGGTCAAGGGTGGCCGCCGCTTCAGCTTCACCGCTCTCGTGGTGGTCGGCGACGGCCAGGGCATGGTCGGTGTCGGCTACGGCAAGGCCAAGGAAGTTCCGGCGGCGATCCAGAAGGGTGTCGAGGAGGCTCGCAAGAGCTTCTTCCGCGTCCCGATGATCGGCGGCACCGTGACCCACCCGGTTCAGGGTGAGGCCGCGGCCGGTGTGGTCATGCTGCGCCCGGCCAGCCCGGGTACCGGTGTGATCGCCGGTGGCGCCGTCCGCGCCGTGCTGGAGTGCGCCGGTGTGACCGACGTCCTCGCCAAGAGCCTGGGCTCGGACAACGCGATCAACGTCGTGCACGCCACCGTCGAGGCCCTCAAGTCGCTGCAGCAGCCCGAAGAGGTCGCTGCCCGGCGTGGTCTCCCCGTCGAAGACGTCGCCCCGGCCGGCATGCTGCGCGCTCGCGCCGCTGCCGCCGCCGCGGCGACCGAAGGAGCGTAAACCAATGGGACAGCTGAAGATCACCCAGATCAAGGGCACCGTCGGTACCAAGAAGAACCAGCGTGACAGCCTGCGCACCCTTGGCCTCAAGGGGATCCGCAAGACCGTCACCCGCGAGGACACGCCGATCAACCGCGGCCTGATCAACGTCGTGCGGCACCTCGTGACTGTCGAAGAGGTCAGCGAATGAGCACAATCAAGCTGCATCACCTTCGCCCCGCTCCGGGTGCGAAGACCGAGAAGACCCGCGTGGGTCGCGGTGAGGGCTCCAAGGGTAAGACCGCGGGTCGCGGCACCAAGGGCACCAAGGCACGCAAGAACGTGCCGGCCCGCTTCGAGGGCGGCCAGATGCCGATCCACATGCGGCTCCCGAAGCTCAAGGGCTTCAAGAACCGCAACCGGGTCGAGTACCAGGTCGTGAACGTGGGCGACATCGCCCGGCTGTTCCCGGAGGGTGGCACCATCGGTGTCGCCGAGCTCGTCGCCGCTGGCGCCGTGCGCAAGAACCGCCTGGTCAAGGTCCTCGGCAACGGCGAGCTGAACGTGAAGGTGGACATCACCGCCGACAAGTTCACCGGCTCGGCCACCGAGAAGATCACCGCCGCCGGCGGTACCTGCACCGAGCAGTAACCCGCTCGTGCACTGCCTCGCATGAGTCCCCGGTCAGGTGGACCGGTCCGCGAAATCCGTCAAACGGGTGAGCGGCCGGTGCACCTGACCGGTGGCGGTTGGGGCATCCGATAGAGTTTTGGTTCTGTGGGAGAGATCGTCTCCCACCGCGGTGCCGCCGACGGTGCGCACCACCCGAGTTTTCGTTGAGTAGACAGCCGAGCACCGCAGCCGGTCGCCAGATCGCGCGGTCGTAGGAGGAGTTAGTGCTTTCCAGCCTCATGGCGACCTTCCGGACGCCGGATCTGAGGAAGAAGATCTTCTTTGTCCTCGGCATCCTCGTGCTGTACCGCTTCGGAGCGACGCTGCCGTCCCCCGGTGTGAACTTCAAAGAAGTCAGCCGGTGTGTGGACGCGGCGAACTCCGGCGACCACGCGCAGATCTACTCGCTGATCAACATGTTCTCCGGCGGCGCGCTGTTGCAGCTGTCGGTCTTCGCGATCGGCATCATGCCGTACATCACCGCGTCGATCATCGTGCAGCTGCTGACCGTGGTGATCCCGCGCTTCGAGCAGTTGCGCAAGGAAGGCCAGTCCGGCCAGACCAAGATGACGCAGTACACGCGCTACCTGACCGTGGGTCTGGCGCTGCTGCAGTCGACCGGCATCGTCGCCCTCGCCGCGAACGGCGGCCTGCTGCAGAGCGTGCAGGGTGAGTGTGATTCCGACGCGATCATCCACGACCACAGCATCTTCGCGCTGACCATCATGGTGCTCGTGATGACCGCGGGCGCCTGCCTGGTCATGTGGTTCGGCGAGCTGATCACCGAGCGCGGCGTCGGCAACGGCATGTCGCTGCTGATCTTCGCCGGTATCGCCGCCCGCCTGCCCGCGGAGGGCCGCACCATCCTGCAGAGCCGCGGTGGCCTGATCTTCGGTCTGGTCTGCGTCGCGGCGTTCATCATCCTGCTGGCCGTCGTGTTCATCGAGCAGGGCCAGCGCCGCGTCCCCGTGCAGTACGCCAAGCGCATGGTGGGCCGCAAGATGTACGGCGGCTCGTCCACATACATCCCGATCAAGGTGAACACCGCGGGCGTCATCCCGGTGATCTTCGCGTCGTCGCTGCTGTACATCCCGCAGCTGGTGATCAGCCTGACCCAGAGCAGCGGCTCCACCGACGGTGCCGGCTGGAAGTCGTGGGTCCAGGACAACCTGGTCAACCCGGGCAGCTGGGTGCACATCCTCGTGTACTTCCTGCTGATCATCTTCTTCACCTACTTCTACGTGGCGGTGACCTTCAACCCGGAGGAGCGCGCCGACGACATGAAGCGCTACGGCGGCTTCATCCCGGGCATCCGGCCGGGCAAGCCGACCGCCGACTACCTGAGCTACGTGCTGAGCCGCATCACGCTGCCCGGTTCGCTGTACCTCGGCATCATCGCGATCCTGCCGAACCTGTTCCTGGAGATCGGCAACGGCGGCAGCGTGCAGAACATGCCGTTCGGCGGTACCGCGCTTCTGATCATGGTGGGCGTCGGCCTCGATACGCTTAAGCAGATCAACAGCCAGTTGATGCAACGCAAATACGAAGGGTTCCTCAAGTGAGACTCGTCATCGTCGGACCTCCCGGAGCAGGCAAGGGCACGCAGGCGGAACTGCTGTCGGAGTCGCTCGGTATCCCGCACATCTCCACCGGCGATCTGTTCCGCGCGAACATCAGCCAGGGCACGCCGATCGGTGTCGAGGCCAAGAAGTACCTGGACTCGGGCAACCTGGTTCCGCCGGAGATCACCATCAGCATGGTCCGCGACCGGCTCGGCGAGCCGGATGCCGCCAAGGGCTTCCTGCTCGACGGCTTCCCGCGCTCGGTGGAGCAGGCCGAGGCGCTGAGCGGCATCCTCACCGATCTCGGGGTGAGCCTGGACGGTGTGCTGTCGATCGTGGTCGACGAGGACGCCGTGGTCGACCGGATGCTGGCCCGCGGCCGCGCCGACGACACCGAAGACGTGATCCGCAACCGTATGCGCGTGTACGCCGACGAGACCGCTCCGCTGCTGGAGTTCTACGCCGACGACATCATCGAGATCGACGGCATGGGCGAGGTCGCCGACGTGCAGCAGCAGATCCTCACCAAGCTCGGGAAGGCCTGAGCCGGTCGATGGTGCGCTTTCGCAAGCGGAAGGTCGTGCCGTTCCGGTCGGCCGGAGAGCTTGATGCGATGGCGGCGGCCGGCGCGATCGTCGGCGCCGCCCTCGTCGCCTGCCGCGAAGCGGCCGCACCCGGCGTGAGCACCCTCGACCTCGACGAGATCGCCGAGACGGTGATCCGCGAGGCGGGGGCGGTTCCGTCGTTCAAGGGCTATCACGGTTTCCCGGGCTCCATCTGCAGCTCGGTGAACGACGTCGTGGTCCACGGCATCCCGAACAAGACCACCGTGCTCGCCGCCGGCGACCTGGTGTCCATCGACTGCGGTGCCATCCTGGACGGCTGGCACGGCGACTCGGCCTGGACCTTCGGCGTCGGGGACCTGTCCACGGACGACGCCGAGCTCAGCGAGGCCACCCGGCTCTCCCTGGAGGCCGGTATCGCCGCGATGCTGCCGGGTAACAAGGTGAACGACGTCTCGCGCGCCATCGAGGCCGGGACGCGCGCCGCGGAGAAGCGGTTCGGGCGGAGCTTCGGGATCGTCGACGGCTACGGCGGCCACGGCATCGGCCGCGAGATGCACATGGACCCGTTCCTCGCGAACGAGGACAGCCCGGGCCGCGGCAAAGAAGAACTCGTCGTCGGCTCCACCCTGGCCATCGAGCCGATGCTGACCCTGGGCGGGCCGGACACCTCCGTGCTCGACGACGACTGGACCGTCGTCACCGACGACGGCACGCGCGCCGCGCACTGGGAGCACACCGTCGCGGTGACCGCCGACGGCCCCCGCATCCTCACACTGCGGCCGTGACCTCGGCGGCCGGTTCCCGGACCGCCGGGCGATAGCAGGCCACCCCGCCGATGAGCACCGCGACGGCGACCAGCCAGTAGGCGTCACCGATCGGGTGCTGCCACCACGCCCAGGTCAGTTCCCGGTCGTGCCGATGCGGCAGCAGCCAGTGCGGACCGATCGCGAAGACGACGGTCACGACGGCCGTCGCCGGAACGGTGAACGCAGGCCGCACCCCGCGCACGATCGCGTCGAACGCGACGAGCAGCGCCGGGGCGATCCACACCCAGTGGTGCGACCACGACACCGGCGAACACAGCAGCACCGCGATCGCGTTGACCAGCATCGCCTCCACCGGGCGGCCGGCGCGCAGCAGTCGCGACATGAGCACGGCCGCGAGGACGACGGCGAGGATCGCGCCGAGCAGCCATGCCGCGGTGGGCGCGTGCGGGTCGATCCTGGTCAGCACCCCCTTCCACGACTGGTTCGAGGTGAAGTACGGCGCCCCGATCCGGTTGGTCTCACCGAGGGTGCCGCGCAGCCAGTACTGCACCGAGTCGTTCCACGCCAGCGCGAAGCCCAGAGCGGTCGCGGCGGCGGCGCTCACCACGGTGACGGCCGCGTCCCGCCACCGCTTCGACACCAGGAAATACAGCAGGAATGCTGCCGGGGTCAGCTTGACCGCCGCCGCGATCCCGATGAGCATGCCCCGCGGCCACCACGGCTTGGCGACCAGGATGTCCGCGGTGACGAGGAACATCAGCAGCAGATTGAGCTGCCCGAAGCCGAAGGTCTCCGAGACCGGTTCCAGTTGCAGGGCGCCCGCGGTGGCCAGCAGGGTCAGGGTCAGCGCGGTCGTCGGGGCCAGGCCGGGGCGGATCCGGGTCAGCACCAGCCAGAGGGTGCCGAACAGACTCGCCAGGGAGATCACGAACATCAGCGCTCGCGCGCCGCCGTCGGCCAGCATCGCCAGCGGCGCGAGCACCACCGCGGCCAGCGGGGGATAGGTGAACGGCAGGTAGATGCCCTGCACCGGGAAGGCGCGGCCGTAGAGGGCCTGGCCGTCGAGCCAGGCGCGGGCGCCGATCCGGTAGACGGCGAGGTCGATCTGGCCGTGCCCGAACCGCAGGGTCAGCCCGATCACGATCGACGCCGCGAGGACCGCCGCGGCCAGTGCCGGCGGTGCGTACCGGACGATGGGGGACGGTGCGGCGGGTGCGGTCACCCGGTCAGCGTATCGGTGCCCCGTCCACCGGCGACGTCCGCCGCCGACGTGACGACGCGGTCGTCGCGCGCGTACAGCACCAGCGAGTCGCCGCGGACGAACCCGGCTAGAGTGATACCCCGCTCGTCGGCGAGTTCGGCCGCCAGTGACGACGGTGCCGACACCGCCGAGAGGAACGGCACCCCGGCCATCGCGGCCTTGAGCACCAGCTCGAAACTGGCCCGGCCGGACACCTGCAGCACGGTCCCGGTCAGCGGCAGCCGGCCGCCCGCCAGCGCCCAGCCGAGGACCTTGTCGACGGCGTTGTGCCTGCCGACGTCCTCGCGCACCACCAGGAGCTCGCCGGTGGCGACGTCGAACAGCCCCGCGGCGTGCAGACCGCCGGTCTTGTCGAAGGCCGACTGTCTGCGCCGCAGACGGGACGGAAGATCGAGCAGGAAGTCGGCGGTGACGGTCGCGGTGTCGCCGGACGAGTCGTACCGCGAGGTGGCGGTGACCGCGTCCAGGCTGGTCTTGCCGCAGACCCCGCACGCGCTGGTGGTGGCGACCCGCCTGGCCAGCGCCACCGACGGCGGGGGAACGTGCGCGGCGAGCATCACGTCGAGCGCGTTGTAGGTACCGCGCGGGGTCCCGTCCGGTCCGTCGATAGTGCTGTTCGCGCACGGCCGCGCGGCGATCACGTCGTCGTGGCCGCCGATCACGCCCTCGGCGAGCAGGAAGCCGAGGGTCAGTTCGGCGTCGTGCCCGGGGGTGCGCATGGTGACCGACAGCGCGGTGCCGCCCACCCGGATCTCCAGCGGTTCCTCGACGGCCAGGAGATCCGCGCGAACGTCGGGGGCACCGCCGCGCTGGACTCGAGTCACCCGCCGCCGAGCGGTAATTCTGCCCATCACCCACGACGCTACCGGCCGCGAGTCCGCGGCGACCACCGATCGGGTCCCCCGATCGGTGGAAAGCCGCGGTCGGGGCAGGGGGGGCCGGGCTCGCGGCACTAGGGTGAGGCACGAGTCCCGGTACGGGACGACGGCGAAGGACGGACGACGATGGCGTATCCCGGACACGACCCGCGGTCGGGCCGGCCGACATCGGCGCCCGGCCCCCGCCCGCCCACGACGCCGTACCCGCCATCGGGGCCGTACCCACCGGCGGCGCCGCGCCTCACCGGGCCACCGCCGACGGCGACCGGGCGCCCGGCGGGACCGGCCGCACCGCGGACCGTGACCGCGCCACCGCACCCGCCGACGCCGCACCCGCCGACGCCTCACCCGCCGACGCCTCGCTCGCCGCCGCCCTACCCACCGACGGCCCCCGGCCGGGGCGCCCCGGTGCCGCCGCACCCCTATCCGGGGCCGCCGCCGCGCTACCCCCGGCCGGCGTCCGGCCCGGCCGGTGCCGCGCCGCCCGGCTGGGACTCGCTCGGCCCCGCCGGGCCGGGACTGCGGCCCGCCGGGCCGCCGCCGCAAGGGCGCGGCGGCCTCGTCGCGATCGTGGTGGCCGTCGTCGTGGTACTGGTGCTGGGTATCGGCGGCGTCGTCGGCTGGAACCTGCTGAGCGGGTCGTCGAACGGGGTCTTCGGCGGCGCGGACACGCCCTCCGGATCGGGTGACGCGTCGGATCGCAGTGCCATCAGTGCGCAGTTGCACGGGTATGTGAACGACCTGAAGCGCGGTGACTGGCACGGCGCCGCCGGGCGCATCTGCGTGGGCACGCCCACCCGCGCGCTGATCGAGGGGATGGCCGGGTTCATGCAGGGCAACGCGGTCGACGACGCGTCGTTCGGCATCGTGATCGACGAGATCAACGTGCACGGCAGCACCGCGGACCTGACCGCCCGCTACACCAGCGCGGGTGAGACCACGGCGCCGCTGCCCGGGCAGGCCAGCAAGGACGGCGGGAGCTGGTGTCTGGTGGCCTGAGCCGTGCTCTCAGACGTCGAGGATCAGGGTGACCGGGCCGTCGTTCGTCAGCGCGACCTTCATGTCGGCGCCGAAGCGGCCGGTCGCCACGGTCGCGCCCAGCCGGCGCAGTTCCTCGGTCACCGCGTCGACGAGGGGTTCGGCGACCGGGCCCGGCGCGGCGGCGTTCCACGACGGACGGCGCCCCTTCGCGGTGTCGGCGTACAGCGTGAACTGACTGATCACCAGGATCGGGGCCCCGGCGTCCGCCGCGGAACGTTCCGGGGTGCCGGGGAAGATCCGCAGGCCCCAGATCTTGCCGGCCAGCTTCGCGGCGTCGGCGCGCGTGTCGTCGTGCGTGACGCCGATCAGCGCGACCAGCCCGAGCCGGTCGCCCGGCAGGTCGAGCGCGCCGACCACCTCGCCGTCGACTGTGACCGACGCGGCACCGACCCGCTGCAGGACCGCCCGCATCAGGTGTAGAGGTTCTCGGCGCGGTCTGGGATCAGCATCGCGGTCAGCCAGCTGACGATGGAGATCACCAGCGCGCCGAAGATCGCCGCCCAGAAGAAGCTGTGCACCTCCAGGCCCCAGTGGGTGATGTTGTTGGTGATCCACGCCGTCAGTTCCAGCATCAGGGCGTTGATGGCGATGTGCACCAGGCCGAGGGTGAGGATGTACAGCGGGATCGACAGGATCTGCACGATCGGCTTGATGAAGGCGTTCACCAGGCCGAAGATCACCGCGATCAACAGCACCACGCCGAACTTGGCCCACCAGGAGGTGAGCGAACCGAAGTCGAAGGCCAGACCGGGAACCAGGGACACCGCGGCCCAGAGTGCGAACGCGGTCAGCAGTGTCCGGATGAGGAAGGCGCGCATGGCAACCAGTCTGTCAAACCGTCCGCCGCCGGGGGAGTGGTCGGCGCGGTTTGGACGACGACGCCCGATCCGCGTAACATAGAACCTCGGTGCGTCGTGCGCTCCCGCATGCCTGCGACCCGCCACCCGCGAGGGTGGACGGAGGACAGGATCGGATCAACGCCGATGTGCCGACCGTAGCGGAAAACCAAGGATTCAACCGGGAGACGCGCGTCGTCGCCCAGAATCGCGGAGGACATGGCTAAGAAAGACGGAGCCATTGAGGTCGAGGGTCGCGTCGTCGAGCCCCTGCCCAATGCGATGTTTCGCATTGAGCTGGAGAACGGCCACAAGGTACTCGCCCACATCAGCGGCAAGATGCGGCAGCACTACATCCGCATCCTGCCGGAGGATCGCGTCGTCGTGGAGCTCTCGCCCTACGACCTCAGCCGAGGCCGCATCGTCTACCGCTACAAGTAGGCCACCGGGGCCGCAGGCGTCCCGGGAGTGAATAAGGAGAAGCTGACGTGAAGGTCAAGCCGAGCGTCAAGCCGATCTGCGAGAAGTGCAAGGTGATCCGCCGTAACGGCCGGGTCATGGTGATCTGCGAAAACCTGCGTCACAAGCAGCGTCAGGGCTGATCGCCGCCCTTCTTCGGGTCGCTTGAAGAAACAACTGAATAACGGGAAGTGATGAACTCCCAGCACCAGCGGGCACAGACGCGTGCCCGCCTGCCCCCGGACAGAGGCCGGGGCCCGTCGCAGAGGCGGGACGGACTGGGAGCAGACCTCTGAAACCGAAGGAAACGCCACATGGCACGTGTTGCCGGTGTTGATCTCCCCCGCGAGAAGCGGCTGGAGATCGCACTCACCTACATCTACGGAGTGGGTCGTACCACCTCCAAGGAAATCCTCGACGCCACCGGGCTGAACCCCGACATGCGCGCCAAGGACCTCACGGACGCTGACGTCAGCAAGCTCCGCGAGTACATCGAAGCCTCGGTGAAGGTCGAGGGTGACCTGCGCCGCGAGGTGCAGGCCGACATCCGTCGCAAGATCGAGATCGGCTGCTACCAGGGTCTGCGTCACCGTCGTGGCCTGCCCGTTCACGGTCAGCGCACCAAGACCAATGCCCGCACTCGTAAGGGCCCGAAGAAGACCATCGCCGGGAAGAAGAAGTAATGCCGCCCAAGTCACGCAGTGCCGGCCCCAAGAAGGGCACTCGCCGGCGCGATAAGAAGAACGTCCCGCACGGCCACGCGCACATCAAGTCGACGTTCAACAACACCATCGTCTCGATCACCGACCCCGAGGGCAACGTGATCAGCTGGGCCTCCTCCGGCCACGTGGGCTTCAAGGGCTCGCGTAAGAGCACCCCGTTCGCCGCGCAGCTCGCTGCCGAGAACGCCGCTCGCAAGGCGCAGGAGAACGGCGTCAAGAAGGTCGACGTGTTCGTCAAGGGCCCGGGCTCGGGCCGCGAGACCGCCATCCGTTCGCTGCAGGCAGCCGGCCTCGAGGTCGGCACCATCTCCGACGTGACCCCCCAGCCGCACAACGGCTGCCGTCCGCCCAAGCGGCGCCGGGTCTAGCGGGAGAGGGAGAGAGAAGAAAACATGGCTCGTTATACCGGCCCCGCAACCAAGAAGTCCCGTCGTCTCCGTGTCGATCTGATCGGTGGAGACCAGGCGTACGAGCGTCGCCCGTACCCGCCCGGCCAGCACGGCCGCGCGCGGATCAAGGAGACCGAGTACCTGCTCCAGCTGCAGGAGAAGCAGAAGGCCCGCTTCACCTACGGCGTCATGGAGAAGCAGTTCCGTCGTTACTACGAGGAGGCCAACCGCCGCTCGGGTAAGACCGGCGACGAGCTGCTGAAGATCCTGGAGACCCGTCTCGACAACGTCGTCTACCGGGCCGGCCTGGCCCGGACCCGTCGTCAGGCCCGCCAGCTGGTGAGCCACGGCCACTTCACCGTCAACGGTGTCCCGGTCGACGTCCCCAGCTACCGCGTCAGCCAGTACGACATCATCGACGTCAAGCCGAAGTCGCTGAACACGCTGCCGTTCCAGGTCGCCAAGGAGACCCTGGGCGATCGCCCGGTTCCGGCCTGGCTGCAGGTGGTTCCGTCGACCCTGCGCATTCTGGTGCACAACGTGCCCGAGCGCGCGCAGATCGACGTTCCGCTCACCGAGCAGCTCATCGTCGAGTTCTACTCGAAGTAATCGCTCGCACGGGGGCTCCGCCCCCGTGGACCCCCGGAACGACCCGCGTCCTCACGTTGGTCGGTCGGGCGGGTTCGCAGCGAGACACTTCAGCGCAGCAAGCTCAACTCAAGTCCCTCGAACGTCGTCATATAGCGGACGGCAAAGGAGAAATCACTCACCCATGCTCATTTCACAGCGACCCACTCTGTCCGAAGAGGTCATCGCCGAGAACCGCTCCAAGTTCGTCATCGAGCCCCTGGAGCCGGGCTTCGGCTACACCCTCGGCAACTCGCTGCGGCGCACGCTGCTGTCGTCCATCCCGGGCGCGGCGGTCACCAGCATCCGCATCGACGGTGTGCTTCACGAGTTCACGACGGTTCCGGGCGTGAAGGAGGATGTCACCGACATCATCCTGAACCTCAAGGGCCTCGTGGTCAGCTCGGAAGAGGACGAGCCGGTCACCATGTACGTGCGCAAGCAGGGTCCGGGTGCCGTCACCGGCGCCGACATCGTGCCGCCGGCCGGTGTCGAGGTGCACAACCCGGATCTGCACATCGCCACCCTGAACGACAAGGGCAAGCTCGAGATCGAGCTCGTCGTCGAGCGGGGCCGCGGCTACGTGCCCGCCGTGCAGAACAAGGCCACCGGCGCCGAGATCGGCCGTATCCCGGTCGACTCGATCTACTCGCCGGTCCTCAAGGTGACCTACAAGGTCGAGGCCACCCGCGTCGAGCAGCGCACCGACTTCGATCGTCTGGTGCTCGACGTGGAGACCAAGAACTCCATCACCGCGCGGGACGCCCTGGCGTCGGCCGGTAAGACCCTGGTCGAGCTCTTCGGCCTGGCTCGGGAGCTCAACGTCGAGGCCGAGGGCATCGAGATCGGACCCTCGCCCGCCGAGGCCGATCACATCGCCGCGTTCAGCCTGCCGATCGAGGATCTGGAGCTGACCGTCCGTTCGTACAACTGCCTCAAGCGCGAAGGTGTCCACACCGTCGGCGAGCTGGTTGCCCGGACCGAGTCGGATCTGCTCGACATCCGCAACTTCGGACAGAAGTCGATCGACGAGGTCAAGGTCAAGCTGCACGGCCTCGGTCTGTCCCTCAAGGACAGCCCGGCCAGCTTCGACCCGTCGCAGGTCGCCGGTTACGACCCGGCCACCGGCACGTGGAGCGATGAGGTGTCGTACAGCGATGACGCTGGTGAGGACTTCGCCGAGACCGAGCAGCTGTAGCAAGACCAATCATGACTGCCGGTCTGCGATCGGCGACCTCCTAGGAGAAACCAATGCCCAAGCCCACTAAGGGTGCCCGCCTCGGCGGGTCGGCCAGCCACCAGAAGGCGATTCTCGCCAATCTGGCCACGGCGCTCTTCGAGCACGGCCGCATCACCACCACCGAGGCCAAGGCCAAGCGCCTGCGCCCGTACGCCGAGAAGATCATCACCCACGCGAAGGGCGGCTCGCTGGCCAACCGTCGCGAGGTGATGAAGGACATCCGCAACAAGGACATCGTCCACAAGCTGTTCGAGGAGATCGGTCCGTTCTTCTCCGACCGCAACGGCGGCTACACCCGTATCGTCAAGGTCGAGAACCGCAAGGGCGACAACGCCCCGATGGCCGTGATCGCTCTGGTCACCGAGACCACCGCGTCGAACGAGGCCGCGCGCGCCACCCGCGCCGCCGCCTCCAAGAAGAAGGCCGCCGAGGCCGAGGCTCCGGCCGAGAACCCGGTCGCCGAGGTGATCGACGAGGCCAGCGAGGCCGAGGTCGAGAACGCGGAAGCCGTGTCGGAAGGTGCCGACGAGAATCAGGCCGCGGCCACCGCGGACGAGGCTCTCGCCGAGGGTGCCGACGTCGACGGTTCGAACGAAGAGAAGTGATCTGCCGCTAGGCTGAGATCGCTGAACTGATTCAGCCCGCCGAGTCCTTCGGGGTTCGGCGGGCTGAGTCGTATGCGGGCCCCGGACGCGACAGCCGGGCCGGCGACGCGACAGCGGTTCGTGGAAGCGACACGCGCAAGTGTCGCGTTCTCGCCGGGTGTCGCGGATACCGGGCGACTGTCGCGGAGACGAGCGGAGTGCAGGGAGGCGAGTGATGGCGGAGACGAGCGATCCCGGGGTCCGGCTGCGGCTGCTGATCGGGTACGACGGCACCGAGTTCTCCGGGTGGGCCACCCAGCCGGGGCGCCGCACCGTGTGCGAGACCCTGGAGACCACGCTGGCCACGGTGCTCCGGGTGCCGGTCCGGTTGACCGTCGCCGGCCGCACCGACGCCGGGGTGCACGCGACCGGGCAGGTCGCGCACTGCGACGTCCCGGTGTCATCGCTCGACACCCGGTCCATCGACGGCGACCCCTCCCGCCTGGTACGGCGACTCGCCAAACTGCTGCCCGACGACGTGCGGGTCAAGACGATCGACGCTGTGCCCGCCGAGTTCGACGCCCGCTTCTCCGCGCTGGCCCGCCGCTACGAATACCGGATGTCCGACGCGCCCTGGGGCGCCGAACCGCTGTCGGCCCGGCGGACCGCCGACTGGACGCGTCCGCTCGACCTCGACCTGATGAACGACGCCGCGGCGCGCCTGCTCGGCCTGCACGACTTCGCCGCCTTCTGCCGGTTCCGCGAGGGCTCGACGACGATCCGGGACCTCCAGGAGTTCTCCTGGTTGCGAGACGACGACGGGGTGCTGGTCGGGCGCGTGAAGGCCGACGCCTTCTGCTGGTCGATGGTCCGCTCGCTGGTCGGTGCGGTCGCCTCGGTAGGCGACGGCCGCCGCTCCGCCGACTGGTGCGCCGCACTCCTCACCGAGCGCTCCCGGAGCGCGCAGGTGCCGGTGGCCCAGGCCCGCGGGCTGTCGTTGTCCCGGGTCTACTACCCGCCGCGCGACGAGTGGGCCGCCCGGAACGCCCTGACCCGCGATGTCCGCAAGTCGTCGGACGTGGGTGGCTGCTGCGGCGGCTGATCCGTACTTTTGAACGGGCGTTTCGACACGGTTCGTCGCTGCGCTCCTCACCGGCTCAACGGGCTAAACAGCCCGCCCCGCCGATCGAGGCGCTAGCCGAGATCGTGTCGAAACGCCGCGATGTGTGGAGGTCGTCGGACGTGGCCGGCTGCTGCGGCGGCTGATCCGTGTTTTCAACGGGCGTTTCGACACGGCTCGCCGCTACGCTCCTCACCGGCTCAACGGGCGGTCGAGTCACAGCCCGCCCCGCCGATCGAGGCGTTAGCCGAGATCGTGTCGAAACGTACCTCTGGCGGGGGAGGGGCGTTTCGACACGGTTTGTCGCTGCGCTCCTCACCGGCTCAACGGGCTAAACAGCCCGCCCCGCCGGTCACGCCGCCAGGCGCAGACCGTGTCGAAACGACCCCCAGGACCGCACTATCGCCGATACCCGTGGGTCAGCTCGGTCAGCAGCTCGGCGACCAGCGGATTCGGGGTGGCATCGGTGCGCAGGACGGCCGAGACCGGCAGGGTGAACTCCAGGCCGCGGCGGCAGACCAGCCCGGGCACCAGCGGGTCCTCGTAGAGCAGCGTCCAGCTGTCCGGGTGGTTCACCAGCTCGAAGGCGACGGGATGGCCCGGCCGGATGTCCGGGCCGAAGGTCGGCGTCACGCCCGCTCTGGTGAAGACCCGCTCCACCAGCGTCCGGAGCAGCACCTGCTGCTCCGGCGGCGGCAGGAGCAGCGGGTAGCCGGCGAGTTCGGCGGGCGTCGGGCTGCGGCCGAGACCGGCCAGGGGATGCCGGGACCCGAAGGTCACCACCGGCTGATCCACCCACAGCGGATCCAGGTACAGCCCGTCGCGTTCCACGGCGCCGCGGACCAGAGCGAGGTCCGCCTCGCCGGCGGCCACCGCGTCGATCCGCTGCGTGAACGATTTGAGGAGGAAGTCGATCTCGGCCTCCGGGTGCCGCTCGCGCACCGCCGAGACCGCGCTGAGCACCGCCCGCGCGAACGACATGTTCGCGGCGATCCGCACCCGATCGCGCCGGGGAGCGACGGCCGCCGCGGCGTCGTCGCGCAGCCGCAGCAGCTCGCGGGCGCGGGGGAGCAGGGTCTCGCCGGCCTCGGTGAGCGTGACGGTCCGCCCGGACCGCTCGAAGAGGTCGACGCCGAGCTCGCGTTCCAGCGCGGCGATCTGATGGCTCACCGCCGACTGCGAGACGAAGCATGCCCGTGCGGCGCGGGAGAATCCGCCGTGGCCCGCCACGGCCGCCAAGTACTCCAGTTGCCGGAACTCCATGACCTCATTATATGAACAAAACAGATGGGTGCCATGTCGAACGGGCAGTTCATTGCGGTTGAGTACGGGATCGACGATCGACAAGAGTGGTGACATCGCCCGATTGACTCAAGGAGGATTCATGCGGAGCACCGACGTCGTCGTGATCGGTTCGGGATTCGGTGGCCTCGCCGCCGCCAAGCAGCTCGCCAAGTCGAAGGTGCCGACGGTGCTGATCTCGGCCACCGAGGAGCACCTGTTCCAGCCGCTGCTGTACCAGGTCGCGACGGGGGTGCTGCCGGCCGCGGAGATCGCGCCGCCGATCGCCGGTGTGCTGGAGTCCAAGGAGTCGGTCGAGGTGATCAAGGGCTACGTCACGGCCGTCGACGCCGATGCGAAGACGGTCACCTATCGCACCGACGACGGTGACGAGCAGATCGCCTACGAGTACCTGATCGTCGCGGCCGGCGCCTCGCAGGGCTACTTCGGGCACGACGAATGGGCGCAGCGCACGTTCTCGCTGAAGACCCTGGACGACGCCGTCACCTTGCGCGCGCATCTGCTGGAGCGCTTCGCGGCGCCCGCCGCCGACGAGGCCGCGCACACCTTCGTCGTGGTCGGCGGCGGCGCGACCGGCGTCGAACTGGCCGGCCAGATCCGGGAACTGCACAACCGGCACTTCACCGACGTGCCGGCGGAGGTGTACCTCGTCGAGGGGGCGGGCGAGTTGCTGCCCGTCTACGGCGGAAAGCTGTCGGCGTTCACCCGCCGCACGCTGGAGGACGCCGGAGTGCAGGTGCTCACCGATACCTTCGTCACCGGTATCGACGACGGCGAGGTGACCGTCCGCGGCGGCGACGGCGCCGAGCGGCGGATCGCCACCGAGACCGTCGTCTGGTCGGCCGGTGTGCAGGCGACGCCGCTCGCCGGGATCGTCGCCGCGGCCACCAAATGCGACACCGACCGCGCAGGCAGGCTGCTGATCAACCCCGACCTGACGGTCGGCGCGCGGGCCGACGTGTTCGCGATCGGCGACATGACCAGCCTCAAGGGCTACCCGGGCCAGAGCCCGGTCGCCATGCAGGAGGGCAGGCACGCCGCGGACTTGATCCGCCGGCGCAAGCCCTTCGGGTCGGAGTTCCGCTACCTGGACAAGGGCAGCATGGCCGTCGTGAACCGGCACAACGCCGTGGTCGACGCGCCGTTCGGCGTCCGGCTCACCGGTCTGCTCGGCTGGTTCACCTGGCTCGGCGTGCACCTGTTCTATCTGGTCGGCTTCCGGAACCGGTTCGGCGCGGTCGCGTCGTGGGCGCGGGCGTTCGGCGGTCGGGCACGGCCGGGTTTCGCCGAGGTGGAGGCGCGGGACACCGCCGACGATCGCCGGCCGGCCGGCGATGCCACCGGCGAGACGCGGGAACTGCAGGACGCGTCGGTCTGACGCGTCAGAGCGACAGCGACTGCGCGTACGACACTCGCGAGGAGATGTCGGGCAGGACCGCCGGCGAGTACGCCGGGATGTTGCAGACGTGCTGCACCCCGTTCGCGCCGGCCACGATCACCTGCACGTAGCCGGTGGTCTTGTCCTCCTTCATCAGCAGGAAGAGCAGGCTGAGCGCGCAGATCAGCACGGCGCCGACGATCGCCAGGATGAGGCCGGTCTGCGACGTGGTCTGGGTGGTCTGGGTGTAGTTCACGACGTTCCAGCGCGCGCCCTTCAGGGCGAAGGTGCCGGACGGAGTGATCACGTGGCTCCGGGTGACGACGATGTCGCCGATCGTGACCAGCGGGGGTTCCAGGGGCCCGCCGGGCGGCGGCGCGCCGTAGGGTGGCCCGGCCGGCGGACCCGGGATGATCGGCTGGAACGGATCCCGCGGTGGTGGGCCGTAGGGCTGGCTCACGACTGTAGTTTCCGGCCCTGCACGTCGGTGACGTTGCCGGTGAACATCATGATCGCGTCGACGAACGCCCAGACCCAGACGCCGATCAGCATCGGGAAGGCGATGATCAGTGGCACGAACAGAAACATGCCGATGAAGAGGAAGAACCAGCCGCCGAGGGTCAGGCACAGCTGGGCGGCGCCGAACCCGTTGTAGCCGAGGTAGAAGCGGCCGGCGCCGAAGCCGCCGAGGAAGAACTGAAGGAGACCGGCGGTCATCTTCGACTTGTCCGACATCGCCATGCCGGTATACGGATCGACGCCGCCGTAGCCGGCCATGCCGTACGGGGTGGTGCCGTAGGGCGCTGCCGGGTAGCCCGGTGCGGTGCCGTACGGGTAGCCGGGCGCACCACCGTAGGGCGCGACGGGCGGAACCGGCTGGGCGACCGGGTAGGGCTGCTGGGCCGGGTACTGGGGTGCGCCATACGGCTGCACCGCCTGAGCGGGGGCGGCCGGAGCGCCGTACACCGCGCCGTAGGGGTTCGCCGGGGTGCCGGGCTGCTGCGGGCCGTTCGGGTAAGTCACCGGCCGATTCTCCCACAGCGGCCCCGGTGTGGTCCGATCAGCTGACGCTGCGTTCCTCTTCCAGGGCGACGAACACGTCCTCCAGGAGGGCGTCATCGCCCACCATCTCGTCGAGGCGCTGCCCGTCGACCATCATCCGGCGCCAGTTCAGCGGGTCGAACTCGTTCGGCTCGGTCCGCGCGAGGAAGCCGCGGAGCAGGGTCACGAAGCGATCGGGGTCGTCCCGGAACGGGAAGTGCCCGGCGCCGGCGAAGATCTCCACCTCGGCGTGCGGGATCACCGCGCCGGCCAGGTGCGCGTGGTGCACGGGGATCACCGTGTCCTTGTCGCCCCACACGACCAGCAGGGGCAGCGGTTCGGTGAGGTAGGCGCGGTCGAGCATGGTGATGGTCTGTCCGCGCCAGTCGACCACCGCGCGCAGCGTCCGGATGAACGCGGACTGGGCGCGGGCGTCGCTCAGGTCGCCGATGATGCGCAGCAGGTCGCGGTGGTCGGTGATCACGTTGCGCGGGGCCAGCCGCTCCGGGATCGATCCGGCCTCGTCGGCGCGGTCCAGGGCGCGTGCGGTGCCGCGCAGCAGCGGGAGGACACCGGGCAGGCCGAGGGCGCGCATCGCGGTGGGCATGCCGGGCACCGACGCCAGGCGCAGCACCGGGTTGACGTCGTGCGTGACGCCGCCGGCCGCCACCAGCACCAGCCGCTGCACGAAGCGCGGGAACTGGTAACAGAACTGCATCGCGACGCCGCCGCCGAGCGAATGCCCCACGACGGTGACCTTCGTGATGCCGAGGACCACCAGCAGGTCGCGCATGCCGTTGGCGAACGCGGCCACCGAGTAGTCGGCCTTCGGCTTCTCCGAGAGACCGTGTCCGAGGAGATCGGGCGCGATCACGGTGTGGTCGCGGGCCAGCTCGCCGATCACTTCTTCCCAGGTCGACGAGTTGTCGCCGATGCCGTGGATGAGCAGGATCGCCGGGCCCTCGCCCGCGATCCGGTAGGCGCGGCGGTGTCCGTGGATCGTGTGGTACTCGATCCGGACCGGCGGCACGCCCTTGCCGCGTGTGGCGTCGGACTCAGCCATGGTGGGCTCCCAACAGTCGGTAACCCGACGCGTTTGCCGGGTCTTCGCCTGTTATTCAACCCCGGGCCGCGCCTTGGTGCCACTCGGCGTTGTCACGATGTGCCCGCCCTCTCAGTCGGGAAGAAACGGTGGGCGCCGTCTCAGCGCGGTGCCGCCGAAGTCGTCGGCGATCACCGCGGCGAGTTCCACGAAGGCCCGCCGGGTCTTGCGATTGAGGAGTTCGAGGTCGATGTCGGCGCCCTCGGCGAGGTGGTCGTCGAAGCCGATCGGCTGCACCGCGCGGCACCGGGTGAGGAAGTGCTGGGCCAGCTGATCGGTGTCGATCGACGACGATCCCGGCCGCGCCGAACTCAGCACGACGACGCACCGCGGGATCAGGTGACCGAAGCCGTGCCCGGCCAGCCAGTCGAGGGTGGCGCCGGCGCTGCGCGCCCCGTCCAGCGCCGGCGAGCTGACCAGGATCAGGGCATCCGCCAGGTCGAGGACACCGCTCATCGCGTCGTGGCTCAGGCCGGTACCGCAGTCGGTGATCACGATGTTGTAGTAGCGCTGGAGTATCGCCATCACCCCGCGGTACTCGCGCTCGGTGAACGCCTCGGCGGCCGCCGGATCCCGTTCGGAGGCGAGTACCTCTAGCCGGCTGGGTGCCTGCGAGGTGTGCGCTCGCACGTCGGAGTAGCGGTGGATGGCCGGATCGGCGAGCAGATCGCGGACGGTCGAGTCGGTCTGCAGCGGAATGCGTTGCGCCAGCGTGCCCAGGTCGGGATTGGCGTCGATGGCGATCACCCGGTCGCCGCGCAGGGCGGCGAAGGTGGAACCGAGGCCGACGGTCGTGGTCGTCTTGCCGACACCGCCCTTGAGTGACAGCACGGCGATCCGGTAGTCGCCGCGTACCGGGCGCCGGAGCCGTTCCAGCAGCTCCTGGTACTCCAGCTCGGCCGGGGACTCGCCCGGATTGACCAGTCCGCCGGACACGTTGTGCACCGCGCGCCGCCAGCCGCCGGCCGGGGCGCGCCGGGCCTTGCGGAGCAGGGCCACCTGATCCAGCGCGGGGCCGGGAGCGTAGTGCGGGGGCGCGTCGTGCTCGGGTCCGCCGTGTGCGGGTCCGCTGTACTCGGGTCCGCCGTGTGCGGGTCCGGAGTGCTCGGGCGCGGGTCCGGCGGGTCCGGGAGCCGGTCGTCCGGGCGTGGCCGGCCGGACCGGCGGTACGGGAACGGCCGCTGCCGGTCGTGCCGGGAGGTGCGGGGAACCGACGGCCGGGTGCCCGGACGGCGGCGCGGACGGATAGGCGGTGTCGGCGGGTCGTGCCTGGGGCGGTCCGTCGGGTACCCCGACCCTGGACAGGTCGACGCGGACGTCGTCGTCACTGAGCCACGGCGGCAGCGCCACGGGTGTGTCGGTCATGGTGATCCCCCTTGTCGTGCCGGTCGGGCCGGGGATTCCGGCCGGCCGGGAGCCGAACGCTACGCGCGCGGCGGCGCGCCACGCCCGGGAAACGGAGGATGGAACCGGAACGGCGGCCGGCGCGTCCAAGAGGGAATGCCTCCCGGCCGTGGCGGGCGGTGGTGGAGGAGATTTCCGGTGAAACAGGGAACCGGAATCGCCGCCGGTGCGTCTAAACCTCATGACGAAACTCGATGACGACCCGCTCCGCCCCGACTCCGACGCCGCACCTCCGGCGCCCGAGCTCTCGTACGCGTCCTCGCCGTGCGGTTCGCTGTCGGTCACGACGACCGCCGAGGGCCTGCCGGTGGGGCTGCGGATAGCGCAGTCGCAACTCGCCGTCAGCCTCGACGTGCTGGCGCGGCGGATCGTCGTGCTCTGCCGGCTGGCCCGCGGCGACGGCGCGCATCGGCGGCGTCTCGCCCTGGCCGAGGCGGGTGTCGACGCGGAAGTGCTCGACGCGCTCGGGTTGCCGGACCGCGCGGAGCTGGTGCGGCTGGAGGACGACGCCGACCGGTGGTGCCGGGAGCAGGTGCGGTCGTGACCGCCGCGATGGACGCGATCGTCGCGCAGGCCGGTGCGCACCTGGCGGCACTGGAACGGATCCAGCACGACCTGAACGCGCTGTCGGTGACCAGCCGGACCGACGGCGGCCGGATCGTCGTCCGGGTCGACGCGGCCGGCGGGCTCGCCGATGTGCGCCTGCTACCCGGTGCCGGTAACGGCGACGCGGCGCACTTGGCCCGGCTGATCGTGGAGGCGGCGGCCGCCGGGGCCCGCGAACTGCGGGCGCGGCAGGCCGAGCTCACGGGCGATTTCCTCGCCGAATTCGGCGACACGCCGGAACCGGAGGGAACCGGCGGGGGCTCCGCCGCGTCCAACTATCACGCACCCGCCGGGCGAGCCGGCGGGACCGTACCGATCGAGGGGGAACGATGAACCAGCTGACCGTCGTCACACAGGCAGTCGAGTCGTTCGCGGCCACGGCCGCGGCGCTCGGTGCCGCCACCGCGGCCGCGGGCACCGCCGACTGCGCGGCGCAGACCGCGGTGATGACCACCGCCTTCGGCGTCATCGGCCAGGAGTTCCTGGGAGCGTTCGCCGTCGCCCAGGCCAACCACCTCGCGTCCGTCGGGCAGCTCGCCGCCGTGCACTCGGCCACCGCCGCCGCGGCCCTGGCCGGACTGGGCGCGCTGACCGGCGCCGACGGCGCCGGCGCGGCCGGAATCGCGTCGGCATGAGCGAGCACGGCGGGTCCGGAACCGTCCTGCACCAACCCGCCCTCGGCGCCCTGCACGAACCCGCCGTCAGCGTCCTGCATGAACCCACCCTCGGCGACCTGCTCGCGCCCACCGGACTGACCGCGCTGCTCGACCGCACCCCCTCGGAACTGCTCCGCGATCTGCCCGACCTCGGCGCGCTCTTCGCTCCGCCCGGCCTGCCCGAGCTGCCCGCCCTGCCACCGCTCGATCCGCTCGCCCTGCTGGAACCGCTGCGCAAGTTGCTCGGATCGTTCGGCACCGGGACGCTGCCGAGCAGCAGTGACCCGACGACGATGCTCACCGGGCTGGCGCAGACCCTGCAATCCGGAGCCGGGGCGGCGACCACGGCGCTCAAAGCGCTCGACGGTCTGTGGTCGGGACAGTCGGGTCAGCGTGCCGCCGCCAAGTCGGCGATGTCGGCCGCCGATAGCGGGACGCTCGCCGCGCAGGGCACGTCGATGGCCGCGAACATCCAGGGTGGACTGTCCATCGTCGGCGCCGGGCTGGCCCAGTTGACCTCGGTGATCGTCAAGACGGCCGGGCTCATCGCCGGCACCATGCCGGCCATTCTCACGCCGCCGGGGCAACTCGCCGCGCTGGGTTTTGCCGCGGAAGGACTCGCCGAGGGCCTCGCGGTGATCGCGGCCACCCGTGCGCAACTGGCCGCGCCGACCGCCAAGATGGCCGTCGACGGAACCAAGGTTCCGGTCACGTCGCCACCGGTCACGCTCGGCCAGCTCTCCGGCCTGATCGACGCCGCGTTACCGCTCGTCTCGTCCGGTCTGCAACTCGCGGGCACGTTGCTGACCTCGGCCACCGGGCCAGGGACGACGCCCGCGGGCACACCGGCCACTCCGAGTCCGGCTCCGGCGGTCCCCGCGCCGGCGGGCACCGGGACCACGACACCCAGCGGCGGCTCCCCGGCACCCACCGCGCCGCCGACCGTGCGCCCCTCGGGGCTGCCCGGCGGCGGTGGCGCTGCCGGCGGGGGACTCGGCGGTGGCGGAGGAGTGCCCGCCGTCGAGCCCGTCCTCGGGGACCGGCCGGTCAGCGTGGAGCCGGCCACCGGTGCGACACCCTCGTCGGGGTCGACGGCCGCGGGGTGGACCCGCCCGGTCGCCGCCGCGCCGATGGCGCCGTTCGCGCCGATGGCCCCCGCCGCCGGGGGCGGAGTTCGGGGTACGACGGCCGCCCGGACCGCCGTGCTCGCCGCGGTGCCCGACGGTGCGACGGGTACCGGCGCCGTTCTCGGCGAGGTGGCGCCGCCGCCGGTGATCGTCGACGTCGACTTCACGATCGACGCCCCGGGCGCCCCGGTGTGAGGGCACGGCGACCAGGACTGACCGACCGGACCCGTCCAGTGGTCCGGCGGCGATGAAGAAAGAAACGAATAGGAGCAGGCAATGGCACACGGACTCAATCTCGACCTCGGGGCCGGTCAGGCCGCGGCGTCGAGCATCAAGGCGATCGTGGGTGACATGCGCGGCGTGATCGGCCGCATCAAGACCTCGGCGGCGAGCGGCATGGGGGACTGGGTCGGCAAGGCGGCGTCGTCGTTCGACGTCACCCACACCGACTGGCACGCCACCGCGGTGAATCTGGAGCACGCCCTCGACGACATCGAGCGCAAGCTCACCACCGGCTTCCTCGGGTACGAGGATCAGGACACCGACGCCGGCAACACGATCGTGTCGGCCGCCGCCGGTGGCCTCAATCTCTGACCCGGCGACACCAACCACCACTATCCACGGGGGAACAATGAACATCCGCTACAACTTCGAGAATCTCGGGACCCTCTCGGGCGACCTGAAGAACCAGTTCGCGCAGCTCGAGCAGCTGTCCGGACAGCTCAAGAAGCAGGTCCACAGTCTGGCCGCGAACTGGGAGTCCGGGGGTGCGGTCGACTACCTCGCCGCGCAGCAGCGCTGGGACTCGCTGTTCGCCGACGCGCGCACCCGTCTCGACGGCCTCGGGACCGGCGTCGCGAAGGCCAGCACCCGGATGCACGAGACCGATCAGCGGGTCGGCAAGTCATTCGGGGTGTGACCTGCTGCTCCGGCCCCGATTCCCGGCCCACCGGATCGGGGCCGGAGCGCCGCCGGACGGCGCCGCGTTTGGCACGATGGGACGGGTGTCGGATGCTGTCGTCAGCCTGATCGTCCTCGGCGTGACGGTCGCACTCTTCGTGTGGAACCGGTTGCCGGTGGGGATCGTGGCCGTCGGCTCCGCGCTCGTGTTGTACTTCTGCGGCCTGATCAGCGTCGACGACGTGACCGCGGGCCTGGGTGCGTCGGTCATCGCTTTCATCGCGGCGCTGTTCGTCGTCACCGCGGGGCTGGAGGCCTCCGGGATCACCGCCTGGATCGGCGGCGCGATGAGCCGCGTCGCCGGCACGTCGCCGCTGCGGGTGACCGCGGCGATCACGGTGCTTGCGGCGATCCTCAGCGCGCTGATCACGGTGAACGGTGCGGCCGCCGCCCTGGTCCCGGTCGCGGTCGCCATCACCCGGCATGCGGGGCTGCTGCCCTCGCGGGTGCTGATCCCGCTCGCCTTCGCCGCCAGTGCGGGTGCGTTGCTGACGTTGTCGGGAAGTCCGGTCAACGTGATCATCGACGAGGCCGCGGTCGCCGCGACCGGCCGGGGATTCGGCTTCTTCGAGTTCGCATTGGTGGGGCTGCCGATTCTGGCGGTGACGGTCGGTCTCTCCGTGCTGCTGGGTGGCCGGTTGCTGCCCGAGCGCGCCTCGCAGAACCTGCTCGCCGACTTGCGCGACTACCTCGGCGACGTGATGGACCACTACGACCTGGACCGGCGTGTCTACCGGCTCCGCGTCGAGGCGGGTTCGGCGGCGATCGGCGTCAGTTCGCGGGATGTCGTCGACGAATCTCCTGTCGTGCTGCTCGGCACCCAGCACGGTTCCGCCGCGCGGGTCGTGGGGGCGGGGCGGCCGCTCGCCGACGGTGATGTGCTGGTGGTCGCGGGGGCCGACGGCGACGTCAAGGGACTGGCGCTGCGGTGCGGGCTGGTCGTCGAGGACATCGCGGCGCGCCGCGGCCGGCAGCTCGTCGACCGCGACGCCGGGATCAGCGAGGTGGTGATACCGCCGCGTTCGCCGCTCGTCGGGACTCCGGCGTTTCCGGGCATGGTACGGCCGGACGACGACTTGCTGGTGCTGTCGATCAGGCGACGGAACAAGGACGTCGGGACCCGGGTGGATCTCGCCGAGGGCGACACCCTGCTGGTGCAGGGCCGGTGGCCGGCCATCGAGTCGCTCGACGACAGCCACGAGGTCCTGGTGGTGGGCTCATCCGAGCAGCTCCGGCGGCAGACGGCGGGCCTGGCGCGTACGGCGCCGCGCGCGGCGGTCATCATGGTCGGGACCATCGCGCTGCTCGCGTCGGGGGTGGTGCCTCCGGTCGTGGCGGCGCTGCTCGGGGCGGTGGCGATGGTGGGCACCGGGGTGCTCCGGTCCGAGCAGGCGTACCGGGCGATCTCCTGGTCCACTCTCGTGCTCATCGCGGCGCTGATGCCGATGTCGTCGGCGATCGCCGACAGCGGCGGGGCCGAACTGATCGCCAGGCCGATCGTCGCGCTCGCCGAGGGCCGCAGCCCCTATCTGCTGCTGGCCGCGCTCTTCGTGTTGACGGCGGTGCTCGGCCAGTTCATCTCGAACGCGGCCACGGTGCTCATCGTGATCCCGGTCGCGCTGGCCGCTGCCGCGCAGGTGCACGTCGATCCTCGCCCGGTGCTGATGCTGGTCTGCGTGGCCGGTGCCGCCTCACTCCTCACCCCCATCGCGACCCCCGCGAACATGATCGTGATGGGTCCGGGCGGCTACCGATTCGGCGACTACTGGCGCCTCGGCGCCGTGCTCATGGCCGCCTGGCTGGTGGTCGCGGTCTTCGTGATTCCGGTCTTCTGGCCGTTCCGCCCGTAACTCGAATATCCGGCCGGGCGCGTACGCGGACCGATCGTGCCGCACCGAGGCCGCCGCACTACGCTGGCGGGGTATTTGCCGCCGCGATCGGTTCGTGGCCGGCACGGAGCTGGAGAGGAACATCCCATGTCTGCAGAGGGATCTAAGAAGGCGATCATCGCGGCCCTCGCCGCGAACGCCGGGATCGCCGCGGCCAAGTTCGTCGGCTTCGCGATCACCGGATCGTCGTCGATGCTCGCCGAGGGCGTGCACTCGGTGGCCGACACCTCCAACCAGGGGCTGCTGCTGCTCGGCCAGAAACGGGCCGCGAAGCAGGCCGATGAGCTGCACCCGTTCGGCTACGGGCGGGCCCGCTACTTCTATTCCTTCGTCGTCGCCCTGGTGATCTTCTCGCTGGGCTCGCTGTTCGCGCTGTACGAGGGCGCGGAGAAGATCCGCCACTCGCACGACCACGGCCTGGAATCGCCGATCGTCGCCGTCGTGATCCTGCTGGTCGCGATCGGCCTCGAGGGGTACAGCTTCTTCACCGCGCAGAAGGAGTCGCGCCCGCTCAAGGGCGACGCGTCGTGGTGGCGGTTCATCCGGAACTCCCGCAACCCGGAGCTGCCGGTGGTGTTGCTCGAAGACTCCGGCGCCCTGATCGGTCTGGTGCTGGCGCTCGGCGGCGTCGGCCTGACCATGGCGACCGGGGACCCGGTGTGGGACGGCATCGGCACCGTGGCGATCGGTGTGCTGCTCGGCGCCATCGCCATCGTCCTGATGACCGAGATGAAGAGCCTCCTGATCGGCGAGGGCGCCACCGAACCGGAGGACCTGGCCATCCGGGCGGCGCTGGTCGGCGGCGGCGTCGACCGTGTCATCCACCTGAAGACGCAGTATCTGGGCCCCGAGGAAATGCTGCTCGCCGCGAAGATCGCGATCTCACCGGGCTCGACGGCCACCGAGATCGCGACCGCCATCGACGACGCCGAAGCACGCGTGCGGGCCGCTGTCCCGCAGACCCGGGTGATCTACCTGGAACCGGACATCGATCGCGGATCGGATGCGGCCGGGGCCTCCTCCACATCGAGCACGTCCTGACCGCGGGACTACCGCGGACGGACCGATTCGGGCCGACACCTGGCGAAAAGCGCCGTACTGGCGCGGGTGCTTCGCTAGGTTGAACGCGACCCGTTCCCGGCGCCGCGTGCGCCCGAACCCGTGAGGAGGCCCGATGAGCAACCCTTTTCTTCGGGTGAAATCGGTTGAACAGTCGATCTCGGACACCGACGAACCGGAGACCAAACTCCGGAGAGACCTGACGTGGCTGGACCTCACGGTCTTCGGTGTCGCGGTGGTGGTCGGCGCCGGTATCTTCACCCTCACGGCGCAGACCGCCGGAAACATCGCGGGTCCGTCGGTCTCGCTCGCCTTCGTCCTCGCGGCGATCGCGTGCGGCCTCGCGGCCCTCTGCTACGCCGAGTTCGCCTCCACCGTGCCCGTCGCCGGCAGCGCGTACACCTTCTCGTACGCGACCTTCGGCGAGTTCGTCGCCTGGATCATCGGCTGGGACCTGATCCTGGAGTTCGCCCTCGCCGCGTCCGTGGTCGCCAAGGGCTGGTCGAACTATCTGAACGAGTTCCTGTGCCTGATCGCCGGGCGGCAGTCCTCGGACACCAACTTCACCGTCATCACCTGGGGTAACGCCGAGAAGCCGTTCGGCGCCTTCGACTGGGGTGCGGTGCTGCTGATCGCGGTGCTGACGCTGCTGCTGGTGCTGGGCACCAAGCTCTCGTCGATCGTGTCGCTGATCATCACCGCGATCAAGGTCGCGGTGGTGCTGCTGGTGATCATCGTCGGCGCCTTCTACATCACGCCGAAGAATTACACCCCGTACATTCCCCCGTCCGCGCCGGCGGCGGATTCCGCGACAGGTCTGCACCAGACATTGTTCTCCCTGGTCACCGGTGCCGGCGGCTCCACCTACGGCTGGTACGGCCTGCTGGCGGCGGCGTCGCTGGTGTTCTTCGCCTTCATCGGCTTCGACGTCGTCGCCACCACGGCGGAGGAAGCGCGCGATCCGCAGAAGGACCTGCCCCGCGGCATCCTCGGTTCGCTCGCGATCGTCACCGTCCTGTACGTCGGCGTGACCCTGGTCCTGACCGGAATGGTGAAGTACACCGATCTGAAGGGTGAGCACTCGACACTCGCGACGGCCTTCGGGATCCACCACATCACCTGGGCGCAGTGGCTGATCGTGATCGGCGGTCTGGCCGGCCTTACCACGGTCGTCATGGTGATGCTGCTCGGCCAGACCCGTGTCGGCTTCGCCATGGCGCGCGACGGGCTCTTCCCGCGCGGCCTCGCCAAGACCGGCAGCCGCGGTACCCCGTTCCGCATCACCGTGCTCGTCGGCGTGGTGTCGGCGTTCCTGGCCGGCTTCTTCCCGATGGGTGAGCTGGGCGAGATGGTCAACATCGGCACACTGTTCGCCTTCGTCCTGGTGTCGATCGGGGTGATCGTGCTCCGCAAGACGCGGCCCGACCTCAAGCGTGGCTTCTCCGTGCCGTTCGTGCCGCTCGTGCCCATCCTCTCGGTGCTGGCCTGCGCCTGGCTGATGTTCAACCTGACCGCCCTCACCTGGATCCGGTTCGTGGTCTGGATGGCGATCGGGTTCGTGATCTACGTGGTGTACGGCATGAACCACTCGGCGGTCGGACTGCGCAGTCGCGGTGAGGTTCCGGGCTACACCGACGGTGTCGCGGCGATCATCAGCGCCGAGGACCTGGCCAGACCGCTCGACTCCCTCGGCCCGGACGACGCGCCGCCGGCGGGTTCCGCACCGACCGAGGCGAAGGGCGATAAGGCCGGCGACGACGGCTGACGCACCACCGCACGACCACCGGGCCGGTCCGCGACATCGCGGACCGGCCCGGCGTCTGTCCGCAGCGCAGGCTAGCCTGATGAACGACAATCCGAACGGCGTTCCTCCTCGGAGAACGTCCGGAGATTTCTGCTGTACACCGAGAGGGACTTTATGACCACCGCGCCCGACAGCGCACTGCACGCCGACGTCGTCAACGGGATCGACTTCAAGGTCGCCGACCTGGCGCTGGCCGAATACGGCCGCAAGGAGATCCGGCTCGCCGAGCACGAGATGCCCGGCCTGATGGAACTGCGTCGCGAATACCACGACGTCCAGCCGCTCAAGGGTGCCCGGATCTCCGGGTCGCTGCACATGACCGTGCAGACCGCCGTGCTCATCGAGACCCTCGTCGCGCTCGGCGCACAGGTGCGCTGGGCGTCGTGCAACATCTTCTCCACCCAGGACGAGGCCGCCGCGGCGGTCGTCGTCGGCCCGCACGGCACCCCGGAGGCGCCGCAGGGCGTTCCGGTGTTCGCCTGGAAGGGCGAGAGCCTGGAGGAGTACTGGTGGGCCGCCGACCAGATGCTCACCTGGCCGGCGGAGTCCGGCCCGGCCAACATGATCCTCGACGACGGCGGCGACGCCACCATGCTGGTGCTGCGCGGTGCCGAGTTCGAGAAGGCCGGCGTGGTGCCGCCGGACGACGACGGCTACTCGGCCGAGTACAAGGTGTTCCTCGCGCTGCTGCGCAAGACTCTCGCGGAGACCCCGAACAAGTGGACCGCCATCGCCGAATCGGTGCGCGGCGTCACCGAGGAGACCACCACCGGCGTGCTGCGCCTCTACCAGTTCGCCGCGGCCGGCGACCTCGCCTTCCCGGCGATCAACGTCAACGACTCGGTCACCAAGAGCAAGTTCGACAACAAGTACGGCACCCGCCACTCGCTGATCGACGGCATCAACCGCGGCACCGACGTCCTCATCGGCGGCAAGAAGGCGCTGGTCTGCGGCTACGGTGACGTCGGCAAGGGCTGCGCCGAGTCGCTCGCCGGTCAGGGCGCCCGCGTCCAGGTGACCGAGATCGACCCGATCAACGCGCTGCAGGCGCTGATGGACGGGTTCGACGTCGTCACCGTCGACGACGCGATCGGCGACGCCGACATCGTCGTCACGTCGACCGGCAACAAGGACATCATCCTGTTCGAGCACATGGGCAAGATGAAGAACCAGGCCATCCTGGGCAACATCGGCCACTTCGACAACGAGATCGACATGGCCGGCCTGGAATCCGCCGAGGGTATGACCCGCATCAACATCAAGCCCCAGGTGGATCAGTGGGTGTTCCCGGACGGGCACTCGATCATCGTGCTGTCCGAGGGTCGCCTGCTGAATCTCGGCAACGCCACCGGCCACCCGTCGTTCGTGATGAGCAACAGCTTCTCCAACCAGGTGATCGCGCAGATCGAACTCTGGACCAAGAACGACGAGTACGACAACGAGGTGTACCGCCTCCCCAAGCACCTCGACGAGAAGGTCGCGCGCATCCACGTCGAGGCGCTCGGCGGCACGCTGACCAAGCTCAGCAAGGAGCAGGCCGAGTACATCGGGGTGGACGTCGAAGGGCCGTACAAGCCTGAGCACTACCGCTACTGATTCGTCAGTGCGCGGGCGGCCCGCCTCGCACATGTCCTTCTTCGGCCCTTCGATGTCGGTGTCTAGAATCCGCGCCCGTCTCGAGCCACAGAAGGATATGCGCGAGGCGGGCCTCTCTCGTCGGGTCGGTCGCGAGTGCTCAGCGGGCTTGCCCGGTGGAATGGAGTGTGTGGCTCCGTGTTCGGGTTGGTGGTTGTAGCCGCCCGTTGAGCCGGTGAGGAACGAAGTGACGAGCCGTGTCGAAACGCCCACCTGGCGGGGGACGTTCTGAAGCGATGCTGGATCGGAGATCGTTCTCGCCCTCTTGTCAGGGGTGCCGGGCACCCATTTCTCGTTCTCGCGCCCTCGGCAGTGGGGGCGAGAACGAGGGACCGGGCGAAGGGGGCGAGAGTTCGGTGCTCGGGCAGGAGGCGTGCGCGAGGTCGGGGCTTGTCCGGTGGAATCGAGTGCGTGGCTCCGTGTTCGAGACGGTGCCTGTAGCTGCCCGTTGAGCCGGTGAGGAACGAAGTGACGAGCCGTGTCGAAACGCCCGCCCGACGGGGAATGCTGAGCTGAAGAGGGTTCCCGCTCCCGTGCCAGGGGGCCGGGCACCCGTTTCTCGTTCGTGAGCCGTCAGCTGTGGGCGGCGAGACGGCGATTCCCGCCCGGCAGGACCGGGCGGGAATCGTGGGAAGGCGCGCGGGGGCGTCGGTGGACTATTCGAGTTCCTTCTCGGCCTCGGCGAGGGCCGCGAACTCCTCGTCGGGGGAGTTCGCGACGAGATGGTGGCGGCTGTACAGCGCGAAGTAGAGCATGAACACGGCGATCGCGCCCACACAGCACAGTGCGGCGACGACGTCGACCAGGAACGTGGCGACGACCGCGACCAGAGCGATCACCAGCGCGACGCCCGTGGTGATCGTGCCGCCCGGCGTGCGGTAAGGACGCGTCATGTCCGGCTCGCGCCTGCGGAGCACGATGTGGCTGACCATCATGAGCACGTAGCTGATGGCCGCGGCGCACACCGCGACGTTGAGCAGGATGTCGCCCTTGCCGCTCATCGACAGCAGGAAACCGATCACGCCCGGCACGATGAGCGCCAGCGTGGGTGCCTTCCGGCGGTTCGTCACCGAGAGGACCGTGGGGAGGTATCCGGCGCGGGACAGGGCGAACAACTGACGCGAGTAGGCGTAGATCACCGAGAAGAAGCTGGCGATCAGGCCGGCGAGGCCGATGTAGTTGACCAGCTTCGCGGCCACCCCGCTGCCCAGCGAATCCACCAGCGGGCTGCCCGACCCGGAGACCAGGAGTGCGCCGCCGGCTCCGGTGGCCAGGATCAGCACGATCGCGCAGGTGATGATGAGGATCACCATCGCCGTGGTGATGCCCTTCGGCATGTTCTTCTCGGGGTTCTCCGTCTCCTCCGCGGCCAGCGTCACGCCCTCGATAGCCAGGAAGAACCAGATCGCGAACGGAATCGCCGCCCAGATGCCGATGAACCCGAATGGCAGGAACGACGATGCGCCCGCCGCGTGGGTGGCGGGGATGTCGGTGAAGTTCCCGGCGTCGAACTTGGTGAGCGCGGCGATCGCGAAGATGACGAGGCCGACCAGGGCCACCGCGGTGATACCGAACATCACCTTCAGTGCTTCGCCGACTCCGGCGAGGTGGATGCCGATGAAGATGGCATAGACGGCCAGGTAGACCCACCAGCCGTCTTTGATTCCGAAGATGTTGAGCGACTCGACATAGGCCCCGATGAAGGTGGCGATCGCGGCGGGCGCGATCGAATACTCGATCAGGATGGCGGTGCCGGTCGCGAATCCGCCCCAGGGACCGAGGGCACGCCGGGCGAAGGTGTAGCCGCCGCCCGCGGCGGGCAGCGAGGCCGACAACTCGGACATGCCGAGAACCAGGCAGAAGTACATCACCGCGATGACCACGACGGCGATGGCCAGACCGCCGAAACCGCCCTGCGCGAGGCCGAAGTTCCAGCCCGAGTAGTCGCCGGAGACCACGTAGCTGACGCCAAGTCCGGCGACGAGCACCCATCCCGCGGTTCCCCGCTTGAGCTGCCTCTTGTGTAAGTACTCGGCCGACTCGCGGTGGGCTTCGACACCTCCTGGCAAGTGACTCTCGTTCGATATCGACACGGTCGGCAACCTTTCTCAGCGGGGCAAGGGGGAACGTCGAGGGCATCCGGTCGTGGCGCCTCGAGGGTGGTGGCGGCGATAAGCCGCGAGTTTCAGTTCGGTGAAGCGGCGGGCCGGGCGCGGCCGAGGAGATCGTCGTGGTCGTACGCGAACCACGACGGATCGTCGAGGTACCGGCGACCGAGTGCGGCGGTCTCCGACGCGAGGTGTCCGCCGAGAAGCCGGGCGGGCTCGGCCTCCGGGTGGGTGCCGATCCAGGCGGTGATCATCAGACGCCGCAGCATGACGAAGGTCGGGATCTCCTCGATCGCCGCGGGCTCCAGGTCGCCGTTGGCGAGATAGCCCAGCAGCCACTGCTCGACGAGGTCCCCGGCGTCGTCGGCCGCCTCGTTCCAGGTGATGGTGGCGGCCAGGTCGGTCAGATACCAGCTCCAGCCGCAGTCGTCGAAGTCGATCACCACGATCTGGCGGTCGTCGACGATCAGATTGGACAGGCGGAGGTCCGAGTGCACGAGGCCGAATCGTTCGGAGCCGGTGCCGAACCGGGTGAGACGCTCGCGCACCTTCTCCTCGGCCCGCTCGATGCTTTCGCGGTCCTCGTCGGTGAGATTCGGCGCGTCGCGCCAGTCGCCCCACCGGCCCTCGCTGCCGAGCATGGTGCCGAGGTCCCAGCTGAATCGGCGGAATCCGTCCGGCGGGGTCCAGCCGCGCGCATGGCGATGCAGCTCGGCGGTGATCGATCCGAGGTGGAAGAAGTCGATTCCCGAGTCGGGTGACTCGGCGATCTCGCCCGGGATGAACTCGAAGGCGTCGACCAGCCGGGTCTCGTCGCCGCGGGTGACCTCGGCGACGTGAATCACCCCAGGTTTTCTGCCGCTCCTATACGGGGTGCAGCTCTCGGTTGAGGGCGGCGTAGTAGGCGGACTCGAACTCGGCGGGCGGGACCGTGCCGATGCTGGAGTGGAGCCTGTCATTGTTG